>NZ_JBSFWK010000076.1:0-27360 GCF_053594815.1 Streptomyces sp. NPDC002577 | reverse complement strand
GGGCCATGGCGATCCAGACGCGCTGCCGCTGACCGCCGGAAAGTTCGTCGACATAGCGATCCGCCAGATCGGCGACACCGGTCGACTCCATCGACCGCGCGGGGGCCGGGGACCGACAGGGTCACAACCGTTAACTAGGCGGTGGGCGGCGTGCCTGTGTGGTCCGGTGGTGGCGTGGTTGCGGCTCAGGAGCCGCTGAGCGTGGTGAGGACGCGGTCGTAGGATCCGGTGGCCTCGGCGTAGCGGAGGAACTTGACTTGGTCGACGATGATTTCCTTGGCGTCTGGCTGCGTGTGCAGCAGCGAGACCGCCGCGGAGAGGAAGTCGTCCAGGGGCATGGCCCGGTCATCGTCCTGCTGGCCCATGAGGGTCGTCCGCACGGCTGGCGGGATCACCTCGATCACCTGCACGCTCGTGTCGGCGAGCTGGACGCGCAGGCTCTCGCTGAACGAGTGGATCGCGGCCTTGGTGGCGTTGTAGGTCGGGGTGGCGGGCAGGGGCACGAAGGCCAGCCCGGAGGAGACGTTGATTATGGCGGCGTCCGGGCGGCCGAGCAGGTGGGGCAGCAGGGTCTGGGTCATCCGCAGCGGGCCGAGCAGGTTGGTGCCGATCGTGCGCTCCGCGACGGGCAGCCAGTCCGGGTCTGTGAGGTTCTCGGGGAGCATGACGCCCGCGTTGTTGATCAGGACGTTCAGGTCCGGGTGCGTGCGCAGCAGCGCCCTGGTGGCCTCGGCGACCGAGCCGGGGTCGGTGACGTCGAGCGGCAGGGTATCGAGGTCGGGGTGTTCGTCGGCGATGCGGTCGAGCTGTTCCTTGCGCCGCCCGGCGACGACGACCTTGTTGCCGGCCTGGGAGAGGCGCTGCGCGAGGCCCAGGCCGATGCCGGAGGTGCCGCCGGTGATGAAGATGGTGTTGCCGGTAATCTTCATGATCGTCTCCTTCGGGAAGATCCGGACGGATTCTGTGTGCTGTGTGCGGATGTGGCTGGGGGTTGGGGTGCGGCGGGGCGGCGCGTCCTCTACCGCAGGTGGCCGCGCAAGAATCCGGCCACCTGGTCGAGGGGCCGCTCCGGCCTCGTCGAGGATGGGGGCGAAGCGCTGGAAGACGTGATGGGCTCCGGGGAAGGTCTCCTGGGGAAGGGCGTGCTCAGGCCTGCTGGGAGACGTGCAGGAGTTGGCGAACCTCATCTGCTGGACGAAGTCCGTACGAGCCGCCGACGCCGCCGTATTGGCCTGGTCGACGGTGGAGTTGCTGAGGTCGACGACAGAGCGGAAGGCGCTCGCCGAAGGGAAGGGCGAGGATCCGGGTGATCTCCTCGGCGACCACCACCGGGTCGGCGTCCTCGCCCGGGGTGAACAGGCTCTCGGTGGCCGCCTCGTTGCGGGCGACCAGCGGGTCCAGAATCCGGTACCCGGCGCTGACGCCGGTGGCGTCGGCGGGCCGCGTCGCGTCGGGGAAGTGGTTGGTGCCCTGGGTGAACGGGCCCGGCATGACGATCACCGTCTCGATACCCAGCTGGGCCACCTCGTAGGAGGTCACCACTGCCAGCGAGTCCATCGCGGCCTTCGAGACCGCGTACGGGCCCAGGAAGGGCGGGGTGGTCACCGAGGTGGTGCTGCCCACGTAGAGCAGGGTGCCACGGCCCTGCTCGCGCAGGACCGGCAGAGCGGCCCGGTTGAGCCGCTGGACGCCGAGCGTGTTGACGTCGATCAGGTGGGCGATCTCCTCGGCGGTGAAGGCCTCGACGTAGCCGGTGACCAGATGCCCGGCGTTGTGGATGACGACATCCAGCCCGCCCGCTTCGTCGGTCACGGTCCGCACGGCCCGGTCGGCGGACTCCAGGGAGGTGACATCGAGTTCGACCACCTACAGGTCAAGGTCCTCGGCGTCGGCGAGGTCACGCAACTCGGCCGCGGGGCCGCGTTACGGGTCTCGGGAGCGCGCATCGAGGCGTAGACCCGGTGGCCTGCCCTGGCCAGCGCGCGGGCGGTCAGGTTGCCGATGCCGGAGCCGGCGCCGGTGATGAGTAGGGTGGACATGGTGTCTCACTCCATCTCTGTGACGTGCCCGGGGTGCGGGGCATGGGTGTGGCGGGCGGAACGGGCGGAACGGGCGGTCGGGCGATGCCCCGGTGCGTGCGTCCTGATCCGGTATTCCGGCGGATGCCCTGGGCGGTGTTTTCGTCGGCGGTCCGTTCGCTGTCTGGTAACCAGCTTCCGCCCGGCGCCGGCCTGGAACAACGACGTTCTGATCAACCGGAGTTGAGTGCGGCTAACGAATCTGGTGGAGGGTCGGGACGAACGTCCGCCGACGCTGCGGCAAATCCGTATCGTCCAGCCCGAAGGAACCACACGCGGCTGACAGGAACGCCGATCGTGACGACCATCGTGGTGACCGGGCACATGGACCTGACCAAGGACACCGTCCCCCCTTGCCTGTGCCGCCCTGGACGACCCGCTCAAGCAGTACGCCCGGGATGGCGGTCTCGCCGGTGTCTTCCGCAGCTCGACCTCGTCGGGGTGAGCGGCGAGCCAGTCGCGGACCTTCCTGGAGCCGTGCGCGGAGCGTCCGTCGACCACGAGGTGGACCTTGTGGTCGACGCGGCCGGCGAGGCGGTCCAGGAGGAAGCGGCAGTGGCACGGGGCGCAGCACTCACGGCGCCGGCTGGGCCTGGTCGGCCCCAGCCGAGCGGCATCGATCAGCCCAGCGACGCGGTTGCCGCGCGCAGGCCTCCAGGGCTGCCAGTGCATGTGGCGCGAGCCCGTCCTCGCGATCGCTTTCGCACCACCGGGCGTAGCCCCGCTTGAACGCGAGGACTCCCAGCTCGCCCGCGAGGTGCGCGGTTGGCTCGGGGACACGGCGGGTGATGAGCGCGGCGGTCATGGCGGCCGCGAGACCGACGCTCTTGAGGGCGTCGCGCTCCTGAAGTTCGGTGCTGGCCGCTACGGCTGCTTGGAGTCGGGGTCCGAGTTCGCGGTTCGCCGGCCCCATGGCGCTCGATGCGCGCTCGGGCCCCGCTGCCACCGCCTGGAGCGGGCTGACGCTCGCCGGCGCCGCACCAGAAGCATCGACCGCCAGCAGCCTCACCAGTCAGGTTCCACCTCTTCATCAGCCGGTCGACCTCGGCGAGGGTGAAGATCGTCGCATTCCAGCGCGAGCCATCAGTGAGGTGAACCTCGACATCAACATTGCAGACGTCGTCGAGTGCTTCGTCAGGGCCGAGGAGAAAAAGGGCTTTGAATCCTGTGGCGCTGACGCGGTATTAGGCGCCGTCCCACCCTGCTTCGCCTTGGGCTCTGGTCGTGTTGGTCATCGCTGGAGCATCCCAGCACGCTGGATGGCCATCCAACAGCATATGGGCGGCTGGACTGTGCCTCAGAGCCGACAGCAGGCCCTGCTTCGCGCTGTGGAGGTGGTGTACGGGTTATGGCCGCCCCGCTCACCCACCCGGCCGAGGACACCGACCCCACGGAGAAGGTCGAGGACGGCTCCGCTCCCGGCAGCGATGTCGCCGCCCGGCGGGCATACGAGATCAGACGCCGCCGCTGGGGTCGGATCCACAGCTGCGAGCGCTGGGGCAGCCTCCTTGAGTACGTCCTCCACCAGGCCCGCACCCCAGGCCAGATGCCGAGCGAGGTGCTCCAGACGGTGGTCGGCGCGCTCGCTGCATGCGCCGACGAGGACGCAGTGGCCACCGCGATGGGGGTGCACCTGCCCGCGCTGCACCGCTACGCCCCAGCCCTCCACCGGATTCGTTAGCCGCACTCAACTTCGGTTGATCAGAACGTCGTTGTTCCAGGCCGGCGCTGGGCGGAAGCTGAGTACCAGACAGCGAACGTACTGCGCCGGGCTTGAACGCCGTCGGCGCCCTGGACTGAAGGGAAGATCCCGTGGATCTCTCCAACCGCACCGTTCTCATCGTCGGCGGAACCTCGGGTATCGGGCGGGAACTGGCCCACCGGTTCGCCGAAGCGGGCAGCACCGTGGCCGTCGGCGGCCGCAGCCCGGAGGCGCTCTCGGAACTCGCCGGAGAAGGCTTCGGAACGATCAGCATCGACATCACCGACAGTGCCTCCGTCGCATCCGCCCGGGACGCCGCGCTCGCCCGGTATCCCGAGCTGGACACCGTGGTGACCATGTCGGGGGTGATGCTCCTGGAGGACCTGCGCGACCCCGCGCACTACGAGGCTGCGGCAACGACGATCGACACCAACCTGCTCGGCACCATCCGGGTCATCGACGCCTTCACCCCCCACCTGGTCCAGCGGGGCGCCGGCACCTTCATCACCGTCACCTCCGGCATCGCCTTCCTGCCGTTCCCGCCCATGCCCAGCTACGCCGCCTCGAAAGCCGCGGTGCACGCCTACTCCGAGGCACTGCGCGCGCAGCTCGACGGCACGGGTGTCGGCGTCGTCGAACTCGTCCCCCCGGCCGTGGCGACGGCGGGGCAGGAAAAGGTGAACCCGCACGCGCTGCCGCTCGACGACTTCGCCGCCGAGGTCATGGACCTGCTCTCGCAGAACCCCACCCCGCACGAAATCCTCGTGAAGGGCGTCCTCACGCACCGCTGGGCCGAGCGCGACGGCACCTACGCCGATCTCGTCGCACAGCGAGCCCAGGCCCTGGCCATGCTCCCCGGCCGCGAAGGCTGACGCCCTTCCCCCCTGATCGGCGGCCTCCTCGCTCATGCCCAGACGGCCGAGAGCGCCCATGCCCACGCGGCGACATGCTGTGCCCGGCGGAGCGCCAGGCCGCCTGACCCAGCACCCCACCACGCACCCTCAGCTTGTTGTTTACCTGTAAGGCTGCCGACCTTACGAGAACAAGGAGAAGACCATGTCTGCTACGCCGCTTGAAATCGTCCAGCGTCTCCTGGCAAACCCCACCGACGCCCACAACGTGAACGCGCTGCTGGCCCCCGACGCGAAATACGTGTCGCTGAACTTCGACACCCCTGATCTGAAGCGGATCATGCCGTGGGCCGGCAGCCACGACGAGCCGGGCGCGCTGCTGCAGACCTTCACCGACGTCAACCGATACTGGACCAACGAGGCGTTCGAGATCACCGACTGGATCGTGCAGGGCGGAAGCGTCGCCGCGTTCGGGTCCTTCACCTACCGCTCCACGGTGCTCGGCAAGCAGGTCACCTCCGCCGTCGCTATCCTCGCGAAGGTCGTTGACGAGAAGGTCACCTACATGCAATTCATGGAGGACACCTTCGCCACCGCCCGCTCCTTCCGCTCCGGCGGCACCTGGACTGTCCAGTCCAACCCCGACGGCACGACCATCGAGGTATGAGCCGTGCCACGCTCGGCGTCCCGCACGAACCTGTTGAGCACGTGTTGTGGCTGATCCGTCCGAAGGCATGAACGGGGTTCGCCACGAAACGAGTTGGGCCGCGTCAAGCAAGCCCCCCCTCGCGCTGGTGCGCCCACGCAAGCATGAGTCACTGCCCCAGCTCGCAGCGGGCTTCGGTGTCTCGACCACGACCGCTTGGCGGTACGCCGACGAGACCATCGACATGCACGCCGCCCGGACACCCGGCGTGCACGAGGCATTCGTCGGCCTGGGCGAGGGCGACTTCGCCACTGTCGCGGCACCTCATCCCCACCGACCGCGTCCGCGGCCCGCCACTGATCGGTTTCCTCGCCGACCGGACCGCCCTCGCACCGGCCCTGCTCGCCGTCGCCGCCCTCATGGCCGGGTCCGTGACCCTGGCGGGCGCCGCCCGCTCCACCCCGCCGATCGCGCACGAAGAAGCGGCCGACACCGCTGACGCCGTGCCCGCACACTCAGCACACCAAGGAGGAACCCATGCCGACCGACACATCCGTGATCTCGGTCAGTGACGCCGAACTGCACGACCTCCGCGCCCGGTTGCGGGCCACCCGATGGGCCGAGCCCTGGCCGGTCAAAGGCTGGGAGGCCGGTACCGACACCACGGAACTCCGCCGCCTCGTCGCCCACTGGGCCTCCGGCTACGACTGGCGCCGCCATGAGACCGCCGTCAATGCCCTGCCCTCCCACTTCGCCGACCTCGACGGCACGCCCGTGCACTACCTCCGCTACGACGGCGAACACCCGGGCGCGCTGCCCATCGTCCTGACGCACGGCTGGCCCAGCTCCTTCCTCGAACTCGCGGCCCTCGCCGAACGTCTGGCCACCCCGTCCCGGTTCGGCGGGGCAGCCGAGGACGCCTTCACCGTGATCGTCCCCTCCCTGCCCGGCTTCGCCTTCTCGCCCCAGCGGCCCACGCTCACCGGAGCCGAACAGACCCACAACCTGTGGCACCGCCTGATGCACGAAGAACTCGGCTTCGAACGGTACGCGGCGCACGGCGGAGACCTGGGCGCCGGCATCACCTCCAGGCTCGCCGAGGCCCACCCCGAGGCGCTGGTCGGCATCCACCTGTTGGCCGTGGCCGCCCCGGCTGCCTACGACCCGGACAGCCTCACCACGGGGGAAAAGGACTACCTGGCCTCCGTCGCGTCCTGGCAGGCACAGGAAGGCGGCTACCAGCACCAGCAGAACACCCGCCCTCTCAGCCTCGCCCCCGCCCTGGCCGACTCGCCCGCCGGTCTGCTGGCCTGGATCGTGGAGAAGTACCGCGCCTGGAGCGACAGCGGAGGAGACCTGTCCTCGCGGTTCAGCGACGACTTCGTCCTCACCCAGGCATCTCTGTACTGGTTCACCGGCACGATCTCCACCTCGTTCCGGCCCTACTACGAGTACGCACACGGCCTGACCCGGCGAGTGGAACGGGTGAACGTACCCACGGCTGTCGCCCTGTTCCCCGCGGACCTGAGCCGGCCGCCACGAAGTTGGGCGGAGCGCACCTACAACATCACGCGCTATACGCACATGCCTCGCGGCGGGCACTTTGCCGCCCACGAGGAACCCGGCCTGCTGGCCCACGACATCACCGAGTTCTTCCGCGACCACCGTTCACCCCTGCCCCCGGTCCCACGGTCCCGCGCGTGACTTCGCCCTCGACGACCGCGGCCAGGCCGTCGACGCCTACCTTGCCCGCGCCACCGCCCATTTGCCCGAACCGATGACCGGCCAGCTCGCCCACTGGTTCACCGTCCGGACCGACGGCCACACCCGGCCTCCGCGCAGCCGCCCCCGTTCCCCGCGCACCGTCCGCCACCAGCTGTCCTTCGCCCTGCTACCACCCTCACCACCCACAAACGATCATGATGCGGCGTGCCGGCCAGTCGCTGTGGCAGCTGTCGCACACGCTCTTGCGCCATCCTCCCGGCCAGTCGTCGCGGGTGCGGATGCGGCCGGGTGCGCCGCAGAACGAGCAATTGTCAAGACCTGTGGATTGGTGACCACGTGGCGAGAGACGTCTTGTCGGGGTGTATCGGGCGGGGCGCTCGTCCGACCAGTGGAGTGGTGCCGAGCCCCTGCCGGTCCACCGTGCGGCCGTGGCAGGGCCGGCCGAGGGAGGGCCTGTCGGCGGCGGGTGAAATCATGTTCTTGCAAGATCTTCGTGCAGGGGTGAGCAGGAGTGCGGAAAGCCTCTCAGCTGGCCCGGCCCAAGGTCACGGTGCGGGATCCGGGTGCGAAGTCACCGAAGGACTGTTGCCAGGACTCACCGGGCCAGTGGTACGTCACACGGCCCTCGACGGGCCGGTAGCGGGCTGTGTAGAGCGTTCCCGACCCCTGCTCGTCGACGGATCGATACAGCGGCGGCTTCAGCATCGCCGCCACGTCCGCACCCGCGGCGCGAATGGCGCGCAGCCGCTCCTGCGTCCGCAAGGCCCGCTCCTGCTCGTCGGTCACCGGCAGGTGCTGGTGATTGGCGGCGCAGGCATCCGGCGCCACCGTCGGCGACATATCCGGCCCCACGAACACCGTCACCGCCTTCGCGGGATCGACAAGGGTGAGGTTCTGTGGGACGGCGACCGGCAGGGACCGCAGCCTGCCGACCGCCTCATCGACGGTGTCGCACGTCTCCAGCAGGTAGCGCACCACGATGAGAATGGCGAAGCCACGTCCGTAGACGGAACGTCCGCCGAAGGTGAGCGAGATGGCGAGACCGGCGTCGTTCATCCCGTCCAGCAAGCCCCACAGCACGTCCTGCATCCCGATCACGGGGCGCAGGAAGCAGGAGGAGACGATGGTGCCCTCGCACTGATCGGGCGGGAAGTCATAGTTGCGCAGCAGAGTGCCGTTCTGGCCGATCTGGGTGCAGGACGGGGAGAACGGCCGCAGTGCCGCGTGGGTGAGGAAGACTTCCGCCTCGGGCCGGTCGAGTTGGCCGGCCAGGCGGTCCAGAACCGGGACCAGTTCTGGCATGTGCGCACGGAACAGCGCCCGAACACGGTCCGCGCCCTCCGGAGTCCTGCCCTCCGCGGTCAGCAGGCCCTCCATGTCCTGCCACAGGGCCCGGGCGTGGGCGGCCCACCGCCCGTCGCCGCCGTCGCCGACCTCGATCGCCTGGAAGGTCTTGTGTTGTTGCCGCATGGCTGCCACTCCCCCCTGTGAGAATCGGACGAGGTGGGGGCAACCTAGCTAATTGTGCGGGTAATTCACCAGGTGGCCGCCATCGGCGACGGCCAGGCGCTGGATCTGATGAAGCCGCTGAACGCGAGCGTGGCCGATTCCAAGTGGGCGATTATGTCCCGCGTTGGAGGAGCCGGGAGTCAAGGAGGCGGGTGGCGAGAGCAATTGTCAATCGCTGTGGTGCGGGTGACGTGTGATCAGGCTACGACGGTCTCGTCGCGCTCGACCAGGAAGCCGTTCTCGAACTTGGCCCCGGAGCGGACCAGGGCGACGAGGGAGGCGCCGGTGATCGCGCGCCAGCGTTCCTGGGCGGACTCGACCAGCTTGAATACCATGGCGAGGGCGGAGGCCGGGCTGCCGGCGCCGCGGGTGACCTTGGTGCGGAGCTTGACAGTGGAGAATGGACTCGATGGGGTTCGAGGTCCGCAAGTGGACCCAGTGCTCGGCCGGGAAGTCGTAGATGGCGAGCAGCTCGTCCCGGTCGTCGGTGATTTTCGCGGCAGCCTTGGGCCACTTCGTGCCGTAGGTTTTCGCGAACGCCTCGATGGCCTTCTCGGCGTGGCCGCGGTCCTCGGCGTTGTAGATCTCCTGCATGGCCTTCGTCGCGCCCGGCTGTGCGGACTTCGGCAGGGCGTTCGTGATATTTCGGGCCTTGTGGACCCAGCGCCTTTGATGACGGGCGGCGGGGAACACTGCGGCCAGGGCCTTCCATAGACCCATCGCGCCGTCGCCGACCACCAGCTCGGGATCGCGCACGCCGCGTCGCCGGCAGTCGCGTAGCAGGTCGGCCCATGACTCGGTGGACTCCCGCAGTCCCTCCGCGAGAGCGATCAGCTCCTTGGTGCCGTCCAGCCGCACTCCGAGCAGGACCAGCACGCACGAGTGGGCCTGTCCGAGCCGGACCTTGGGGTGCACGCCGTCGGCCCACACGTAGACGAAGTCGCGGTCCTTGAGGTCGCGCTGCTGGAAGACGGTGTGGTCGTCCTGCCACTGCTTCGTCAGCCGGGTCACGGACGCCGACGACAGGCCGGCCGAGCCGCCGAGGAACTGCTCCAGCGCGGGCACGAAGTCCCCCGAGGACAGTCCATGCAGGTAAAGCAGGGGAAGCACTTCGGATATCTTCGGCGACTTGCGGCACCACGGGGCCAGGATCCTGGAGGAGAACCGCTTGCGCTCGCCGGTGGCCTCGTCGACGCGCCGGTCGTTCACCCGAGGCGCAGTGACCTCCACGGGCCCTGCCGCGGTGACGACAGTGCGGAGCCGGCGGTGGCCGTTGCGAACCACCAGGCGGTGCCCGTGCTCATCCCGCTCAGCCGCCAACTCGGCTATGTACTGGTCGACTTCCGCCTCCAGTGCGGCAGCGAGCATCCGCCGGGCTCCCTCGCGGACGATCTCGTCGATCAGGGAACCGGACTCCGTTGTGCCGTCCTCGTTGACTACGCTGAGCATGGGCGTACCTTCCCAACCGACAGTGCAACGTCGGTCTACTCGGCGACCTATCGATCACTCGGGAAGGTACGCCCTTTCACGTCCCAACCCGAGGCCGATCCACAGATCTTGAGCATTGCTCCCGCAGAACTCACAGGTGCGCTCCGCCTCCACCTCGGCAAGGGCGATCAGGCTCCTCAGCCTGTCGCCGCTGCCCGGCGGCCCTTCCACGTAGACGCGCAGACCGCCGAGCTTCTCTTTGAGATCGAGGAGACGGTAGCCAGGAAAGGCCGCGCGGATCTGTTCATGCAGACGCTCCAGCAGATGTCGCCAACCCGGCCCCACTGCGTGGATCCGCGCGGGGATCTGTACCGGGCGCGCATCAGGGGCAGCGGGGTCGTCAGCCACTGCCCCATCCTCGCGCACCGCGACAGAGCGCGGGATGGCGCATGCCGTCTCCACGCCGGGGACGGCCGACTCGCACCGGCGGGACAGACCGACAGCGTGTCCACCTGCGGCTTCTCGGCTTGGGGTCGGTGGTGGTGAGAGTCGGTGGTGCTGGTCTCGTGGTTGGTGTTTTGGTGCTGGTCAGTGGGGTGTTGAAGGTAGGGCTGGCACTGTCATGAGGTGAGGGCCTGATGGGCGGGATCGCTGTCGTGGGGCTTTATCTGATGGTGGGTGATGCTGTCTCAGGTTCGTGAGTTCTGATGCGGTGGGGCGGGCCGGGCCGGTGTGATCGTGGGGTGGATCAAGGTGGAGGAGCCGGCCGGGGTGCTGTACTGCCGGGGGCTTTGGTGGTGCGTCGTCTGCTGGAGCGGCAGCAGGCGGGCGAACTGGCTACCCGGCATGTGCGTGCGGTCGGTGAGATGGTGGGTGTTTCGGAGTGTACGGTGTGGCGCTGGCTGGAGCAGGCCAAGTCGACCGGGCGGATGGAGGCCGGGGTCCGGCAGGGGTATGCGGTGTCGGACGAGGTGTGGGCGCTGCTTGGCGAGGTGGGAGGGAATGTCGCTGAGCTGAGGCGCCGGCTGACTGCTGCGGGTGGCGGGGTTTCGGTGCCGTCGGCGTCGACGTTGCATCGGGTGATCCGCAGGGACCGTCGGGCGGGGCGGGCTTTGGTGGCCCCGGGGGAGCCTGAGGTGGCCGTGCCCGTAGGCAGGATCCGCTCAGCGAGCTGGGCCTGAACGTGGTGGCCGCGAAAGGCGGCGGTGGGCAGGTGTTTTTGCGGGAGCAGAAGCACTTGGCGCAGGTTCCGGTCTTAGGCCCTGTCGTCAAATTCCCGCCTGCCTCGCGGTGTCTGGCACGTACGCTCGCCGCGTTGCCGAAACGCCCACGTGGCTCCGCCACGAGGGCGCTCCGGCGCCTTGCGATCGCACGCACCAGACACCGCGAGGCCCGCCCTCCGGGCGGACGACGGGAATGTGACGACAGGGCCTAGTGCCGGGCGTGCAGGTGGTGCATACGTCCGCTGTGCGGTCGGTGCTGCGGACGGTCGCGCACGCGGCCGTGGTCGGGGCGGTGGTGTGTTTGTACGGCGACGCCGGCCAGGGCAAGACCGTCGCGTTGCAGTACGCCCTGTCCCAGCTGCCGCACCCAGCCCGGGTACGCCGGGTCCACGTCGGTGTGCATCCGACGGTTCCCGAACTGCGCCGGGTACTCGCGGATGCCCTCGAGCTGGGCAGGCGTCTGCCGCGCGGGGCGGGGGAGGCCGACCTGATGCTGGTGAACGCGTTGAGACAGCCCCGCGTGCTGGTACTGGACGAGGCACAGCGCCTTCCGGGGCCGGCGCTGGAGTTTCTGCGCGGGCTGTGGGACCACCCGGACACGGCGCTCCTTCTGGCGGGCGCGGGCAGCGAACGGGCGCTGCGCCGGGTGCCCGCGCTGGCCTCTCGGGTGCTGACCTGGGAGTTGGTACCGCGTCTTCGCCCGGGCGAGGTTGCAGCGGCGATGGCTGCCTTCCACCCCCTGTGGGAGGACGTGAGCGAGGACGATGTCGTGTGGGTGGACGAGCATGTGGGCCACGGCAATTTCCGGACGTGGGCGAAGCTCACCTCGCACCTGAGCGCCGAGATCTACGGCAAGAGCCGTGCGGTAGTGGACCGCCGGTTGCTGGAGCGGGCCTGCGCACGGCTCATGGGGCCGCTGTGACCGGCCCTGCCGGGCCGGGGGAGGCTGGCGGCCACGAGGACGGTCCGCGCGCGCGGGGAGGTCTGCCTTCTTCCTCCCTGTCGGCGCTTGGCGGCCCTGCCGTGCGCCGGTTGCTCGCCCTGCGACAGGACCAGAAACTGACGACCCGACATGTACGGCTGATGGCGGAGTCGTTGGAAGTGACCGAGCGCACGGTATGGCGGTGGCTTGCCGCTGCCGAGCGTGACGAGTCCGCGGCTGCGGAGCCCGGGGCGCGGGCCCAGAGCAAAGACCGCTTCTCCGTCACTCCGGAAGTGCGCCGCCTGCTGGCCTTGTGGAAGGGCAACGTCGCGGCGGTCCATCGTGAGCTGATTGCTCGCGCGGCCAAGGGCGAGGGGGAGCCACCTCCGTCGATTTAGACGCTGCACCGGGCGATCCAGCGGGATCTGACGCCGGGGAGCGGGCGGGGCTCGCGGGTGGGGAGCGGGCGGCGCGCAAGCATGATGTGTTCCTGGCCCGGCCGCGGGGCTGGCGCAATCAGGTGTGGGAGACGGACCACATGCAGGCGCCGGTGCTGGTCGACGTCGACGGCAGGGCTCGCAGGCCGTGGATCACCTGGTTCACCGACTGCGCGACGAACGCGATCACCGGCGTCGCGGTTACGCCGGGAGACCCGTCGCGGGAGTCGGTGCTGGCTGCGCTGCGCTCCGCGGTCCTGCATGAGGATCCCTACGGTCCGTTCGGTGGTCTGCCCGAGAAGGTGCGTGTCGACCGTGGCAAGGACTTCCTGTCCAGGACGGTGACCGCCGCGTTCTCCTGGACGTGACGGTGGAGGACCTGCCCGCCTGCACCCCCCACCTCAAGGGCACCGTGGAGGGCCTGAACCGGGCGGTGGAGAGCATGTTCCTGGCCGCGCTGCCCGGCTATGCCCGCCAGCCGCGCCCCGGTAAGCGTGCTTCCCGTTCGAAGGACGAAGTGCTGCTCGGCTTCGAGGACTTCACCGCCCGGCTGCTGGCCTGGACGCTGTGGTGGAGCACCGAGCATCGCCCCGCGCCCTTGCGGGGCAAGACCCCGCTTGAGGCGTGGCAGGACGATCCCACCCCGCTGCGGGACGTGCCGGCCACGGATCTGTGGACGTTCACCCTGGAGGACGCCAGCACCCGCACGCTGACCACTCGCGGCATCCGTTTCAGGAGACGCGACTACGTGGGGCCTTGGATGACCGGGCAGGCCGGAATCCAGGTCCGGGTCCGTTTCATGCCCCACCACGACCACCGCATCGAGGTCTACCACGCCACCACCGGCCGCTACCTGGGTCCTGCGGACCTGGCCGACCAGGCCACCGACGAACAGATCAGCGCCGTACGGCGGGCGCGGGCCGCTCGCTCCCGCCGTCTGAAGAAGGACCTGGAGGCTTCCCAGCGCGAGCGCTACGCCGCCGTGAACCAGCCTGAGGCGCCCCGGCGGCTCGGCGCGCTGACCACCGCGCAGGCCGAGGCCGAACTCACCCAGGCCGTCGGCACCGACCTGTCGGATCTGGCGATGCCGGACCTCATCCCGCCCGCCGCGCCCCCGGCCGACTGGCGCACCCCGCCCTCCCTCGTCACCCGGTCCGCGCCCGGCCGGCCTGCTCCCGTCCCGTCCGAACCTGCCCCCGGGCGCCCGCCCGGATCGACCGCTCAGACCACTGAAGACGGAGACGCCTCGTGACCGCGGCCACTTACCAGTACGTTGACCTGCCCGATGCGTCCGTGGTCACCACCCGCGCCCTGCTCACCGCCCGGGAGAACATCACCGACACCGTCGCCGCCCGCGCCATGATGTGCATCCACGGTGGCGCTGGCTTCGGCAATACGCTCGCCGTCAACATCTGCCTGCGGGGACTCGAGCCGCACGAGGACGTCCGCAAGATCACCTTCCGGGCCCGTCCCACCGCCCGTGCGGTGCGCTACGAACTGTTCACCGCACTCGACCTGGCCGGGGAACCGCGGCGCCACCCCAGGCGAGTTCGACCGGCTGCTGAAGATGGCCCTGGCCGAACGCCCCCGCACCTTCCTCGTGGACGAGGCCCAGTGGCTCAACGGGGAGGCGTTCGAATACTTCCGCTACCTGTGGGACGAACCCTCAACCCAGCTCGCGGTCATCTTCGTCGGCGGGGAGGGCTGCCACACCGTGCTGCGCCGCGAACCGATGCTCTCCTCCCGCATCTTCATCTGGTAGCACTTCACCCGCCTCACCCTCAGCGAAGTTCTCGAGGCCATTCCCCTGTTTCACCCGATCTGGGCCGACGCCGACCCTGATGACATCACCTTCGCCGACAGCCACGCCGCACACGGCAACTTCCGCGCCTGGGCCCAGCTGACCGCCCACACCCGCACCGCCCACACCCGCACCGCCCTGACCCGCACCGGCCGCCCCCGCGTCGACCAGGAACTGCTGCGCTGGGCCTTCAGCCGCCTCGCCTGACCACCCCGCCGCGATGCCGTCCGCCGCGCCACCGCCGGTCGCCGTGGTCATCGACCCGGGCGACGACGCGATCCACACGCACAGCGCCCTGGCCGCCCACCATCCGCCGTCCGGCCGGATCACCCTGCACCCCGGCCCGGGCACCACCGGTGAAACCGGCCTTGCCCACGACCTTCTCGCCGCCCTGGGCAAACCGCCCCTGCTCCCGGGGCGTTTCCCCGCCGGCCGTCAGCCCGCCTGGGAAGCCGCTGCCGCCTGGATGACCGCCCTGCCGTGAACCGGCTGACCGTCCTGCGCGCCCACCGCCTCACCGCCCGCCGCACGATGAGCCTCCTGCAGTTGCGCGCCCTCACGGGTATCCACCTGATCCTGGTCTGCCACCGCCCCCACCTGCCCGCCGCCCTGCACCAGGCCCTGCAGACGGCCGACTACGCCATCACCGCCGACTTCCAGGCCGCCCGCCGCCACTACTACGGCACGACCGCTCCCGTACCCCAGCCTGCGGACGAGCCCGCCCAGCCGACAGATCGGTGGCTCACTCTGCCCGCACTGGAGCGCCTGGTCTCCTACGACAGCCCCATCCCCTGTACCGCCCCGTGCGCACCGCCGCCGATCGTCTTCCGGCACCGCCCGCCACCCGCACCTCTCACCCGGCGGACAGCCCGGGAAGCCGCCCGGCGCCTGGCCGCCGCGACCGCCCATCCCCGCCTGGCCGCCGCCGTCGCCGCCGCGCTCTTCACCGGCGCTTCCTTCCAGCAGCTCGCCACCGCCTGCCCCGGCGACTACGACGCCGCCGCAGCCACCCTGGCCCTGCACGACCGCGCCCGCTACACCGACGGCTGCGCCACCTACCGGGTGCCGCCGTGGGCGCGCGTCTTCCTGAAGGCCGCCGTGTGCTTTGCTCGGCTCGCGCCCGGCCAGGACCAGCATCTGCTGGCCGGCCCCCACGACCGCACCCACCTGCTGCGCGTGGCCGAGGGCGCTAGGCTCCGCCCGCCCCAGCCGCCCGCCGACCAGCGCACCGGCCGTATCCAGTGGGACTGGCGCGAACGCAAGGAGGCACAGCACTACGACGCGATGCTGACACGGCACCAGACCCCGCCCTCGCGGTGAGCCCGAACCCTGGTGCACGGTCAGCCGATGGAGAACTCGGCGAACTCCACATCGGTGAAGGCGATCCCGAGACCGTGGGCACGCAGGCCTCCGTCCCGGAAGTAGGCATGCCCCAAAGCACGGGCGAGGATCACCATCTGCTGCTGCTCGCCCCCGCCGGCGTCCCGGGCGGCGAACAGCTCGCGGGCCACTTCTCCCGACAGATACTGGGTGATCAGCCGTACTCGCGGATCGTCCGACGATCCTGCCGGAGCGGCGAATCCGAACCGCGCCCTGGTGTGGAAGACAAAGCCGTCGGCCTCGGCCCGGGCTCGCTGGCGGGCGCGTACCAGAGGCTGCCATCGTGCCCTGACGGCCTCATCGATCAGCCCCGCATGCACAGCACTGGGGCGGCGGCGCATTCCCGGCCGGGTGGTGACCCACCTCTGTACCGTGCGCTGGGAGATCCCCAGGAGGACAGCTACGTTCTTTGTGGAGCCCTTCTGCGTCTTGAGCAGGAAACGTACAGCGGCATCACTCGTGGGCACGGGACGGGTCAGCAACGCTCGCTCGAGCCCCCTGACGATCTCACCCATGCCCGCCCCCGAGCGTTCTGCCACCGCGATGGCTGGTGCACGGCGGCCGTCTGCTCCCCCAGATCTCTCACGCCATGCCGCTCCCTCCGGCCAGTTCAGGCAAAGCCAAGACGCCACCGCAAACCCTCGGCTAAAGACGGCTGAAGAGCTCGCAGCAACCGAAGCCCGAAGGCGCCGCCCTTCCAGGGCAACCGTGCCACCAACCGCCGTTTACGGAATCCGTACGCGTTTGGTACGTGAAACGTGCGCTTCACGCTAGGGTTGCGGGACAGGAGGTGCTGCATGTCCGAGCTGTTCGACGCGGTCGACGCGCTCATCGCGTCTCGCTCCCCGTTGCCGCCCCCGGCGGAGCGCAAGCGGCTGCGCCAGGCGCACGGTCTGACGCTGGACGAGGTAGCCGCCGCACTGCAGGTGCGGCGCGCGACGGTCAGCGGCTGGGAGGCCGGCAAGACCGAGCCGCGGCCGCCGGAGCGCGACGCATACGCCCGCATGCTGAAGCAGCTTGCCCAGCTCTACCCCGCCAACGCTCTGGTGCCCCCTGTGGACACGGCGGCCCCCGGAACGCCTGTCGTTGCGGCCGCTCCTGCGTCATCGGTAGCTGAACCGGCCCAAGCCCACGCTGACTCCGAGCCTGCTCGCAGGATCACTGCACGCCGCTCCGTCGGCCCTGCCGCGGTACCGCGTCCGGCGACCACGACCAGGCCGACGTCGCGCGGTCCGGCCGTGAAGAAGGCCGCCCCCGCCAGCACCCCGGCAGGCGGGACCGATGCGAGGTTCGAGAACGGTCCGCTTGCGGTCGTCGACGTCGCCGACGGCCAGGTGCTGACGTACTGCGTCGGCGGCCTGGTCCTGGACGTACCGGCGAAGTCCATTCCGGCCTTGGCGGAGTGGACGCTGAGCGAGGGGCGGCTCGGTCAGCCGAAGCTGTCCGGGCCGGGCAAGGACGGCGACCCGCTGATCGTGCTGACCGAGGCCGCGTGCAAGCACTACGGCCTGCCCATCACGCTCACCAAGGAGGAGCGCCTGGCCGGCCGGATCCCGGAGGGCCACAAGGTCATCAAGCAGCTGACGCGCGCCAACTGGCAGTTGACCAAGCGCGGGTTCGGGCCGTGGGCGAGGATCTACCGCCCCGCGCAGGGCTCGGAGCGGGCGTGCGTGCAGTTGTGCATTCCGTCGTGGGACGCGCTCGACACCCGGCACTGGGCCGACACGGGGCAGCTGCCGCCGGCGGATCTGGCCCGGCTGTTGGGCACGTATGCGGCCCGGGTGATGACGCCGCGCGGATCGACCGCCGTGACCGG
Source organism: Streptomyces sp. NPDC002577 (assembly GCF_053594815.1). Classification (NCBI taxonomy): domain Bacteria; kingdom Bacillati; phylum Actinomycetota; class Actinomycetes; order Kitasatosporales; family Streptomycetaceae; genus Streptomyces; species Streptomyces sp. NPDC002577. The sequence goes on along the minus strand of NZ_JBSFWK010000076.1, from coordinate 9,842 downwards.
CCTGGAGCTGATGACCGCCCTGCACCCGCCGACCCGCGCATCCGAACCGGATGCGACGGGCAAGCGGCACTCTGAGCACAACCCCGGCTCGCTGGGCAAGGACCCGGTCGACCCGGCGCCGTGCGAGGCCCCCGACGGACACCCGCTGCTCGCCGACCTCCCGCGCTTCCACCAACGCACCCCGGCCGAGGTCCTGGTGGAGGAAGCCTACGACTGGGCGCGCCCGCTCACCGACGCCGAATGCCTTCGCCCCCACCTGGTGGGCATCGACGTGAACATGGCCTTCGCCGCCGGCGCCAACGGGCTGATCGTCGGGCTCGGTGCGCCGACGCATGTGAAGGCGCCGGTGTTCGACGCGAAGCTGCCCGGCTCGTGGCTGGTCGACCTGTCCCACGTCGACCTGTCGAGGGTGAAGGTCGCCAAGGACAAGTGGGCGGACCTGGACAGCAGCTTGCTGCCCAGCCCGTTCACGCCGAAGGGAGAGCGCCCGACGGGTCCGGCCTGGTACGCGACGCCGACCGTGGCGTACGCGGTGGAACTCGGCTACGACGTGCGACCGATCGAGGCATACGTCCGCCACGACAACGGGCGTTACCTGGACGGCTGGTACAACCGACTGCGCGATGCCTACCTCGCCACGATGGCTGACCTCGGCATACACGCGGACATGCCGCCGGCCGACTTCCTCGCGGCGATGGAGGGCTACAGGCGGCGTGACCCTCAGCTGGCGATCGTGGTGTCCGCGATCAAGGCGACCGTGAAGGGCGGCATCGGCAAGCTGCGCGAGCGCCCGCGCGGCGAGGACTGGAAGCCCGGGCAGCCGTGGCGGGCCCTTGCCCGGCCCACCTGGCGCCCGGACATCCGCGCCGCTGTCATCTCCCGGACCCGGATCAACATGCACCGAAAGATCGTCAAGCACGCCGCCTTCACCGGCCAGTACCCGGTCGCGGTCCTCTCGGACTGCGCCGTCTACGCTTCCGACGGGCCCTCGCCGCTGGACTTCCTGCCCTACCGGGACGGCAAGCCACTGCCGGGCGGCTTCAAGGTCGGCGTGAACCCGGGCCTGGTGAAGTGGGAGGGGACCCAGAGCGTGCTGTGGGGCGAGGGCGTTCGCGAGCAGTTCAACGCCCCGGAACTCAACCTCGCCCGGTACATCAAGGACGGCACCGTCACCGACCAGGACACCGGGGAGTAGGTAGAGCGCGATGAGCCTGTTCGGTAACGGCCTGGACGCCGCGGTGCACAAGGCGTTCACCCGACCGGCGCCCAAGAGCGCGGGTGCGCAGATGCGCTACCTGGTCAAGCAGCTCAAAGGCACCAGGGCGGTCGCCCAGATGCTGCGCATCTCCCAGCGTACCGTTGAACGGTACGTGAAGGACCAGATCAAAAAGCCCCGCCCCGAACTCGCCGCCCGCCTGGAGGCCGAGGTGAAGAAGCGGTGGCAGCCGCAGATCCGCGCCCAGGCGCGACGGAAGGCGGCGACAACCGGCGGCATCGTCATCGACACCCGCGCCCGGATCGGCTACACCGCGCCGATCGGCACGACGGACGAGGACCGCCTCCGGCACCTGACGGTCGCCCTGCCGCCCCGCTACGCCGCACGCCTCTTCGACGCCCAGGAGCAGGGCGCCAACGACCAGCAGCTCCAGCAGATCGCCGCCGAAGCGCTCAAGGAGGTGTACTTCCAGGACAACGGCCGCCGCGCCGGCCAACTGGAGGAAGTCCGCTTCACCGACATCGAGCACCTGGAGTTCGACCTGTAGATCCCGAACAGCCGTTGATCAGGCCTCTTACGCCTTCAGATAGTCGATCATCCTGCTGAGCGTGTCTGTGTTGTCCTTGACCTTGCCAAGCGCGATGTTGCAGTCCATGCAGAGCAGCCCACGGTTGTGCCCGCGGGCATGGCAGTGATCGACGTTGGCATCGCCCATCCGGAAGTTGTCGGGATCGACCTTGGTGAAGGGGGTCAGACATGTGGCGCAGGCGTTGTCCTGGTCCTTGAGCATCTGGGCGATGTCCCCGAACGTCAGGCCATAGCCCTTCTTCAGGTTGCCCTTCGCGCTCTTGATCCGGACGCATTCGTTGCATATGCGGCCCTCGCCGCGGTTCTTGAAGCCGAACACGGCGTACTCGTGGCCTGATCGGCACTGCGTATCGCCCCTGCGATAGGGCTCGTATGGCACCGCCTCCGGGTCGATCCCGCGTGAACGCAATCTCGAGTCGCGTGTGCAGCGCCGACAGCTCCGGGCTCCTGTCTTCGGGTTCACGTAGGGGATGTTGTCGTTGTCGAACTCATGCCCGTTTGCGCACCTTTTGGCTGGAGTGGCATTGTCGGCAGCCCGATCACCTCTACCGTTCACAAAGGCTCCGCTTCCCAGGTTCCGCCACAAGGTGGCGTGCTCGTGATGGACGCACAGCAACGTGTTCTCGCAGTTGCGTGTGACTGTCTGTCCCGACGTGAGCGGCGTGCCGGAGTAGTGCTCGAACACCCAGCGCTGAACGTAGACGAGCGGGTTCTCGCCTGCCGCGTAGCGGTCACCGTCGTAGTACAGCGGGCGGCCGTCTTTGTCCGTCATCCCCTTCCAGACCAGGCATCCCGACTCCGTGCGCTCTACGTTCTGAAGCACTACCTCGATGCTGATCGGGGGCCGGGGGCCGGTCCTCTCAAAGGTTCCGTGCTTCCGGTAGTAGCGGTAGCAGGCTTGGCACCTCATGCCGCCCATCCGCGTCGCGGGCTTTCCGTCGCCGGAGGTGCACAGTTTTGGCATGGCGAGGATCAGAGCACAAGATCACGGCCGAGAGCAAACCAAAGACTACTAACCAGACATGAAGTCCCCACGGGACATACCACGCCGAGGTTGAGGCCCGAGGGTTCCCAGCTTCGGACTCCCGGACGCGACGGCCGGGCGCCTGGAGCGCTCAACCCGCCAACTGAAGCGCTCAGCGAGCACCTGGCTCGCCGCCCTGGCAGGACCGCCCCACCCCACCGTCATCGGTCAGGCCAACGGCACGCTGCGGTCGGCGTGGACGACCGTCCCGTCGGCCAGCCCCACGTAGGGCAGCATCTGCGTGTACGGGATGCGCTGCTCTCCCTCTACCTGCCGCAGCTCATCGGCTCGGACCAGGAGCGCGGTGGGAGCACCGGGCGTGGCAGACCCCGCGCCTGCTGGCACGTCCGCCGATAGAAAACGGGACACCGCTGTCAGTGTCGGGATTCATACTGGCGGATCAAGCCATAACACGCGGTCGCACCCGTCCCGTCTGGCACAGGTTGCACGCTGCGCGGAACAGACAAGGGCAACGTGGCCCTTGGAGGGGAGTGCCATGCTGGTGACGTCAGTGGAGATAGAGGCGTTCCGCAACATCACGAACAAGCAGACCATGGCGGTCGACCCTCAGGCCACGTGCCTGATCGGCAAGAACAAGTCGGGCAAGACGACGATCCTCAAGGCTCTGCATCGGCTGAACCCGGCCAACAACGCGGACGACTTCCATGTCACCACCGACTATCCGCGACGGCACCTGTCCAGGGACCGGCGCTCCAAGAACCTCGACAAGGTCGCTCCCGTGACGGCCACGTTCGCGCTGGAAGACGCGGACATCGACGCACTTGAGGAAGTGGTCGGCGTACGCCCGCCGGTGGGTACCTATGTCAAGGCGTCACGCTTGTACGACGGCAGCCTCCAAGCCGAGGTGTACTGCACCCTTGAGGACGTCCTGAGCCATGTCTTCGAAGAAGCCGGCGTCGACAACACCGACGACCGTGAGGCCATAGCCGGAGACCACACGAGCATCGAGGCGGTGAGTGCCGGGGCGAAGGCCCGGGCGAGGGACGTGGGCGCTGGCAAGAAGACGGCCCGGGTCAAGGCGATCGAGAAGGTCCCGGCCGAGCTGGACCGGCACAAGCAGTACGTCGAAGAGAACCTCGACGGCGAGCAGCGCGAGCAGCTGATCGAGCTGCTCCCCCGGTTCTTCTACTTCTCCAGCTACGAACTGCTCCCCGGCGAGTGCGACCTCCACGCGCTCGCTGAACGCGCGAAGGCCCGGCAGTGGAAGCGCGGAGACGAGACCATGATGTCCCTGCTCCGCCTTGCCGGCGAGGGGCCGGAGGACTTCCTGGACGAGGATTACGACAGCCGCAAGGCCGAACTCCAGGCCGCCAGCCTGGACCTGAGCGACCAGGTCTTCGAGTACTGGAAGGCAGAACGACGCCCTCACCGTCGTCTTCGACACCGACCTGATCGCCATGCCCCTGGACCCCAACGGCCAGCCGCAGAACCATCACCGGCTTCTCAAGATCGAGCTGCGCGACGACCGGCACGGTGGCGTGGAGACCAACTTCTCCACCCGCTCCACCGGCTTCCAGTGGTTCTTCTCCTTCCTCGCCGCGTTCAGCGCCTACCGCGACACCGATGAGCGAGTCGTGGTCCTGCTCGACGAACCGGGCACCAGCCTGCACGGCGAGGCCCAGGGCGACTTCCTCCGGTACGTCTACGGGGAGCTCGGACCCAAGCAGCAAGTCCTCTACACCACCCACTCCCAGCACATGATCGACCCCACGCGGTACGAGACCATGCGCGCCATCCACGACCAGGCGACCCGCGAAGACCCGAGTCTGGGCGTCGTTATTACCTCGGTCAGCCTGTCCGCAGACCCCAAGACGATCCTGCCGGTGGAGGCGGCGCTCGGATACTCCGTGTCGCAGCATCTGTTCCTCGGATCCGGCCCACTCCTGGCGGTGGAAGGCAGCAGCGACTTCATCTTCCTCATGCGCGTGTCCGACTACCTGATCAGCCAGGGCCGCACCGGCCTCGATCCCCGGCTGGCGATCATCCCGGCCGGCGGCATCGGCAACAATGCCGGCCTTCGTCGCTGTCATGGGACGCCGACTGTCCGTCCGCGCGCTCATCGACGGAGCCGAGACCACCAAGGTGACCGCCAAGGTCCTCAGCGCTGCTCAGGCCGCCAACGTCGACGCCACCCACATCACCGTCATCGGCCAACTCGAAGGGCTCCCCGAGACGGCCGACATCGAGGACCTGTTCTCCACCAAGGACTACCTCTGGCTCCACAACAGGGCTACCGAGGTCACCATCAACGAGGCAGATCTGATCACCACCGACCAGCCCCTCCCGATCCTCAAGCGCATCGGGATCGCCCGGGAGAAGCAGCACAAGCCCCGGGACTTCGACCACGTCGGGCCCGCACACCAACTCACCCGCGACAAGGACGCCTTCTTCGAGCAGGTCGATGACGAGACCCTCGACCGCTTCGAGACGGTCTTCAAGAAGCTCACGGCCTGAGCCTGCTTGGCAGCATGAGACCCTGGGCATCTGCGACCCGGGGTCTCTCTGCGCACTGGAATGTCCGACCGGTTCAACGGCCCTCCGCCGGGAGCGTCACGCCCACTCCATGCCCAGCTCTCTTAGTGCGTCCAGTTGGTCCTGGGCGAGCTTGTCCCGCCTCGATTTGGTGTTGGAGACCCACACACCCAGCTTCACGAGCACGGGCTCCGTCTCGCCGTCGACCGTGATCTGCTCACTGTGCCCCCTTGGCACCGGCCGGTCCGCGCCCTCTCGCGCCACCCACTGGGCGAGTGCCGCCAGGCCGCGCTGGAAGGCCGCTGATGCCTTCCCTGCAGTCTTGGCCGCCGGGACCGGTGCGGGCCGCTCAGCGGGCGTCGCGCCCAGCGCGGACAGCCGCCGCTGCTGCTCCTCGGACAGCTGCGCCCAGATGGTCGCCTCCCGCTGTCGTGCCAGCCACTTGCCCAGGTCATCGCCCTCGAACAGCACGCCCGGCTGGATGGCTGGCAGGCTGCCGTCGGCGTCGACCAGGTCGGCGAGGACGCGGTAGTGGCGCTGCCAGTCCAGTGGCCAGGGGCAGTCCCAGTCCGGGTCGATGGCCGTCAGTTGCTGCGCGCGCTCCCGGGCTCGGCCGACGTCCTTCCCGAGGCCGCCCTTGCGGCGGAGGTTGGCCATGTGCTGCCCGATGGGCATCATCGCCTCGCCTTCGCCCCAGACCGCGTCCTGACGCGGGGCGAGGTGCCCCGTGGTGTGGCGGTAGGACCGGAGCGCGGCGAGCTTGCTTTCCCACGCCTCCTCGCCCGGCTCCCACACCATCCCGGCCTCCGGGGCGTCCAGCATCTCCTTGCGCCGTTCCTCCAGCTCCCCGGCCCGTAGCGCCTTCCTCTGCTGGTGCACCCATCTCCCCAGGGGAAAGTCTTTCGTGACGCCCACCGTCGTCTCGGTGTCGTACGGGACGGCGTACAGGCCGGTGATCTCGTTCTCGGCTCGCCACCGGATGAGGGCCTGGTAGCCCTCCAGCCACACCAGGGAGTCAGGCCGGTAGACGCGGGTGCGCAGGAACGCGGCGATGGTGACAGCGTCCCGGGGAGTGGAGAAGTGGAGCAGGGCTGATTCGGTGGCGGCCTGGGTGTCGTCGTGTTCCTGGTCCTGGCCGTCGCCGCCGTTCGCGCCGACGATCCGGCCCTCTTCGTCGCGCTGCACGTGGACCTTGTGGGCGTGCTTGCCGCGGGTGAGGGCGCGGGAGGCGAGCTGCTCGACCAGGCGCTCATCGTGGCTACGCAGGCCCTGGAGTACGGCCACGAGCGGCTTGAAGCTCGCGCTGGCCACCATGTCGGTCGGGTCCTCGCCCGGCTCCAGGAAAATCGGCACGATGATCCTGGCCACCTTGGTGGAGCCGTCCCGGTTCAGGCGGAGCGCGCGGCCGATGTTCTGCACGATCTCCACCTGGGAACCGCGGGTGTCGGCGAAGCAGATGGCCTCGACACCGCGGTCGCCGGTGATGTCGACGCCTTCCCCGAGTACGCGGACGCTCGCGAGGAACGCGCGGTGTACGCGCCGGTTGTTGGCGTCGATGCCGTCGGCGAACTGCCGCAGCGCTTCCCGCCGTTCGGTCACCAGGTGGTCGCCGCACAGCCATGCCGACCACACCCGGTCCGGCGGGACGTGGCGGCCGGCCTCCAGACCGTAGAACTCCGCGTCGATCGACGACGCGGGCAGTTCCTTTTCCGCCTTGACCATGGTCTCGTCATCGGTCTCGGTGGCATACAGCTCGGCAGCGGTCTTCGGCACCGCCTCCGCGAACGCCTGTGCCTCCTCCACCTTTTGATGGAAAGTCATGGTGGTCCGCAGGTTGTACGCCGCCGCGTGCTCCAGCAGGGCGGTCTGCAGCAGGGCCAGGCGCCGGCCCCGCAGTGCCTCCTCCGACAGCCCGAGCACGGGGGAGGGGTCGCGGATCTCCAGCACGTCGATCTCGAACGGGGCGAGGATCTCCCGCTCGATCGCCTCCGAGAGCCCCAGTTCGGCCAGCCACGACCCGTACGTCCCGTCCGGAGCGTCGGTCATGCTCGCGATCTCCAGCTCCTGGCCGTCCGCGCCCTTCTGCGGCCGGGGCGCGGCGAGGATGCGCGGGGTCGCGGTCAGGTACAGCCGGAAGTCCGCCGGGATCCGGGTGTTGTCGTGGATCGCCGCCCACGGCCTGCCAAGATCCCCCGCCGTACCATGGGCTTCGTCGATGATGGCGAGCGAAAAACCGTCCATGCGCTGGCCGTACAGGCGCTCTCCGCCCGCCAGAGCGGCCTCCAGCGGCCCGCGAACGCGTCCCTGGCCCATCGGGTCGTCGAAGTCCTCGCGGTCCACCAGGGAGGCGTACGTGGCGAACACGATGACCGGCCCGTGGGCGGCCCACAGGGCGAGCTGGATCGGGTTGGTGGTGGTGCGCACGCCCAGCTCGGTCAGCACGGGGTCGTTGTCCAGCGAGCACACCGCGACCATGGGGGAGCGGTGACCCACCGCCCGCCACGCCTGGGCGGTCTGCACGAGCAGGTCCAGAGTCGGCACGGTCACGAGGATCCGGCCCTCAGGGAAGCACTCCAGCGCGCCCGCAGCAGCCATGATCGTTTTGCCGGACCCGGTCGCTGACACGATCGTGCCACGGGCACCCTGAGGGGGCACAGATGACCTTGCAGGGAATCCGACCCACTTACGGAAACTCGACTTCTGGTCGATCTGGTGTTTCTTGAGCGGAATCCTGCTCATCGCCCTTCCTTTTCACCCGTGTCGTACAGCCAGCTGTCGTGAAGCTTTTCGAGCGCGGTTTCCTGCTGGCCGTGCTTCGCCCAGATCCCTTCGAGCCAGAGCGGGGTCGTCTCGATCCTCTCGTACAGCGCGAAGCAGCCGGGCAGGTCGATCAGCATGAGCTCGCCCGCGAACATGCCGCCGGGCCCGTAGCGGCGCCACAGCCGCTCCAGCCGCGCCCGGTGCTCGTGCAGGTACGCGTCCAGTGCCTGCGGGTAGGTCTCCGGCTCCGCCAGGTGCACGGTCCGCAGGGCGATGTCCACGAGCTCCCGGGCGGACTCCTGGTCCCACTGCTCGGAGCTGGTGCCGGTCACGACGGCATAGTGCTGCTCGCACACGGCGAGGACGCGCTCGATGAGCTCCGCCGGCGCCTCGCTCTCCTCGCCACGAACGGAAGGCCGGCCGACACCCGCGTGCAGATCGGGCAGGGCGCGCAGTTCGCCGGTGCGGGCGCTCGCCTCCACCAGGTCCAGGCCGTGGTCGGCGAGGTGAGCCAGGAGCAGGCGAGACAGGACCTCCCCGTCCCTGGCGTACATCTGAGCGTTGTCGTCGTCTCTGCTGTCGGGGGAGACGATGGCGCGAGTGAAAACGGTGTCGAAGAAGAACTCGGACAGGGCGCCGACCAACTCCGGGCGCGCAGATGCCGACTGGTCGTCCAGCGCGGACAGCGGCGTCCATGACTGCAGTGAGGAACCGCCCGCGGGCGCCCTGTAGTTGACGTGCCTCGCTCTGCGGGCTTTCCTCGACGGCCTCCACGACGCGGTACAGGCCCTGGTCCCCGTACAGGCCCCCCGGCTTCTCCTTCGCCCGGCGCACCTTTGCCACGGCCTCCTCAACGGACCGCGCGTAGGTGTAGTTCGTCACCACCGAGGCCCCGGGGTGCGCCGAGTCAGTCCGCTGCGCCACGATCCGATAGGGGATCAGCCCGGGGTCAGACTCCACCGCCCCACCGCTCGCACCTTCCTGACGGTCCCGCAGCGCTTGGCGCCAGCGGTTCGCCTGCGCGTCGTTCTCCGCGGAGCAGGTGTCCCACGCCGTGCTGTCCATCAAGTTCCAGATGCGCCGCAGCTCGTTCCGCCGAACAGGAGCCAGCCGCTTCTCCGTGCTGAGCGGCCTTGGCTGGTCCTCGCGGCTTTCCAGGCCACCCGCAGCCACCAGTCGCTCGTGGATCTGTTCCGCCGCCAATCCGGTAACCCCATGCTGGATTTCCTCCCGCACCTTGATGCGCATTTTGACGCTCAATGAATTCAAGTCGTACCCTCCTTCACGGCCCCGCCCCGGGTGGTTGTGGGATGCTCTATGTTTCTGCCAATGGTACATGCTGCATCAATCTGATGCAGCGCCACACTAGATTCCGACACGAACGAGCGACCCTCACCCCCGTAGCCAGCCTCGCCCGCGTCAGCGGGCCCCAAGGTTCTGGAGGCGCAGCCGGAAGGACCGTCAGGCGGGGGAGCGCAGCGAACCCGCCCAGGAGTCCGAAGCACTCCCCAACTCCCTTATTGAGAAACCGGTTAGTTGCACCTGGCATACCGTCAACCCAGGGCAGCGCGCAGCGCGGCCCGCCGGACGCGAAGCGGTCGGCTCTCCCTCAACTCCCGGAGCGAAGCGGAGGGAGTTGGCCCGGCGAAGCCGGGCGCGGTGAGCGAAGCGAACCGCGCCGCTTGCACATCGCGCAGCGATGTGGTATCCGCCCCGCCAACCCGGAGGCCCGCGTCGGCCAGCTCAGCGGCGGCAACCAGC
>NZ_JBSFWK010000075.1:0-30209 GCF_053594815.1 Streptomyces sp. NPDC002577 | reverse complement strand
ATCTCGTACTGCCTGCAGCAGCTCCAGCAGCTGCTGTTCTCGATGTGCGCGCTGGTCGTGATCCTGCTCGCCTTCGGAGTGCCGCCGCGCCACAGGTACGGTGTTCGCGGTGTTGCCAGTTTGGTTCGCTGTCAGTTCGCGCTGCCGGTGACCGTCAGGCAGTCGGGATGCCGCTTGCCCGGGGCGTCACACCCCGGGTGTTGCGGCTGTCGTCGGGGAGGTGGCGAGCGCCTGACTGCCGGTCAGGGTGGCGCTGGTGTCTCAGGCCCGGGTGGTTTTCCCAGGGGTGGGGACGTTGATCAGCTCACGGTGAGGTTGGAGCTGCCGCTGCTCTGGTACCCCTCGGTTGCGAGGATCATGTAGTAGCTGAAGCTGCCCAGGTTCATGCCGTAACGTGCCCAGGCGTCGAAGTGGTTGCCGGTGGTGATGCTTCCGCCGGTCCTCTTCGACTGCCGGACGCTCCAGTACTGGTTGAAGGTCTTGGTGCCTTCGACGGAGGGGGCGTTGGTCCGCGTCGTCTGGTAGATGTCGTACGTACCCCCGTCGGTGGTGACGGTGCCCTTGTACGTTCCCGTGGGCCTGTACGTGCCCCAGTTGTCGACGATGTAGTACTCGACGAGCGGGTTCGAGGTCCACCCGTAGAGGGCGAGGTATCCGTTGCCGGACGGGTTGAAGCTGCCGGAGTAGTTCACGGTCCTGCGTGAGCCGTTGCTCCAGCCCTTGCCGCAGACGAAGTTCCCGCAGTTGGTCCACGAGGTGCTGTAGTTGCCGCCGGATCCCAGGGTCATGGAGACCGAACCGCCGCCATCGGTCCAGAACGAGTAGTAGTACCCGTTGTTGGTGCCCGTCTGGTTCGTGGTGATGGTCGTGGCGGCGTGCGCGGTGCCGGGCAGGATCAGCCCGGTCGTGGCCAGCGCCAAGGCGCCGGCACCCCCGATGAACCCTCTGCGGCTGACCGGCTGGGCCGGTGCCTCGTCGTTCATTTGGGCAGGGGTGTTGTCCATGTGCATGCTTCCTCCTCGTGAAGGCCGGCAGCAAGGCCAGGCAGCCTGATCCGACTCAGTGGCCTGTCAGTGGCCAGGGCGACTCCGACCACACGTCGACGCTCGTCCAACGCCGACGTGTGATCGGCCGGTTCTTCGTGCGGTTCAACGACCGCAGATGTTGGTCTCGCCCTGACGGCCTGTCAACAGTTTCCGCAAGGATTCCGAAAGATCTGACTTGGCTTGGGATCCGTTCGAGGCGGCATCATGCCTGGTAGATAGCCCTTTCAAGTTGATCGAGTCCGGGGTTGATCGCGGGAAACGTGGCTCAAAGCGCAGGTTCTGCGCCAACGTTGCCAAAAAGTTTTCGGAGACCTTCCGGGTCGTGCTGCGCGGGACGCGGTGAGGGGAGGGCATGTCCGCGGCTGGTCGGCCGCGGTGGGCGGTGGCAGGTACTCGCTCGTTTCCTGTCGCGTGCGCCTGGGTAGGAGTTGGCACTTCCAGTGCCTGTCCGACTGCCACCGCTTCATGCGTTGAGCGGTGAATACGGTCTCCGCTGAGGCAATTGGGCCGCACGGGACCAAGTCGCCCTCACAAAAGCTCAGTTCCTGGCCTTCTGCTGGACCACGGCATTCCGGTGCGCCTCAGCGTGCGTGATTCCTCGGCAGAAATCGCGCACGCTGAGGCGGAACCCCAGAGGGTATTCGCCCGAGTTCCTCGCCGCAGCGCTCCATCGCCTGCGCCTGAGACCTGCGCTTGCGCCTTTCGATCATTCCCCAGAAGGACCGTTGGACGCCTTCGCCCGATACCTGATCGAGCTGCCCGGCAGTCTCGGCGGGGCCTAATCAGGGCCCATTCTCCATCTACGCCGAGTCGCCGGGGACGCGACTGGACGTGGCAGCGCCCAACGTCGAAGGCCGTAGCACGGCACAGCGCATTTCAGCAGCTTCATCAGGGCCGTCACCGGGCTGTCGGCGACCGAGGAGAGCGATGTCGGCATTCAAAGCGGCGCAGTCCGTAGGGACCTGATGGACGCCTACTGGTATCAGCCCCCGGGCGAAACAGCCGCCGCGACCGAGTAGGCGACCACTCCGTGCCCGCACGGGAAGAAGTGATATCGGATCTCGTCTGAGCCCCCGGAGCGCACATAACTGCCGACCGTGCCGCGGCAGATCGGGCACATGGGCAGCGGCCAGTCGTGCGGATACGGCACATTGCCGGCTCCCACCGCTGCCTTGCGCAGCTCAAGAACCTTGTCGATCGCCTCAATCCGTTCCCAAGGGAGGATCAACCGGCCGTCAAGGTCTCGCTCCTTGTCCATGCGACGGGAGCTTATCGGCCATCTTCCGCCAGGACGACGAGGTCTTGGCCGTGCCGACCTGCCGCGGTGCGATGCCCTGCGCCATGGTGCCGCTGACCACCCGGTAGCGGCGGTTGGGCACGTGGCCGACTTTGGTGATGTGCACCGTGAGAGGTCCGGCCCGTTCGTATCGTTGGGTGGCACCGTGGCGGGCGAGGAGGTCGGTGTCCCAGCTCGCCACTTCGGTGAGCGTCAGGCTTGATACGACCTACGGGTGAGTAGTGGCCCGGCGGGTCTGCGGAGGAATGGCCCAGTCATCCACGCCGACCTGGAGGCGGTTCGTCGAAGAGACCAAGCTCGTCATCGTCGGGGGCCTGGAAGAGTTTCACATATTCTTCCAGCAACTCGCGGCTGATCGGGACAGTCCCCTGTTCGCCCTTCCCTGTGCGGGCTTCGAGACGGCGACACAGCTCATCAATCGGCACGGCAAGGTAGTGCAGTTCAACGGGAACGCCGAGTGCGCGTGCGCCAAGGCGCTTCTCGTTCCGCTCGGAACGCGCCCAGAAGCCGAACTCCAAGATCACAGTCTGTCCGAGCCTCAGCAGGTCCTGTGCATGCTCCCAAAACCGCCTCTCAAGTCGGTCACGTGTCAGTGCATCGAACAGGTCGATCCCGAGATGCGCCATCCATTCGTCCGGGCACAGGCGCACCGCTGGGATCTCGCTCGCCAGGCGCTTGGCCAGCGTTGTCTTCCCGGAGCCAGGAAGCCCGCACAGCAAGATCAGTCTAGGTTCGGGGCCAGTATCCATCAGGCGCCTCCACGGCACCGCAGGCAGCGTCATTCAGGAATGCTGACGCAACTGCCCCAGTCGACGGAAATGGTTTCCGATGACGCAGACCCGGTGCTGCCGGGGCGTCACATTATTGCGAGGACCAGCAGCACGAATGCCGTGACGATGACTCCGACGCGCACATAGTGGAACCGGTCCCAGCGGCCGATCTGCTGCTTCCAGTCCGCCGGGACGCTGTCCTCGGTCCACTGGGCGACGCGGGAGTTGATCGGGACGAGCAGGGCGATCGACATCAGCACACTCAGGATGAGCAGAGCGGTGGCCGTGACGACGAGCCCCGCCCCGGCGTCGCCCCACGCCACGGCCGCCCAGGCCGCACCGAGTACGACCGAGCCGATGTACCAGAACGGCATCACCTTGCCGAGGACCCGGGCTCCGTCGCTGCGGGCGGCGAGGCCGCCGTCGTTCGGCAGGCGGTCGAGGATCGGGTTGACGAAGGCCGCCACCGCGAACTCCACGCCCACCAGCATGCCGACGATCACGACTGTGGTTGGAGCCGCTCGGTTCCACGTCCATGCCCCAGGGAACTTCTCGGCCGACGTCGCGCCTCTCCTGGCGCGCGACCACCTCCGGGCCTACCGATGATCATTTTGACAGTCATGCGCCCGGTGGCAGGATTCCTGCCCGCGCATATGAATCGCATCCCGGAGGACGTGTGCCTCGTGGTTGGCTCCGGCGTGCAGCGGCACATTTTTCACTACCGCCCTAAGAGGGATTTGTGCGCCAATTCTTTTTTCTAAGCGGGCATCGCTGTTGACCGCTGGTCTGTGAGGCTGCACCGTATTGGGTGCTTTCCTTTACCGGCCAATCACCATTTCGAGTGGCCTGGTGAAGGGTGGTTTGTCGGCTGCCGAGCCGCCCCAACGGTGGCGATTCGTTTCTGCACTCCGCCCGGCTCCTGCTTGCCGATTGAGTACCTGTCAGCACCCATCGCTCGAGGCTTCCCGTCCGCGAGCGAAAGCCGCTGCTGTATCGCGTAGCGGCCGCTATTTCATGTGTTTTCGATAGTGGGCCGAAAGGCGATATAAAGGCGCGGAGGAGGATTCATGAATCAGAAAATTCCGGACGTCAGGCGCCGGAGAGGCCGCGGATTCGTCGTGGCCGTTGTGGCGACGGCCGCGGCGCTGTTCGCTGCGCAAGGAACAGCGTGGGCGGCTGACCCGGACTTCGCCAGCCATGTGGACTACGCAACTGGTGACAGTCCGGCGCACGTTCTGGTGGCCGACTTCAACGAGGACGGCTTCAACGACCAGGCCACGGCCAACAACGACGACGACACGGTGTCGGTCCTGCTCGGCAACGGTGACGGCACGTTCGACACCAAGGTCGACTACGAGACGGGCGACTTCCCCAACGGGATCCAGGTCGGTGACTTCAACGAGGACGGCGACGTCGACATGGCGGTCTCCAACGCCTTCGACAGCACCGTGTCGATCCTGCTCGGCAACGGTGACGGCACGTTCGACACCAAGGTCGACTACGGCACGGCCATCTCGCCGTACAAGCTGACAGTGGCCGACTTCGACGAGGACGGTCATCTGGACCTGGCGGCGCCGGGGTTCGACTCCGACATGGTCTCGGTGCTGCTGGGCAACGGTGACGGCACCTTCGATGCCAAGACCGACTACGCGACGGGCTCGCTGCCCTACGCGGCCGCGGTGGGCGACTTCGACGAGGACGACAACCTCGACCTGGTCGTCTCCGACTTCGGGGCGGACACCGTGTCGGTGCTGCTGGGCAACGGTGACGGCACGTTCGACAGCAAGGTCGACTACGGGACGGGTGCCTTGCCGACCCAGCTGGTGGTGGCCGACCTGGGCGACGACGGTCATGTCGATGTGGCCGTGGCCGACCTCGACGCCGCAACGGTGTCGATCCTGGACGGCCCAGGTGACGGCACGTTGGGTACCAACCGGGACTACACGGTGGGCACCGCGCCGTTCTCCGTGGCGGTGGCCGACTTCGACGGCGACTCGGCACCTGACCTGGTGACAGCGAACGCCGGCGACGACACGGTGTCGGTTCTGCCGGGCAGGGGTGACGGCGCGTTCGACCCCAAGGTCGACTTCGCCGTCGACAACGGCCCGTTCGAGGTGGCGACCGGAGATTTCAACGGGGACTCGCGCCCCGACGTGACGACCGCAGCCATCAGCGGAGACACCGCGTCGGTGCTGCTCAACACCACAACTCCATAGGGTCATAAAGGCCTTGCCGACGCGCCGCGGGATGTTCCCGAGCGCGTCGGCAAGGCCGGGTCGGTCCTGTGAAAGCTAGGCGGCAGAGTGGGTCAGCGTGCCGGTGTAGGTGCCGGTCACTGCGCTGCCCGGCACCGACATCGTGATGGTGGGTTGCCAGGTCACGCTGGCGGTGGTGGAGACCCCCGTGTAGGTGCATGCGGTCCGGGCCGTAGCCAGGTCCTGCGCATCGGCGGCGGTGGGCTGCCCGGGAGTCCAGGTGCCGGAACCCGTTTTCGTCACGATGGGGCCTGACCAGTACGACAGGTGTTCGTTGGTGATCGTCTGGGCAGGGGTGCCTGCGCCGGTGGTGAAGTTGGTCGCCGACACCGTCGTGACCCAGTTGCGCGTTCCCGAGTTGGCGACCGTGACGTTTCCGAGTTTCACGGTCGCCGTCTGTCCTGGATGAGCCGACCCGATGTTCGCACTCGCCGGGACCGTGACCACGGGGGCCAGGAGGGCCGTTGGCACCGTGAACACCGCGCCTGCGGTCATGGCGTGCGCCCCGGCCGGCTCGGCCGGGGGCACTACCAGGCAGCTCATGCACAGCATGCCTCCAGCCCCGATCCGCAACGTGATGCGGGGCCATGAAGGGGATCGCCGACCCAAACCCTTCGCTCCTCTCCGAGTCACTGTAATGAGTGATTCTCACCACCCACCTGGTGCCTCGGAATTGCCCGGGAGAGGTGTCGGCGTTCCGACGCCGGCAGTTCACCCGTTCAGGCCGCAGCTGTGTCTCACTGCCGGCTAAGCGGCCTTCCTCCAGCGCCGCATTTTGAGAAGGAATCCGGTCAATCCCGTGCCGACGGCCACGACGCCGGCCACGCCGTACCAGAACGTGCGGTCTGAGGGGTCCCCGATCAGTGCGCTGAGCGTCCCGCCGGGTGGCGGGAACGTCAGGCGGGCGCTGATGCTGCGCTTGACCAGTCCGCTTTCCAGCTGCAGTCGGGCCTTCCACGGGCCCGCGGGCAGACGGCCGTCGAGGCCGTCCACGGTCACCGTGCCCTGACCGCCGGGGGGCAGAGTCATGCCCTCGGTGATCGGGTGGGCGCCTGCGCTCAATCCGCCGGGGCCGTCGGTGAGGAAGAGCTTGCCTTTCAGGTCCAAGGCGCGTCTGCCGGTGTTGCGGACATGTGCGAGGACACTGGGCCGGCCGTCCCTTGCGCGGTGCGCGTCGAGCTTGTCGATCCGGAAATCGGCGTACTCGCCGCTGTTGCCGATGTCCAGATACACCCGCACGCCGATGCGGATGATGCTGCCGATGTTGTGTGTGGCATCTGGCGGCGCTCCGCTCTCGGCCCAGACGACCGCGTAGCGTTCTCCGGGCATCGCGGTGTCAGGGACTTTGATGGTGATGTGCGCGTCGACCCTCTGATGCGGGGCGAGCCGTACCACCGGAGGGTCGACGCGGGTCCATTCGGTCAGTTCGTTCGGTGTGCGGCCTTCGGCGAACACGAACTTGTTGCTCGCGATAGCGGCCGCGGCCGGATACAGGTTCACCTCACGCTTGGCTTCGCTGTGGTTGCTGACCTCGAACCGGCGGTGGATGGTGGTTCCCGGCTTCAGGTGGTCGACGACATAGGTCAGCGCACGAGGGTCGTCACGCCGGACCACCGGTGCCTCTAGGAGACGGAAACCGATGAATCCGGCGTCTTCTTCATCGTCGGAAAAGGCGGCGGCCGAGCCCGTGGTGCCCAGGAATGCACTGGCCAGCACAGCCAGGGCCGCGCCCATGAGGCGAAGTGTGTGCACGGTTGCGCAGTCAGGCTACCGAGTGGGTGATCGTGCCGGAGTAGGCACCGGATACGTTGCCTGCCGGAATTGCGACGGCCACTTGAGGGTTCCAGCTGACGGAGTTCGCGCCGTCACCAGCGGTCCGGGAGAAAGCCGTTCGGGACGAGGCAAGAGTTCCGGCGGCCCCGGCGACGAAGGGGCCGTTGACCGGGTTGATCGCTGTCCCAGGGGTGTAGGTCACGTTGGCGCCTGCGATCGTCTCGGCGGTGGTGCCGCCGCCGGTCGTGAACGCCGAACTCAAGGACACCGTGGCAATCCATCTGGTGGCCAGCTCCGAACGCTGGTCGTTCACCGTCACGTTCCCCAGCGCGCCACTCGCCGTACCGCCTGGAGCGGCCGAGGAGAGAGTGGAGGTCGCGGGTGCGCTGGCAGTCAATCCTGTCGTTGCGGTGACCGTGAACGTGGTCACGGTGTCGGCCGCTGTCGCTGGCACCGAGGTCAGCATGAGAGCACCGGTCGCTGCGATGGCAGCAACGGCCGCGTTTCGAATGCGCATTCCCACTCCATACAGGTCTCTGACGACGTGGTCAGAGCATCTATAACTCTCCCGACGACCACTGCTCGAGCAGACGTTTTAGTGATCACGCCATAGAAGTACCGAACCAGGGGCATACAGTCGATCCTCACCAAGACCTGCACTCGACCGTACGAACGCCTCAGGGCGTGTATGGGAAGTACGCGGAGGCCGGTCACGTTCCGCGCGGCGGTGGCATCCTTGGGCCGTGCACTCATCCGATCATGCGGGCGCCGTGTTCTTCGATGTCGACGGCACCCTCGTCTCAGGTTCGAGTTCGGCGGTCTTTCTGGCCGGCTTCCTCGGCCATCGGGACGACGTGGCCAAGGCGGAGGACGCCTACGCCTCCGGCGACCTGGACAACCGACAGGTCTCCGAGATCGATGCCAAGGGCTGGACGGGCGTGCCCGAGGAACAAATCGCGGGCTGGCTCGACGGGCTTCCCTTGGTCTCGGGTATCACGGAGACCGTGGCCTGGTGCCGGCAGAACGGGTTGGCGCCCATGCTGGCAACCCTCGCCTGGTCGCCAGTCGGCAGCTACCTGACGGACCGCTTTGGCTTCCACGCATTCAGCGGACCTCGGCTGGAGACCACGGACGGCCGGTTCACGGGTCGTGTCGCCTGCCATTTCGACGAGTACGACAAACGAGATCTCGCCCTTGCTCAGGCCCGAGAGCTGGGGGTTTCTCCCCGCTCGTGCGGGGCCGTCGGAGACAGCCGCTCAGACCTGCCATTGTTCGCATCCGTCAGGTTGAGCGTGGCGTTCAATGCCTCGGCAGCAGCGCGGGAGGCGGCGACCGTCATGGTCGACGACGACGATCTGCGAGCTGTGCTCCCCGTGCTGAGCCGGTTGGTCACCGCCACTCGCTGACGGCCGTGACCGGCTTTTTCTGCCGGCCCGCTGTCACGACAGCCCGCTCCCGCCACTGTCTTACGCCCGGACCGGGTAACTCCTCGCCGGGGGCGATCTGGCGGACCGGCTATTCGCCTGTGGTTCCGTCGATGGCCTCGCGGAGGAGATCCGCGTGGCCGACGTGACGGGCGTACTCCTCGATCACGTGCTCGAGGACGAACCGCACATCGGTGTCGCCGTATTCCCGGTTCGGTGCGATGCGCGCGGGGTCGGCGGTGACCGTTGCGAAGGCCAGCCGCGATTCCTCGCAGGCCTTCAGGTAGTCCTCGTAGACATCCTTGGCCGGCGTGGCGTCGGACTCGTCGTACCACTCGCCACCGTCAGCGGTGACGTAGGTCCGGTAGGGGAAGAAATTCGGCGTCGTGCCGGCCAGCGTGCGCTGGAACCAATGTCGCTCGACTCCTTGCAAGTGGCGCATGAGCCCCAGCAGGGTCAACCCGGAGGACCTCAGGGGGCGTTGCCGCAGTTGGGTGTCTGAGAGACCCTCACATTTCCACAGGAAGGTCGCCCGGTGGTAATCAAGGTTCGAGGCGATCACTTCCAGCCATGAGCCCGACAATCTGCGTTCGGGGCGAACAATCTTCTCGACGACAACGTCGCTCACGCTGGAACTCCCCCTACTTGTCATCCGTGTCCGCGGGCGATATTGGCGGGGTCTGCCACCTGAATCCGGGGAACGGCCTACTCCTCGATGTTCTGCTTTCGGCTCTTACCGGAGCCCCGCACCAGTTCGCCCGCCACAAGGGTTGCGGTCGCCACGGCGCGTACCCACCGAGGGCCGCCGCGCGCCGCCCACACCACCGCGCCGCACCCGGCCACCGTGAGGGCCAGGACCACGCCGAGCAGTACCACCATCAGATTCTCCTCCCCTGGTCGCGCAAGGATACGCGGACGCCGACGCCATTCGATGGTCCGGCCCTGTGGTCACAGGAGGGTCTTCACGGCGGTTCAGGAGGGCGACATCGCGGCGGCCGTCAATACTCAGCGAAGGTAGCGGACGTAGACGTGCTGGGAGTCGAAACTGTCGCCCGGCACCAGGTCGTATGCGTAGGAACTGAAAGCGACCGTACGGCCGTGCCGGTCGAGCACCGGGAAGGACGGCGAGTACTGGCTCTTGCCGCCCTGGACATCGGGGCTGGCGAGAACCGTACGGCCGGTCCGCAGGTCGTGCACGTACACCTGCGCGTCCTGGCCGGGGTCGTCCGGGTCGGACGCGATGAACGCGACGTGGCGGTTGTCCGCACTGAGTGAGGGGTAAGTGGCCCAGGCGGCTGGGTTGGTCATGTCGATCCGGCGCAGCGCCCCCGTCTTCAGGTCGCGAACGAAGACGTTGTGGCCGTTGTTGGTGTCGCCCGGTATCAGCTGCGAGTCCAGCGAACTGAACACCCTACCGGCCGTTCGCACTGACTTGCATGTACTCGGTGTGACCGTCGGAGACCGCACCGTCCGGCGCCTTGTCGACCTGGATCAGCTCGCCGCTTGGCACGTCGCGGACGTAGACGTCGCTCCAGTCGTACCGCGAGGGGAACGGAATGAAGAACTGGTAGCCGACCCGGCTGCCGTCCGCGCTGATGGACGGCTTGCCGGCCGAGCTCTTCGCCGCGCCGGGTTCGGGTATCTGGCTGATGCGGACGGCCGCGCCGGTCACGCGGTCGACGCGGTAGACCCGGCCCCGTCCGTCCTCCACCGGTGTGGGGTCCGAGCGCTGGGCGACGAAGGCGACATAGCGGCCGTCGGCGCTTATCGCGGGCTGGCCGCCGGAGTCGTAGCCCGTGTCGAAGGAGTCCCTGAGCCGCTGGATGGCGCCGGTCTTCAGATTCTTCACCCACACGTGAGTGTGGCCGCCGGTGTCGCCGGATGTGTAGTTGCCTCTCGAACTGAACGCCAGGTACCGGCCGTCGGCGCTCAATGAGACTTCGAAGACGGATCCGTCCCCCAGGCCCCCGTCTGCGGCGGTGCTGACCAGACGGGTGGTGCCGGTCTTCAAGTCGCGTACGAAGGCGTCCGCGACACCGTTGGTGTCACCCTTGACCAGGTTGTCCGCGGCCGAGACGAAGGCCAGATAGCGGCCGTTGGCGCTCAAGCTCTGCCCGCTCGACCCCTTGTTCCCCTCCGTGCCGTCCGGTGCGACGCTCGCCTTCTCGGTGCGCGGCACCGGCTTCGGTGACGCCGTCGCGGGCAGCGCGGTGACGCCGCCGATCGCGAGGGCCAGGGCAGCGCCGAGCGCAGCCCTTCTGCCGATGGTCGTGCCCTTCCTTGCGGTCGCCATGATCTCCCCCTGTTTCCCCGTAAAGCGCTTGTTCCCCCGGCCCAGCGCCGGGGCCACCGGGATACAAACGCACCACGAGCACGAAGGTCAATCCGCCGTAACGCGTACAACCCGGACGGTGCTTGAGGCGTCATGGGGTGATGGCTGGTGCTCGAACTGCCAGTAGGCGCTGCGGGGTTGATGACGGGCGGGGTTGACGACGGGCAGTGTGGGAAGCGGCCGATGCTGAGTGCCGCCCGTTGGTGCGTCCGGTGCGTCCGGTTCATTTGGGCGTGCCGTCCCCGGCTGTCCGGCGTCCCTGTCCGCTGCGGGGGCAGGCGGCCGTTCGCCTGTGCTTCGCTTGTTGCGGGCGATGGCGCGTCCTCCCGCTCCGGCCGACGCCGCCGCCGCCCCGGCCACCCTCGGCCCCTGTTTAATCGGGTCATGATTCAGCACGTCGTACCCCTCGCCGAGTGGAACAGCGCTCCCGAGCAGCCGTACAGCCCCGCATCGCTTGAGGAGGATGGTTTCGTCCATTGTTCGCCCGACGAGGAGACCACGCTCGCCATCGTCAACGCGTTCTACCGCAGCGCGCCGCGGCCGTTGCTGACGCTGGACCTCGACGAGGACCGGCTCACCGCGACGACCGAGTGGGAAGCGGCCGCCCCCGCCCCGCCGCCGGGAGTGGCCGAGGACGTCCTCTTTCCCCACGTCTTCGGGCCTCTCAACCGGGACGCGGTCGTGCGGGTCCGTGAGGTTCAGTGGGACGAGGGAGGGCGCGCGATCGGCCTGGAGGAGGTGGGTTGACCGCCGTCCTCGAGCAACGGTGAGGCGATCCGCGCGAGTGTCGCACGCGAGTTTGATTCCCTGTGCACCGATGTGCACCGAGTCGGTGACGGCGGACCCTGGAACCGTGAGGGCCTTGTGGTCCGGGACGGTCCGGTGCGGCCTCGTCGTCCAGCCCGTCACGCTCTCTGGGGCCGGTGCCGTCCCTGGATCTGTCGGGGATCGACTGGGTGATTGTCGGCGGCGAGAGCGGCTCGGCTCACCGGTCGCTGGACATGGCCTGGGTCCGCGACATTCGAGACCGGTGTGTCGATCTCCGGGTGGCCCTGTTCTTCAAGCAGGTCGGCGGGCTGACCCCGAAAGCCGGCGGCCGTCTGCTCGATGGCCGGACCTGGGACGAGTACCCCGCCACGGCGGCCGTGGCGGGGTGTGAAACTGGCGAGCTCGCGCAATCAGGACATCCCCGAGGTCTTTACCCGTCGCGGGGTGCTCGCCAGTCGGTGATGAGGTGGGTGGCGTAGAAGTCGGTGAGCTTGTCGATGGCGGGGTCGATGTACTCCTTCTTGTCGTAGAGGTCGACGTGACTGGCGCCCTTGATCCAGTGGATTTCCTTGGGGCCGGTGGCGCGCTGGTGGGCCTCGACGGCCATCCACGCGGTGACGGCGCGTTCGCCGATGATCTGGAGGATGGGGCGGGGGCCGATCAGCGGGACGGCGAAGAAGGCGTCGTGGAAGGCCATCCTGTCGATGCTTTCCCAGGCGAGGGTCTTCGCGGAGCGCTCGTGCTGGCCACGCGAGGTGCAGTAGTACTCGAAGCCTTCGACGCCGTGCTGGCCGCCGAGCGCGCGGGCCTGCTCGGCAGTCTCCGGAAACATGGTCATCATGCCGGGGTCCTCGCCGCGTGCGGCAGCGCTGCGGGCCGCTGCCGCGGCGTCCAGCAGGGCCTGGAAGACGGCCGGGTCCTGGGTGCCGTCGGCGCCGAGACGGAACTGGCGTGCGGGCTCGGCGGTGGACACGGTGGCCACGGCCTTGACGCGGTGGTCGCCGCCGGTGGCGGCTAGCGAGTAGCTGCCGGAGGCGCAGATGCCCAGTAGCCCGATGCGGTCGGCGTCGACGTCGTCGCGGGTGGTGAGGTAGGAGACAGCGGCCTTGAAGTCCTCCACCCGCTGGGCGGGGTCTTCCAGGCCACGGGGCAGGCCACCGGACTCGCCCTGGTAGGCGGCGTCGAAGGCGAGGGTGACGAACCCGCGCTCGGCCATCCGCTGCGCGTACATGCCGGAGGTCTGTTCCTTCACGCTGGTGCCGGGGTGACCGACCACGAGCGCCGGCCGCGGACCCGACGCCGGCCTGTCGGGGGTGTAGAGGTGGCCGGCGAGCGGGATGCCGGCGCTGTCGAAGCTGACGGTGGTCCTGGCCATGAGGGACTCCCTGAGACTGTGATGACGTGTCGTAACGCACCGGCGCGGTGGACTCGGGGTCCGCACCCTGCCGGGCACACATCCACGTTCTGTCAGTCTCCGCACGAGCGGGAGAGCCAGGTTTCTGCCTGGGAAAGAACTTGCCCCCTCACACATGTGCCGTGGTCGTCGCGGCGCAATGACACTTAGGAGCATGACTTCAGACTCCGACTCCCGGGCGCTGGGCGCCTTCCTCAAGGCCCGCCGGGCCCAGCTGACACCGCGGGAGTGCGGCCTTCCCGAGACGGACTCCGCCCGCAAGGTCGCTGGACTGCGTCGCGAGGAGGTCGCCCAGCTCGCCGCCATCAGCGTGGACTACTACACGCGACTGGAGCAGGGCCGCGTCCGGGCGTCCGTACCCGTGCTGATGACCCTGGCCCGCGCCCTGCGCCTCGACGACGACCAGCAGAAGTACCTCTACGAACTCGCCGGCCGAACCGACGCCCACCCGCGCCGCCGCCGACCCGCCCAACGCCTGCGTCCGGCCATGCGACGTCTGCTCGACCAACTCACCGAAACCCCCGCGATCGTCCTTGGCAAACGCCTGGACATCCTGGCCTGGAACCCCGCCGCCATAGCCCTCTACACCGACTTCGCCGCCCTACCGGCGAACCGGCGCAACTACATGCGGCTGCTGTTTACGAACCCGGTGGTCCGGCAACTGCACCAGGACTGGGCCCACGACGCCCGGGAAGCCGTCGCCGCGCTGCGCATGGAGGCCGCGGCCGACCCCGACGATCCCGACCTCGCCCAGCTCGTCGGTGAACTGTCCCTCCAGGACCCCGACTTCCGCACCTGGTGGGCCGAACACCGCGTCAACAGCGCCAGTTACGGCACCAAGCATTACCGTCACCACCTGGTGGGCGACCTCACCCTCGACTGCGACACCTGGACCAGCCCTGACGGCTCCGGACAGCGCCTGATGATCCTGACCGCCGAACCCGGCAGCCCATCCCACGACGCCCTGCGCATCCTGAGCTCATGGACCACCCGGCAACCGAGCACCGACCGGACGGAGGACCTGACGCGATGACCACCTGGACACCCGAAGATCTCGCCCTGCTCACCGGGTCCGGATCCCTCGTCCTGACCGCCGGGGACGACGCTCACCCCGGCGTCGAGCTCGGTATGGTCCTGGTGGGCGGCAAGCTGTACGTCCGCGCCTACCGAGGGGTCCGCTCCAGCTGGTACCAGGCGGCGCTGAAGCACAGCCACGGACAGATCCGGGTAGGGGCCGTCACCTACGACGTCCTCCTGGAAACCCGTGACACCAGGCCAGCCTCCGAGATCGACGCCGCCTACCGGAACAAGTACGGACAGGCGGCCGGCGCCCTCGCCGCGAGCCCCGCGGCACACGCCGCGACGATACGGATCGACCCGGCGCCCTCATCGAACGGCGTCACGAGCCTGCTCTGGCGCGTACGGCGTCGGTGATCGAGTCCATCCGCGACACCTTCGCCTCGGCCCGCCTCCACCGCGACCGGGCCGTGGCCCTGATGATGCAGGCCGACATGTTCGACCCCACCGTCAGCGATCCCTCGTACGCTGGACTGCGGCGAACGCGACGCCGGCGCGGGTGTAGCGGACGTTCTCCGGGACACCCTCGTCGGCCTGGAAGGTCACCCGCACGCTGTTCTGGCCGAGGGTCCAGCCGGGGCGGGCGAAGAACACCTGGCGGACCTTGGCGAGGCGTTCCAACGGGTTGTACGAGCCGTTGTTGGGCCGGTGGCAGTCGGTCCACTCGTTGTCGTCCACCGTGTACACCAGCGGGTCCTCGAACTGATCGAAGTTAGACTTGATCATCTGGAAGTATGCGTCGCTGCACACCGTTGAGCCGTTCTTGATGTCCCCGAGGTGGGAGACGAAGGTGACGTCGGGGTCGGCGTTGATCTGGCTGATGACGTGCGGGAAGTCGGCGATCTCGGCGTCGCCGTAGGGAGGTCCCGCTCGACTTCCTTCCGTTCCAGAAAGCGCAACGTCGAATCCGACGTCAGCACCTGTCCGTCCGCTGCGAACCCGTAGGTCCAGCGGAACGTCACCAGGGGCAAGCTCACGTCGATCAACTGGACCCAGCCCTCGACGGAGCCGACGCCCGGGATCTCCGTCACGCGGTAGGAGTTCTCGCGGGTCCACTCTTCCCAGGCGCGTCTGGCCGGGTCGCGGGTCTCGAAAACCAGGTGCCCGCCGGGCCGTAGTGCTTCGTAGGCTCCGTGCAGCGTCTTCTGCCATGTGTGCGGATCGGCGATGGCCTGGGCAACATTGGCTGTCATCGTCGCCAGGTCAACCTGCAGCGGCGGGAGGTCTGTCGCGTCGCCGCAGATCCAGCGCACTCGCTCACTGCCCGGTTTGGCCCGGGCGACGTCGACGGACGCCAGAGCGGGATCGACGCCGACGGCCTCGATCCCGCGGTCAGCCAGGAGAAGTGCGAACACCCCTGTGCGGCAGCCGATGTCCAGCACTCGGCGCGCCTCGAACTCCTCCGCGATCCGGAGGTAGGCATCGAGATCGCTGCGGTCGGGGTCGAGCGGGTCGTAGATCGCGGCGAGCCGTGGATGCGCGAAGCAGTCGTCAGCCATGCGGCCGAACGTATGCAGAGCTGGGCCCGAACAGCCACTTGGTTTCGCCGTGGCTGGAGTGCAGTGGTCGGGGGTGGGTGTAGTACCCAGGGGCGTGGGACGGGCGGTACCGGTGGCTATAGTGATCCGTTCGAACGGCGAGGGGGAGCATGATCGACGTCGACGGGTATCTGGCCGTGCTGGGGGTGGCCCGGCCGGCGGCTCCGACCGCCGAGGCGCTGTGGGCGCTGCACCGTGCGCAGGTGGAACGGGTCGCCTACGAGACCCTCGACAACCAGCTGGAACGGCCGACGGGCATCGGCGCCGCGGAATCCGTGGCCCGGATCTTGCGCGGGCGCGGCGGCTACTGCTTCCACCTCAACGGGGCCTTCGCCGCGCTACTGACGGCCCTCGGCTACGACGTGACCCTGCACCGGGCCGGAGTGCAGGACGAGGTCGAGGACCCCGCGGGCCCAGGCGGCGACCATCTCGCACTCACCGTGGGGCTCGACGGCGAGCGGTGGCTGGTCGACACCGGGCTCGCAGGCGGCATGTACGAGCCGCTGCCGCTGCGCGAAGGCACGTACACCCAGGGGCCGTTCACCTACGCCATGGCCCCGTCGGCGGTGGTGCCCGGCGGCTGGCGGTTCACCCATGACCCCCGCGGCGCCTTCACGGCGATGGTCTTCGCGCCCGAGCCCGTGGAGCTGTCCTCCTTCGCCGCGGAGCACCACCGGCTGTCTTCTTCCCCCGAGTCCGGATTCGTCAGGGTTCTCCAGGTCCAGCTCCGCGACGCCAAGGGCGTGGACATGCTGCGCGGCTGCGTGCAGCGCCGGATCGACGCCGAAGGCACGCACGAGTGGATCATCGACGCGGCCGCCGAGTGGTACGACGTACTGGCCGATGTGTTCCATCTGAACCTGACAGATGTCGACGCCTCCACGCGGGCCCGGCTATGGCACCGCGTCCGCGCCGAACACCGGGAGTGGGAGACTGCGAGGCAGCGTGCAACCACGCTCTGACGGGCAGGTGCGGGACGAGCGGGACGAACTCGCCGTCGGCGACTGAGCATCGCGCATCTGGACTGGGAGCCAACCCGCTCCCCGAGCCACTTCGGGACCGCTCGAGCCACTTCGGGACCGCTCGAGAGCGCCAGGAATCAACGCGCTGGCCAGGGAAAACGCTCTCCATACTGGCAGGATCAGCCGCCGAACCTCATTCGGGGCGAAGCGGTCATAGGTTCAAATCCCGCCACCCCGACAGTAGAAGACGTTCATGCTGCTTCGCCTGTTCTACCCGCCGCGGAAGACCGTCGACTTCGTGCAGGACGGACTCTTCGCCACCTGACACGGCAGGGCCGCCGACACCGGCTGGACGACTCATGAAGATCTTGGGCTCCAGCCCTACGAGTTCGGTTTCCAGTCCTGGACGAGGAGCCCGAGCAGTACCTCGTCCAGGAACTCGCCCAGCACCCACGCCGAGGAGCGCAGCACGCCCTCGCGGATGAAGCCGTTGCGTTCGGCGGAGCGCAGCATCGCGTGGTTGTCCGCCAGTGTCTCGATCTGCAGCCGCTGCAGGCCGCGGACCACAAAACCGTAGTAGCACAGCGTCGCGACCACGTCCGTGCCGTAGCCCTTGCCGCGTGCCGCCGGCAGCAGCCCGAGTCCGATGTGGGCGGACCGGTGGTGGTTGTCGATGCCCCACAGCGTCGCGGTGCCGACCAGGGCGCCTCCTTCCAGCTCCACCACGGAGAACGCGACGCTGCCTTGCGCCGTGTCGTCCACCACGAGCCGCGGGTCCTTCGAACCGGGCGAGATCGGCCGCCACGGCCCCGCCTCGGCCCGCGCGGAGTTGACCACATCGTCGTAGAGCTCGGTCCGCAGAGTGGGGATGTCGTCCTCGTGCCGTGCCCTCAGCCCGATCTTGCTGCCCTTTAGCATGCGGACTTCCTATCCGATCTGGCTCGCCTACGGCAAACGAATATATGGACAGCCCGAGTTGACGCGGTGGCGGCGGCAGCAGTCGTTGAGCGAGACGCCCGAAAACCGGTGGCACGGCCCCGTTGCGCGTCATTACCGTCCTGTCGGACCAAGTCGTCGAGGCAAGGAAGAGCCCTTGTACACCCTGTGAGACCTCCCAAGCGCTGATTCGTCGCGCGTCGCGCACTGCGCGCCGTGCTGCTTCTTGCTACGGACTTTCTCACTGAAACCGGTGTACTTCTTTGCTCACCAACTGGGTGATCACACCCACCTGCCTGCCCATCGTTCTCCGCCGTTGCCACACGTGCGCTTCCGGATGCTTCCGGACAAGCGGCAAGTTCCGTGTCAACGCCAACCACAAGCTCATCGACGCCTGGCTCCTCGCGCTCTGCTCCGACTGCGGGGACACCACGAAGATCACGGTCCTGGAGCGCATGAACGTCCGCTCCATACGGCCTGATCTGCTGGAGCGGATGCACGACAACGACCCCGGTCTGGCAGCCGAGTTGCTGGAGGATCCGGTTGTGCGGCGCCGTAACCGCATCGCCCTCGACTGGGACGGAGCCTGGCGTCTCGACACGGGCGGACCGGGTCACCTGGACCACGAGGTGATCGACGTCTCGGTCCGCTTCGCGGCGCGGATTCCTGTCCGGCCGGTGCGGCTGATCGCCGAAGGGTGTGGTCTGTCACGGACCGAGGTCGAGAGGCTGATCACGGAGGGTGCACTCGTCTCGGACGTGCGGCTGAGCGGCAAACGCTCCGGCGACTTCACCTTCCTGCTCAAGCGCTGAGCCCGGTCGGGGCCAAGGCCTGTTCGGTGAGACCCGCCGGACAGGCCCTGGCCCCCGCGCGTGGAGGGCATCGGCCTCAAGGGAGGCCTCGCCGACAAGCAGCAGCCCCGGTGAAGCTTCCGCTCTCGGCGTATGGCACCGCCCTACACGGGCCCGCCGCGGGACGGAAGCCTCGGCTGAGGAGCGGCGCGCGTGACGGAAGGTCCGGGGACGTCGCGGTCGAGGACGGCGATGTCGTAGGTGTTGATGCTCAGAAGTTCCAGGGCGGTGTCGCCGTCACCTGCGATGTCGGCCGCGATCGCTTCCAGACGCAGGCCATCGCGGATGGCTTCTGCCAGACAGGGCTCGTCCTCGACGATCAACACACGCATGCCCTCGATGCTACGAGTCGGCGCATATCGTCCGCGTATCGAAAATCCCATACGTGCCGGCAACACCACGCTGTCTTGACTGGCGGCGTGAACCACACCGCACCATCGGCACGAACAACGACCCGCCGGATTCACCGGCGCATTGTTGTCGGCCTGATAGCCGTCACAGCTGCGATCACCGCAGTCCTCGGCTGTCAGTCGCAGAATTCCTCGCCTTCCCCGACCAGGTCCGCCTCGTCTCCCCCGGCCGTATCACCGTTGTCTTCCTCGACCGCACCGCCCTCGTCTTCCTCCGCAACGCCCCCCTCGAAGGCTCGTCGCGGTGAGCAGGGTGGTACGCCTGCCGGTGGGCGCCGTGGTGCGGTCGGCGAGGCCGACGGTGTCGTTCCCGACGGCGTGACGGGCTTCGATGACCGGGTTCCGGCTGTGGCCAACCTCGATGCGGATCTGCTCAAGGCCCTCCGCCGGGCTGCGACTGATGTCGCGGACGACGGAGTCGAGTTCTACGTCACCAGCGGCTGGCGTTCCCCGGAGTACCAGGATCAGCTTCTGCGCAAGGCGGTCTCCAAGTCCGGGTCCGAAGAGGAGGCCGCCCGATGGGTGGCCACCGCCGAGACCTCTCCTCACGTGTCGGGGGACGCGGTCGACATCGGGCACTCCGCTGCGACGACGTGGCTGTCCGAACACGGCGCCGTGTACGGGTTGTGTCAGATCTACAAGAATGAGTCCTGGCACTACGAACTCCGCTCCGAAGCCATCGATCACAGCTGCCCGCGGATGTACGCCGACCCCACCCAGGACCCGAGGATGCAGCAGTGAACGGCAGTGAGCGAGGACAGACGATGGTGCAGGTGGACACGGCGGAGCAGGCCGGACAGGAGGGCGCCGGCCGCCGGGACACCGGCTCCGGTACCTGGCGCGCGGCCATCCGCCGGACGATCCGCAGCGGCTCCCGGCCGGAGGCCTGGAAGCGCGGCCTGGTGCTCGCGGCGCTGGCGCTGCTGCTCGGCCTGGTCCTGCTGCTGCACTCGAAGATCACGGACCGCGGGGGCCTCGGCAGTCTGGTGGAGACCATGCTGCCGTGGTTCGGCGTGTTCATCCCGGTGCTTGCGGCCGGTGCCCTGTGGCGCCGCTCCGCCTCCGCGTTGGTCGCGCTGCTGCTGCCGGCCGTGGTGTGGCTGAGCCTCTTCGGTGGACTGCTCGGCGACAAGTCCCATGCGGGCGGTGACCTCACCGTGGTCAGCCACAACGTCGCCGCCGAGAACCGTGATCCGGCCGGCACCGCCCGCGCCCTGGCCTCCTCCGGGGCGGACCTGCTGGCGCTCGAGGAGCTGACCGACCAGGCCAAGGGCACGTACGAGAAGGAGCTCGCGAAGGCGTACCCGCACCACACCGTGCAGGGCACGGTCGGGCTGTGGAGCAAGCTCCCGCTGTCGGACACACGGCCGGTCGACGTCCTGCGGGGCATGGTCGGGCCACTGGCCAAGAAGCTGCGGCCCGAGGACATCCCGGTGGACCCGCCCCGTGCGCTGCGCACCACGGTGACCACCAAGAAGGGGCCGCTGGCGGTGTACGTGGCGCATCTGGGTTCCGTACGAGTGATGCCCAGGGGCGGCTTCTGGACGGACTCGCGCGACGCCGGCGCGACAAAGCTCGCCAAGGCCGTCGCCGCCGAGCGCAGCGAGCGGGTGCTGGTGCTCGGTGACTTCAACGGCACCATGGACGACCGTGCGCTCGACGGCCTCGCCTCGCAGCTGCGCTCGGTCCAGGACGTGGCCGGGGACGGCTTCGGCTTCAGCTGGCCGGCGAAGTTCCCGGTGGCGCGGATCGACCAGATCCTGGTCCGCGGCGTGGAGCCGAAGAGCGCGTGGCTGCTGCCGGCCGCGGGTAGCGACCACCGGCCGGTGGCGGCCGGAATCGGCATGTCCTAGGGCGAACCAGTACGAGCAGCAGTCGGGAATCCGGTCGTCAGGCCGATCAGCGCCGCCGAGCATTTGGTGTTCATGCGGGCCCAGCGGTCGGTCAGCTTTCTGCAGACCCCGGCGTGGGGCCGCGTCAAGACAGAGTGGCGCAGCGAGTCCCTCGACTGGTTCGACGGCCGGCGCCTGGTCGGTGCGGGGCGACGATCCCGAACGGGCCGGCGCTGCGCGGCGATGTCGATCGGGAGCAGAACCACGCCGTCGGCGACCCGGGAGCGGGCGGGCCGGAGTTCGTCGCTCATGAGGCGATCGCGCTCCCGTCGCACCGTTTTCTGGCCGCAGGTGTGACGGTCGTTGCGGGCCGGTGCGCCACGAAGGGGGTACGGACCCAGCCGCCGGGACCGTCATGCCGGTCCCGGCGGTCTGGCGGTTCAGCTCGACGCCGAGCTCACCGTGGTGGACGGCTTGGCGTGGTGGGGTCCAGGGGGCGCCGGGGTGGGGCGGGCGCCGGTGCGGGTGACGCCGATGCCGGCGACGACCACGAAGGCGATGCCGGCGGCAGGTGCCAGGCCGGGTTTCTGGCCGAGGACGAGGAGGCCGATGAGCATGGCGATGGCGG
Source organism: Streptomyces sp. NPDC002577 (assembly GCF_053594815.1). Classification (NCBI taxonomy): domain Bacteria; kingdom Bacillati; phylum Actinomycetota; class Actinomycetes; order Kitasatosporales; family Streptomycetaceae; genus Streptomyces; species Streptomyces sp. NPDC002577. The sequence goes on along the minus strand of NZ_JBSFWK010000075.1, from coordinate 8,896 downwards.
GTCCCAGGCTCATCAGCGTGCCGAAGGCGGAGGTGGTCAGGCGGCGCAGGGCGAGGAATTCGAGGGCGAATGGCAGCACCCGGGTCGACTGGTGGCCGACCGGGGCGCTGCGGGGCGGTGTCAGCCGCCGGTGCTGCCCTCATCCATCGACGGGTTGGAGGTTGGCAGGACCTCCGCGCCCGTCGGCTCGTCCGTGGGAGTCGCGCGGGATCCTCGGAGGGCTCGACGGTCGGGGCCGTGGACGCGGCCGGCACGGGCGGGTCGGGGTGGTGTCGGCGTTGCCGCTGCTGCCGCCGAACACAGCGAGCGCGGCCAGGACGGCGCCGATGACGACCAGGGCGACGCCGACGATCAGGCCGCGTCCGGCGGGACGGTCCGGACTCAGCCATGGTGCGGTGCTCGTGTGGCGGCTGAGATCCGCAGTGTCTCCCGGAATCGACACCGCCCTGATCACTCGGCCACCGTCGCTTGGATCATCCGGTGTGTTCAGGGCGCACCCACGAGGCGATCCAGCGATGGCGCCAGAACCGGGGCAAGCGCATCGGCGTACGCCTCCGAGAGGTGGCTGTCGTCGCGGTAGACGGCGGTGTCGGCGACGACTACGGGGCAGATGCCGGTGCGCGGGGCGCAGAGCCAGGGGGCGGGGTCGATGACTGTGGTGGCCGTTGTGGATGCGGCGGTGCGGAGGGCGGTGCCGCGGGTTGCGTCGCGGGTCGCGTCCGGCAAGTGGTTCGCGCAGGCGTGTAGTTGCAGGGAGTTCCTGGCGGCGCAGTCGATCGGGTCGCCCTTGGGCCATGGGGTGTCGAGCAGGGCGGCGACCCGGACGCCGGAGGTACCCAGGTTGCGGAAGGTGTTCTCGAAGCCGGTGGTCCACTGGTGGAGGGGGTCGGCGGCGGGGCGGGCCGGGTCTCCGGCGTCCGAGGAGGAGACGACGACCAGGTCGGGGCGCAGGGTCTTGATCTTTGCCATGGCGTTGGAGCGCCAGGTGTCGCAGGCGGTGTACGGCTTGTGGCCGCTGACGATGGTCACGTCGGCGACCTTGCAGGAGGCCTTCGTCAGCGAGACCAGTTTCCAGCCGCGTGTGGTCGCGAGCCGTTGCAGGGCCGGGAACCACTGGGCCGCGTGGGAGTCGCCGAAAAGGACGACCGTACGGGAGGAAGTCCGGTCGCCGTAGACGCAGGGCCGGGTGCCGGTGGCGGCGTAATCGACGTGGCAGCCGTCCCGGTAGACCGCGGAGCGGGAGGACTTCACCTTCGGCAGGGGCGGGGCGAGGTTGCTCGGCAGGGCGGTGGGGGACGACGCCAGGAGTTCGGTGAGACGCGCCTGCGGGGCCGGTGCGTCGGAGAGAGCCTGCGCCAGCGCGGGCGCGGGGTCGCCCGCCTCGATCGTCGGCGGGACCGCTGTCGCCGTCAGGGACATCGCCGAGGCGCCAGCCGACAGCGCGGCCCCGAGAACCAGGGCGCGGCGGGGGCGCCTGCGGAAGGCCCGGTGGAAGCGGACCGGGTTCTCGACAAGGCGCAGGGTCAGCCACGCCAGGCCCAGCGCCGCCGCGGCCAGCCCGAGCGCGAGCGGCACGTCGGCCGTGCCGTCGGCGCGGCCCAGCGCCGCCGGGGCTATGACCAGCAGCGGCCAGTGCCACAGGTACCAGCCGTACGAGAGTCCGCCGAGCCACACCAGCGGTCGCCGCCCCAGCAGCCACCCCGCGCCGTGCAAGGTGGGCGCGCAGCCGCCGGCCACGACGAGCGCGGTACCGGCGACCGGCAGGAGGGCGTGGTAGCCGGGGAAGGGCGTCTCGTCGTCGTACCAGACCGCTGCCAGCGTGACGCAGGCCAGGCCGAGCCAGGTCAGCGGGGCCGCGAGGGCGGCGGGCAGCCGTTCCAGTCGGCCGGTGCCCAGCGCCAGGAGCGCGCCGACACCCAGTTCCCAGGCTCGGGTGAGGGAGCCGAAGTACGCCCAGGGCGCGGAGGAGTTCGTCACGAGGACGCCCGCCGCGAACGACCCCAGGCACAGTACCCCGAGCGGCACCGCGACCAGTCGGCGCCGACCGCGGGCGACCCGCCAGGTGAGCAGCAGGAGCAGCGGCCACACCAGGTAGAACTGCTCCTCCACGGCGAGCGACCAGAAGTGCTGGAACGGCGACGGCGGGCTGTTCTGGGCGAGATAGTCCGTACCGGCCGCAGCCAGCCTGAAGTTGACCGCGTACAGCGCGCTGGCGAGGGCGTCGCCCGCGTACTCGGCGAGCCGCGCCTTCGACAGGAACAGCCACGCCCCGCCCAGCGTGACGGCGATAACCAGGGACGACGCGGGAAGCAGCCGCAGTGCCCGGCGGGCATAGAAGGAACGGACCGACACCCGGCCGGTGGTGGCGAGTTCGCGCAGCAGCAGCGACGTAATGAGGAAGCCGGAAATCACGAAGAAGACGTCGACACCGATGTAACCCCCGCTGACCTGGGACACGCCGGCGTGGGAGAGCACCACCAGCCCGACGGCCACCGCGCGCAGCCCCTGGATGTCGAGGCGCAGGGCGTGGCCTTTGGGCGGTGCGGATCTGTCGCTCGCCGGGACGGTACATATCTCGGCGGACGTGATGCTCGACATCAGGTGACTCCTCGGGTGACTGACATGCTTCGGCTAAGAGGATCGGTCCGACCGCCACACGGGGTTCCGCTGTTGTCGCCCCGACTTCGCCTCAACCGCGAAGGTTCAACCGTGTGAAACCATCGGTTCACCCCCATTCAGCCCGGTGCGCTGAAGAGCACCTTCCCGCCGAACAGCGCAAGCGGATCGAGGCCAAGCAGCCCTTCAACCGCTACCTGCTGCGCTGACTGAATCGGCTGGTGGACCACATCGAGGACCAAGTCCTGCAGCCGCCGCCCCCTCTCGCAGCCCGTGCCGGAGATCGCCCGCCCTTACCTGCAGGGCCTGGTGCCGTAGTCGCCGGCCCCGGGGACAATGGGCCAGCAGACGAGATCGGCTGATGGGCGGGGGCCAATGACCAGTCACGGGATCGAGACCATGGCCGGCTGGTCGGACTGGGTACCCCTGATCACGGCCCAGGCTCCGCGGCTACCCGGCGTCTACCTCGCCAGGACGGATGCGAGCGGCCCGTTGGTCTACGTCGGAATGGCCGGCGAACGCAGGGGCAAACGACTGCGCGACCGGTTGCGGGTCTGCACCAGCGGCAAAGGGCTGGCCTCTGGACTCGGCGAGGCAGGCTGGGCGGGCCGCCACTGGTGGCGTCGTCGCCTCCAGGGCAGGGCGTGGACGACGTCGGTCGCGTGAGCGGTGAAGAGGTGCAGCAGTCGTCCGGTCTCGGCCAGGCTCACTTCTCCGGTGTGGTCGCCTGGTAATCGGCTTGCGACGTCGGCGGCGCTTCTGCTGACATGCACGCGTGCGCATAACCTCAGAAACCGTCGCTGATGGCGTCCGCGAGCAGCTCTTCACTATCGGGGAGATTCCTGGGGTGCTGTGGACGCCCGCCGCGGGCTCCGGTCCCCGGCCGCTGGTCTTGATCGGGCACGGCGGTGGCCAGCACAAGAAGGGATGGGAGGTCGTCTCCCGAGCAATCCCGTACGTCGTGTCCTGCGGTTTCGCGGTCGCCGCGATCGACGCGCCGGGAACCGGCGACAGGCCGGAGCACGCTGAGGTCCAGCGGCTTGTCGCGGTCATCCAGGAACGGGAGGCGGCCGGCGAGCCCGTCGGCCCGGCGTGGCCTGCACTCTGCGAAGTCGTAGCGTCACAGCTCATACCCGACTGGCAGACCACCCTGGACGCACTCCAGCAACTGGAGTCCGTCGGCGACAGTCAGCCCGTCGGGTACTACGGCCTGTCGCAGGGCGGTGAGATGGGCATCCGCCTTGTCGCGGTCGAACCGCGTATCACGGCAGCTGTCCTCGGCCTCATCGGAAGCGAGTGGCTCATCGACGCCGCGACGCGGATCACCGTCCCGGTCGAGTTCGTGCTGCAGTGGGACGACGAAGGGAATCCGCGGGACTCCGTCATGAAGCTGTTCGACGCACTCGGCTCCACCGAGAAGACCCTGCATGCCAACCCCGGTAGCCACTATCGAGTCCCGTCCTTCGAAATCGATAGCTCTGTCCGGTTCTTTGCCCGGCACCTCGGCACCGCGGGCAGTTCCTGATGTCACTCTCTGGCTAGTGCCGCATCAGGCAACGTTCGCCTTGTCTCAGGCCTCGAGGGCAGCGGAATTTGAGGTGGGTGGATAACCGTCTTCGAGATCGACGGGGATATGGGTTGCTTGGGCTTTGAGTCCGGCCTGCACACGGCGGAGCAACAGCCCGCCGATGTAGTCGGGGAGGTCGGCGGGAGGTACGAAGCGGTAGCCGCTGAGTTCTTCGGCGGGGAGGCTGATGGCGGCCTCCTCTGCCGTGCTCAGCAGTCCACCGTCGAACAGGTACATGATGCCTGGTTTGAGGCGCTTCTCTGTGGCAGGTGCGTAATCCACGCAGAGCAAGCCCCCAGGTTCACGGTCCAGGCCGAGTTCTTCCCTGACCTCGCGACGCGCGGTCTGACGGGGTGTCTCTTCCAGCTCCATGGCGCCCCCAGGGATCACCCAGCGTGGCTCGTAGGTCGGTTTGACCAGCAAGACGTTGCCTGCGGCGCTGCGCAGCAAGATCCCAGCGCCGACGAACACAGGTGGGCGGGTGGCGTAGTACTGCTCTGCGCTCATCGGGTGCGGTCCGGTGGGACGTTGTGGCATGGCCCTGAGAGTAGCCCCGGCGATACAACCGCCCACGCTGTAACGGGGCTTACGTTGCCTGACGCGGCACTAGTCAGGCAACGTTCGCCCTGGCGAGACGCGAGTGATGCCCCTTTGCGATACATTCAGCGTCGCCGTGCCCGCTGCGAACTCGAGGAGGTGAGACCGATCAACGCTGTGACAGATCGGGGCTCCCTCCCTCGCATGGTCTAAGGAGCGCCTGCAGAAGGTATTCCGAAAGGCTTGAAACGCTATGCGCTTCATCTCCAAGACGTCGTTGGGCGGCGTGACCGAACAGCTCTTCACCCTCGACGAGATCCCCGGCGTGCTGTGGACGCCGGAAGACGCCCACGGCACTCGTCCCCTGATCCTGATGGGACACGGCGGCGGGCAACACAAGAAGGCCCCCGGCATCCTGGCCCGCGCGCATCGCTTCGCCGCCGAGGGTGGGTTCGCGGTCGCCGCGATCGACGTGCCCAACCACGGCGAGCGGCCGACGGACGAGGAGTTCGACCGGATCGCGACAGAGTACCGGGCGCGTATGGCCGCCGGAGGGGATACGGCTGCCCTGGACACCGCCATGTACACGCTCGTGGCCGGGCAGACCGTCGCGGAATGGCAGGCGGTCCTGACCGCAGTCCAGCAACTCGACCATATCGGCGGCGGACCGGTGGGCTATTGGGGCGTGTCGCTGGGCTGCGCGTTCGGTATACCGTTCGTCGCCGCAGAACCTCGAGTCCGCGCCGCGGTGCTGGGCCTGCAAGGGTCGCCCGCGCTGGCCGGGACCGCCGCGCAGGTCACCGTGCCGGTGCAATTTCTGGTCCAGTGGGACGACGAGCGGATGCCCCGTGCACAGAGCCTGGCGTTGTTCGATGCCATCGGTTCAGCCGAGAAGACACTGCACGCCAACCCCGGCAAGCACGGAGATCTGCCGCGGTTCGAGACGGACGACTCGCTGCGGTTCTTCGCCCGGCATCTGGGCTGATAAGTCTGTAGTCCACGCCGCCGACTAGCGCCTACGCTGGATCGTCACCAGTGCGAACGTTGCCTGACACGGCACTGGCTAGTGCGATGCGCCAGAAATAACGAGGCTAAATCTATTTCAGGTTTCAGTGGTCGGCGGGTTGATTTTGGTGAGGTAGTCGGCGAGGGATTTGAGGATTCGTCGGCGGTCTTGGTCCAGGTGAAGGACCTGGGGTTCTCGTTCCAGGTGTCGATCCAGTCGCGGATGTCGTTCTCGAGGGCCTTCACGGAGGTGTGGACGCCGCGGCGGATGAGTTTGTCCGTCAGCAGGCCGAACCACCGCTCGACCTGGTTCATCCACGAGGAGCCGGTGGGGGTGACGTGGACGTGGAAGCGTGGGTGTTTTCCGAGCCACGTCTTGATCTCGGCGGTGTTGTGGGTGGCGTAATTGTCATAGACCAGGTGGACGTCGAGATCCGCCCGATGGTGGACTTCGACAGCCCGGAGTGCTTCGCCATCGAGGCCCGCGACCAGTGGGTGTCCTTGCCTGGGGTGGACTCCAGCGTCGCCGTGAGCACGTCTTCGACCTGGTCCAGCAGGATCGAGGGCGGCCTGCCGGGCCGCGGCTCATCGGTCAGCCCGTCCAGCCGCAACCGGATGAACCGCGACCGCCGGCGATTCACCGTTCCCTGCGATACACCGAGTTCGGCGGCGACCTCCTTGTTCGTCCCGCCTTCCGCGCACCGCAGCACGATCTTCGCCCGCAGCGCCAGGAACTGCGCGGTCTTCGCCCGCCGCGCCCAACGCGTCAGCTCCGCCCGCTCGGTCTCCAAGAGCACAAGCTCCGGCTTGCGCCGCCCCGGCCGCGGCTCGTCCACCAGGCCCGCCACCCGCCGGGCCACGAACCGCGAGCGCCACTTGCGCACCGTCTCCGTGGACACCCCAAAGTCCCCTGCTACACGGGTATTTGACGCTCCCTCCGCACAGGCCAGAATGATCCGGGCCCGTTCTGCCACACGGGCCGACACCGCACCACCCGCCCAACGCGTCAGCTCCGCCCGCTCCTCGACAGACAGCACGACTTCGACAGCACGAGGACCCCGAGACGCCATGAAAAAACCTACACACTTAGTCTCGTTATTTCTGGCGCATCACACTAGGGCGGCGGACCGCTCTACTCACCGAGAGAGCGGAACGCCTTGTCGAGGTCCTTGAGTTCCTTGGATGCCGTCACCTTCGGGATGCTCAGGATCTTCGCCACCGTTGCGGCATTGCGCTTCGTGCACCCCTTGATGTCTTCCGGACCGATGTGCCACGTGTCGCCGTCTGCGTAGAACATGGGATTACCACCCGTGTCGATCACGGCGATGGGACCGAAGGTCAGTTTCTTCCCGTTGCCGTGTTCCAGCTCCACATCGAAGACGCCGATCCAAGGGCTTGCGCCGTCCGCGGTGGTCTCATTGCCGGTCGTCAGCGTGAACTGGTCGAAGGTGTTGGCGGCCACGGTGAAGGCCATCTCCGCTTCCTTGGTGAAGGGCACCTTGTGCGAGCGGCTGCCCTTCACCATGGGCTGACCGTCGGGGATCGTCAGCTGGTACTTCACGGTGTCTGCGAACTGTCCTCCGACGCCGTAGCACGGTTCCAGATAGAACGACTGGCGGAACGTTGCTTTGACCTTCGTGATGAGCGCGGGCGCGGTGGCGATGTTCTGAACCGTCACCTTCACGTGCGGACCCCACGCATTGATCTTCTGGACGGTGGGTGGGTCCCCTGCGGTGTAATCCTTCGTCTCGCCCTCGAGACCTTTCCCGAGCAGGGCCTCGACCTTGGCGATCTTCAGGTCCGACTTGAGGGTCGGCCCGTTCGCCGTGGCGTCGGCGGCCTTCTCCGCCACCTGGTGATCCTGGTACCACGTCCACATCGCCCACGCAGCGGCCCCGAGGAGAACGAGAGGGGCAAGGTAGTAGCCCAGAAGCTCAAACCAGCCGCGCAGATGATCAAGGTTCTCTCGCCGGTGAGCCCTGCGGATCCGAAGAACTAACCGCTGCAACCGGCCGGGCTGAGGCGGGCCAGGCGTGGGCGTCGGGGCAGGCGAGGGTGCGGGTGCAGGCGTGGGCGTAGGGGCGGGCGCAGGCGTGGGCGTCGACGGCCCGCCGGCCGAGGGCCCTGGCGGTGCGGGATTGGGCGATCCACCAGAACCAGAAGACGGCGTGGGCATGCTAATTACTCCAGAAGGAAGAAAACAACGAAGGAGCCACGGGAAACACCCCTCGAGACCGAAGAGGGGGCAGCACTGTATGGGCACCGCACTGAGTTACGCCAACCGGCGCATCCAGACCACGCCGTCGCCGAGCTGGAGCGGGTCCTGGGCGTGTTCCGCACGGTCGGCCGCACCGCCAGGTGACACATAGCCGAGAGTGACATTCCGTGGCCGGCACCGTCCGGACCACCACCACCCCCACGGATACCTGGGCGTCCAGGGCGCCCTGGCCACCGGCGACTCCGGGCAGGCGGTCCGCGACCTGCTCGCCGCCTGGCGCACCAACGGCTGCTCTCAGCTCCGGGACCGGTTCCAGCAAGCCGTCGACGACGGCGAACTGCCTCCGGAGGCCGATCCGGGGCTCCTCGCCCGCTACGTCACCACCTTGGCATTCGGCATAGCCGTGCAGGCCGCGAGCGGTATCGTTCGCGACGACCTCCAGGAGATGGCCGACGCCGCCCTATGTAGCTGGCCGCTCGCCTGAGAGCGCCCGGTAGCGGCCGGGACTGTCGCCTTCGCCGGGAGAGCGACGGCGGGGATGAGCGCGGCGACCGTGATGCCGATCGCCCACCAGAACGCGCCGTGGAAGGCCCCCGTCGCGCCGTGCTCCAGGAGCGACTGGAAGACCACGGCGACGATCGCGATCCCGAACGAAGCCGCCACCTGCTGGGCGATGCGGGTGTTCATGGTGGCGTGCGGGATGTCCCCCGGGCGGGCGTCCTGGTCCACGGGGTGCCGTCAACGAACCTGCCACCAGCCGCGACTATGAGCCTCACGCCCTGTTTCCGCAGGTAGAGGCGGTGCGGTGAGGGGCTGTGAGCTGTGAGCTGTGAGCTGTGAGCCAGTGTCCTGTGACAGCGATTCCTAATGCTGTCTGTCAAGCCGCGAGAGCCGCAGGAGGCACGACCTCGTAGGTCCGTCCGTCGCGCAGGAGGGCCCAGAGGACGTTGACG
>NZ_JBSFWK010000074.1:0-30911 GCF_053594815.1 Streptomyces sp. NPDC002577 | reverse complement strand
TCGGCGACCTCGCGGACATGGCGCCGTGTGGCGTCCGGTAGCCGGCCCTTGCCGTTCAGCGCATCGGAGACGGTCGTGATGGAGACACCGGCGGCAGCGGCGACATCCCTGATGCCTGCTCTGCTCGTCCGGCTGCCTCGACGGGGGGTCTCCGTGCGGCTCACCTGGTGCTTCCCTGCTGCTGTCATGGTGAACGGATAGTAAGAATCCCTGCCTGGAGGAGTATGAAGGCGCATCTACCGTGGACAGGCACGTATCTGCATGGCAGTGGCGGTCCAACGTCCTTGGAACACAAGGGAGTCGAAGCAATCCGATGGAGCACGTAAGGCCTCAGTCCGTGCGGACCCGCTATACGATTGCGTCTCGATTCACTTTCACGGGGGATGCGCGCCACGGCGCGAAAGGCCAGCGCAATTCCTACTGCGAGCGCCTCACCGCGAGCCCTCCCTCCTTCTTGGTGCGCCAACACCGCTCCTTTCTGTACTGGCAGTACGTCGCAATCAGCCAGACCGCGACAGGCTCGGCGACCTCGCAGCGAGGCGCGACCTCTGCCGATCACGACCGCGACCAGCAGGCGCGCTCGATCGGCGGAGCGCAATGACGGCGTCAAAGATGCAGCTGCGGTGCCGCCCCGACGACAGGACCGACAATCGGCTTGGCCGTTGCACGCCGGGCCGGAGAGGACACATATGTCACTCACCCTCGAAGACCGCTTGGCCATCACCGAGCTGGTCTCGTTGCACGGCCACCTCGTCGACGACGGAAACCTCAACCGGTTGGAGGAGGTGTTCACCTGGGATGTCGTCTACGACCTGACCGACTTCGGTCAAGGCCGACTGACGGGGATCGCGGCCTTCCGCGAAGCAGCCCTGGCACTGGGAGCCGCCAACCCCGTTGCGCATCACGTCACCAATGTCGTCGTGACCGAGTCGGCAGACGGCCAGGCGCAGGTCCGATCCAAGGGACTGGGCATCAAGGCTGACGGCTCCTGCGGTTCCGTTTCTTACGATGACATCGCCGTGCGTACCTCTGACGGCTGGCGGATCTCCTGTCGCAAGGTGTCGTCACGGCGTACTCCGTTGAACGGTGTGACGACACATAGCTGATCAGTCCACGGATCAACACGGGGGCGGGCGTGGACCTGCGCGAGTTCTTCAGCAGGTCCGTGACGAAGGCGACATCACGTCGCGCCCTTCCGCCGATCACATCGATGTGCACGAGACTGTGCTCCATGACCGAACCCTGCCGATCGCAGGCACTGTGCCGGCAGGCACCGCCCCCGGAAGGACCAACAGCATGATCATCTTTGGCACCAAGGGATACCTGTACCAGCTCGCGATACTGACCCTGGTGTGCGGTCACTGCGGCAACCCTTCCGCGCACACGCTCAGGAAGCGCGTCACGAAGTTCACGCTGTTCTTCGTGCCGCTGTTCCCGTTCTCGACGAAGTACGCGACGCAGTGCACCTTCTGCGGCGCGGAGCAGAAACTGACCAAGGAGCAGGCGGAACAGCTGCAGGCTCAGGGCGCAAGCGGGCACGGCGGTCAGACCCACGGGCAACCGCAGCAGCAGCCGTACCAGTCCTGACTTTGTGGTTCCGAGGGCGGGCGCGCAGTAGCCGCGGCCGACTCCGTGTGCCCGGGGTGCGAGGCCTGGCCGGCAGCTCAGGCCCCGCTCTCCTGCCGAAACACGTCCTGTCGCCGTAACAGACAGTGGCCGCACCATAGTTGGTGCTCCTTCGTCAGGGCGGCTGCATACCGCCGTGTTCCCGGGGCCAGGCTGACCTGTGCGATGGTGGTCGCATGGCAGGCGACGTGAGGTTCGAGCCCGACCTGTACAGGGGCACCGCCGGATACTACGACCGGTTCCGGCTCCCCTACCCCGACGCGATGATCGCCGACCTCGTACGCCGGACAGCGCCCTCAGGTCACGGACGCCTGCTCGACCTGGCATGCGGCACCGGCCAGCTCGCCTTCCCACTGCGCGGCCGGTTCGCGGATGTATGGGCCGTGGACGCCGAACCCGACATGACCGAGGTGGTCCGCGCCAAAGCGAGCGCCGTCGACGCAGCCCACATCCGGACGATCACCGCCGACGCCGAAGAACTGCATGCCGAGCCGGCCGGCTTCGACCTGATCGTCATCGGCAATGCCTTTCACCGGCTCCCCCGCACCCTGGTCGCCGGGCGCGCACGCACCTGGCTCAAGCCCGGCGGCCACCTCGCGCTGTGCTGGTCCACCGGCCCGTGGACCGGCCCCCAGGGCTGGCAACGGGCGCTGGACAACCTGCTGCGCACATGGCAGAACGCCCTCGGCGCGTCCGGCCGCGTCCCGTCCGGCTGGGAGCAGGCGAGGAAGCAGGACCCTGACCACGCCGTGATGTCCCGTGCCGGGTTCGCCCCCGCCGGACGCCACGAGTTCTCCGTCGAGCACCACTGGACGATCGCAGAACTCGCCGGGCACATCCGGTCGACATCATTCCTGCCGCCCCCGGTGCTCGCCGACCACGCCGCCGAGTTCGACGCCGACCTCACCGCCGAACTCAGCCCCCATACGGTCAACGACCGCCTCACCGAAACGGTCAGCTTCGCCTACGAACTGGCCCGCAAGCCGGCTACCGCATGACCGCCAGGGGGCGGTCACCGAGCTGCCAGGCAAAGAGTGGGCCTCGACCGGACGGCGTGCGAGGGGCCGGGCGGGCTCCACGCACCGGGCCGGTTCCGTGGAGCCCCGCGTGAGAACCCGCCGGACCCGCCGGACTCCACCGGAACATGAGGCGTCTCCGCTCAGATGATCGTGCCGATGTCCTGAGTGACGATGGCGTCCATCGCACGCTCGGCCACCGCTGCGATGGTCATCGACGGGTTGCAGGCTCCTGTGGTGCCCGGGATCAGGGCGCCGTCGAGGACGTACAGGCCGCGCTGGCCCTGCACCCGGCCCTCGAGGTCGCACACGGTGCCCATCGGCGCGCCGCCGAGCGGGTGCCAGGTGCTGTTGACGAGGAGGTTCGTGTCGGTGAGGACGCCGAGGCCGCGGGAGACCGCCGAGACCCGCTGCTGGATCTGCCGGTAGCTGGTGGCGTCACCGCCCAGAGGCCAGTGAAGCGAAACGGAGTCGGTGAGGGAGTCGTAGCGGAAACGGCCGCGGTCGGGGCTGACTCCGAAGCCGACCAGCATGGTCGTCCTCGTGTCGATGCCGAGCGGCGGGAGGGACGCCTGGATGATGGTGTTCGCGGTCGCCGGGTCGTCCCAGTCCTTGCTGCCGTAGACCACCGGCCCGCCCTGTTCGGCGCCGAAGTCCTCCGCGAGGTTCGTCCACGCGTAGATCCGGTCGCCGTTGGTACCCCATCCTTCGCCGAGCCCGTCGGGCAGATCGGGGATGGCGCCGGTGGCACCCGCGCGGACGAGGAGCTTGCTGGTGCCCAGGCTGCCGGCCGCCATGAACAGGGCCTGAGCGGTGAGGATCTTCTGCTCGAGCACGTTTCCCGAGTCGTCGGTCCGGTCGACGTGCACCTCCCAGCGGCCGTCGTTCGCCCTGGCGACACCGGTGACGTTGTGGTGGGTGGCGACGGTGACCTTCCCGGTCGCCTCGGCCTGCGGCAGATACGTCACGTCGACCGAGTGCTTCCCGCCGTTGTTGACGCCGAGCGCACAGTCTCCGTTCGTGTACGACGGCTTCATCTCGCCGCGCAGCTCGGCCAGGGCGTAGTCCCAGTCGATCGGCATCGGGATCTTCTCGAGGCCGTAACCGGCCTTCCGCACGCGCTCGGCGAACACCCGCGACGTGTAGTAGTTCGATGCGCTGACCAGTTCGTCGGGTGCCGTCGCGACCTGCAGCATTTCCGCGACCCGCGGATAGTGGACCTGGTTCATGCGCTGGTAGTCGAGCTGCTCGGGCAGCCAGGTGTTGAACACCGCCTCCGACGGCTGCAGTGTCATGCCCTGGTACACGAGCGAGCCGCCACCGACGCCGGCCGCACAGACGGCCAGGATGTTCTCGCCCAGCACCGGCTCAAGAACCCCCACGTAGGGCGAGAAGTCCAATGGGGTTCCGACCAGTTGGGCCAGCGGCCTGACGGCCTCCGGGAGGGTGCCGTACCAGAGCATCCGCTTGTCCGGGCTCGACACGCGCGGGAACGTATCCGCATTCGGCCCCGTCGGCCAGCGCCGCCCGCGCTCCAGGACGGTCACCGGGACACCGGCCTGTGCCAGCCGTAGCGCCGCCACGCCGCCCCCGAATCCCGAGCCGATGACGACGACCCGGTGCTCTTCTCTGGTCAGCGGCACGCGCGCCGTTGCGGCTTCGGCGGCGGGGGCGGCCGTCAACAGGCTCGCCGCTCCGAATCCGGCAGCTCCTGCGAGAAGGGTGCGCCTGGTCATGGTGGGGGGCATGGGCAGCTCCGGTGTAGAAGTTGACGGGTTGAGGCCGTCCGGTCGGCCCGGAGGCACGGTCAACGGGTGATCGCGCCGTTGGCCTCGGGCAGTTCGGCGGGCGGGGTGTACAAGGCCGGGATGGCCACCCCTCGGAAGACCACCTGCCGCGGTCCGTCGGCAGCGTGTGCGGGCAGCGCCGTGGTGGTCAGGGCGACCTTGCGGGGAGGATCGACAGCTCTCGCGCGCAGGCGGAAGGTTGCGCGCGATCGTCCCACGTGTCTCACTTCCTTGCTGGTCGTAGAAAGCGGGGGTGTTGCGGCTCGGCGACTTGGGTGGAAGCACCGCTGTTCGTGCCGACCTCAGCAGCCGAAGTCGGCGGCCAGACGCCGTAGTTACTGGCGAGTCAACTTGGGAGGGTAGGGCGTTACATCACTCAGTGACAAGACGCCTGTGGGTGTCACCTGGTGGCCGACGGCCATGCTGCCGGTGACTCGGCCGGTTATGCGCCGAGTGGCCTGGATGTCGGCGTGTCCCTGACGGTCGCGACTCCACGTCTGGAGGCGTTACCAGGAGGTCACGGTGCGCTCGCGCTCGTTCGGGGGCGGCGCGGCGAACTCGTCCGTGCGGGGCGCTCTGAGGCGTGTCGATACGGAACGGATGGATGGTCTCATTTGCGAAGCGCAGCCTTGGCGGTGTCCGATCGAGGAGCTACCGCTTCTGCTCCCGCCTCGGTGAGGGAAGTCGGCGCCGAGGTCAGTGGGACTCTCCCCCGGGCCCCGACTCCCCGTCACCCAGGAGCAGCAGGGCATCCGCCATGTCCAGGCCGGCGACATACCGCAGGGGAACGGAGGCCAGTCGGCAGCCGGACTCATGGCGGCCGCGTACCCCCCGCAGCCGCTGCAACATCCGCGGGTAGACCGCGCCGCACCCGGGGCAGGCGTCTGCCTCTCCGGCACCTCCCACGCGGGAGCGGTCGCCCTCCAGCAGCGGTGGCGGGCTGCCCACGACAGGGCCGCTGAACGCACCCTCGAGGTTATGGGGGGAACCAATAGACAGGCCACGCCCGAATTCCGGGTTCGTGTCGGGCGAGTCGCCCTGCTCCTCCTGGTCGCGCGGTTCACTCATCAGCAGTTCGCCTCTATCCGTTGGATGTATCGACGCCGGCCTGTTGCAGGAGTCGACGCCGCTGCCAGGCCCTCAGGGCAAGGTCGCCGCGCTCCAGGAGTGTCCAAGCGGCCTCCATCACGACGGCGAGGAGCACGGCGCCGAAGGCGGTCCACCGCCAGCCGGCGTGCGTGCCGCCGACAGGCGGTGCCAGGACCAGCGCGACGCCCAGGCCGAGCGCTATGAGGCCTGCGGTGTAGCTCGCATCGGCCAGGGCAGTGGTGCGTTGCCAGCGAGCGTGGTCCACCGCGTGCTGGTGCGCGTAGCGCTCGCGCTGCTCGGCCGTCAGGGCACCGCCGTACAGCTGCTCCACGTCGGCCATCGAGTAAAGGCAAGGACGTGCGCGGAAGCCCCACTGCACGCACGAGACGAGCAGGATGGCGGCGAGCGTCACCAGCAGCAGAGCCGGTCCGGGCCAGCGGAACTTGTCCTCGTCCGCGGCGACGACGCCGATCAGACCCACGCCGCCGCTCGCAAGGAGAGGGGCTGCAACGGTGGTCACGGCATCGTTGGCGCGCGCGTACCGGGTAGCGAGCAGCGCACTCCGCGCATCCTGCGAGTCGCTCACGGCCCGTCCCCCCTTCGAGGCCGCATGGTAGCGAAGGGGCAGCGCAGTCGCATGGTCAAGTTGGTTCTGTTCCAGCACGGTTGAAGACCGTGACGATCGTGGAGACGACACCCGGAGTGCGGCGGGCGCGCCCGCCGCGCCCGCCGCCCGGAGTGTCAGGTTGAGCACTGAATCGCCGTAGCCGGGCCCTCATTGGGGTCCAGGACGACGGCGGCGATCCGGAATTCGGGGTTCAGTGCCGACCAGATCTCCTGCAGCAGCTCACGGCCGTCGTTCGCGGTGACCATCGTCTCATCGAAGGGCATGGCCACCGCCACCGTCTGGCCGTCCGAACGATAGGTGGTCAAAAGCACGGCCTCGCCCGGCTCCAGGTCCTGAACGGTGAGCGTCATGACGTTGGTGGTGAGGCGGGCGCCGCTGCTCGGGCGGGCGGCGCCGAGCACCACCGTGCGGCCGCCGTCGCGGCTGAGCAGTGCGGTGATCCGCGAGGTACGGATCGGAGGGTCGGGCTCGTACTCCAGCCCGCCGAGCGAATCAGCGGCTGAGGCGCCCTTGTGCAGCCGCTCGGTCACCTGGGCGGCGTGCTCTCCGTTGCCGAGCACCAGCCAATCGTCCGTACAGAGGGCGGCTGCGTAGTGCCGCAGTGGGTCGTGCTCAGTGGGAGTGAGCGGCCCCACCTCCAGCTCGTCGCCTTCGACTCGCAGCGCGCGGTCCTTCGACGCGGCGCTGCGGCCCGTGAGGAAGTAGCCGCCGAGCACCGCGCCTGAGCGAGTCCGGGCACAGAGCACGCCTCGCCCGGGGTACGGATTCGAGGACAGGAGAGTCTTGAGGTCTGGCATGGATCGGGCTCTCTTCATGGGTCAGAGCTTTCGGAGCTCGTTGATGGTGAGCAGCACCGCGAGCGACGGCACGTCCAGCCGGGCCGGCCGTTCGGGAGGCACATTCTGCCGTGCACAGGTAGGCGCCGGTCCCGGCCAGGTCGTCCTGTCGTCCATCATGGCGCCCCTGGGTGGTCCTGCGGCGACGGAGAGGAATCCGCGACATGGCTGAGTCGTCCGACGAGGTCGTCCCGTTGGGGGGAGGCCGCATCACCCGAGGCGTCGTCCGTATCGGCGACACGGTCCGCAGACCGGCTTCGCCGGCTTCGCCGTTCGTCGCCGCGCTGCTCACGCTCTTGGAGGAGCAAGAGTTCGCGGGGGCGCCGCGCTATCTCGGCCGGGATCAGTCAGACCGGGACATCTTCAGCTACGTGCCGGGCTGGGTTCCGGAGAGACTCCGACCGTGGACCGATGCGCAGGTCGCCGCGACCGGAGCCCTGGCGCGTGCGATGCACGAGGCCACCCGGGGCAGCCAGCTTGCGGGTCGGTACCAGATCGTCTGCCACCACGACCTGGGGCCCAACAACGCCGTGTTTCAGGGCGAGACGCCGGTCGCCTTCATCGATTTCGACATGGCCGCGCCAGGCAGCCCACTGGAGGATGTGGCGTATATGGCCTGGCTGTGGTGCGTGTCCTCGAGGGCGGGAGCGCCTCCGGTGGAGATTCAGGCCGCTCAGGTGCGTGTGCTGTCCGACGCCTATGGTCTGGCCGGCCCTGAGCGTGACGTACTGGTCGATGCCATGCTGGAACGCCAGGCTCGCAACGCCCGGTTCTGGGCGGAGCTGCGGGGCGGTGCAGGGTCCGTCGAGGCCACTCCAGAGCAGATCACCGAGCGCATCGCCTGGTCCCGGCGCGAGCACGCACACACCGTGGAGCACCGCCGAGCGTTTGAAATCGCCCTCCGGTGACGCCCCCGAGCAGGAAGCCCCAGGGCCCGCTCATCGCCCCGGTGCTGAGACACCGGATCCCGGGCAACCAAATTCACCGAAACGGTGGTCTGGAGGGCGAGGGAGGGTGCTTGATGCAGGCCAATCAAGAGGCCGAGTTCCAGGATTTCGTCAGAGCGCGGTGGTCCCGTCTCGTGCGGACCGCGTATCTGCTCACGGGCGACGTGCACCATGCCGAGGACCTGACGCAGACGGCGCTGGCAAAGGCGTATCGGTCATGGCGGCGCGTCTCGCGCAGCGACAGTCCGGAGGCGTACGTCCGGCGGATGCTGGTCAGCTGTAACAGCGACCGGTTCCGCAAGCGGCGGGTGACGGAGGCGCTGACCGCGGCGCCGCCGGAGGTGGCGGGGCGCGACGAGGCCGTCTCGTGGGCCGACGAGCGCAGCGCCCTGCTCGCGGCGCTGGCGGAACTGCCGCCCAGGCAGCGAGCGGTGGTCGTCATGCGCTACTGGGAGGACCTGTCCGAGGCGGAGGTCGCCGAGGTGCTCGGCTGCTCGCCGGGCACGGTCAAGAGCCAGGCGTCCAAGGGGCTGGCGAAGTTGCGTACGTATCCGGGGCTCGCGCAGGTTCTCGACAGGCCTGTCGGCAGCCGAGCGGCGTCGAGGCAGGGAGGCAACAGGTGAACGAGGAGCAGGAACAGCAAGGGACGGGAACCGAAGGGGACTTCGAGGAGCAGCTGCGTGAGCTGCTCGCCGAGGACGCGTACACGATCCGGCCTTCGCCGGTGCCGTATCCGGCGATCCGCCGCCGGGGCGCCCTTGAGCGGCGGCGCCGGGTGGCGGCGGCCGGGGCGGCCCTCGTGACGCTGGCGGCGATGCCCGTGGGGGCGTACGCGTTGGCCGGCGGGGGCACGGGCGTGGACGCGGCGGCTGCGACACCGTCGGTCAGCGCCACGCAGCGGACTCCGGCGACACCGACACCGAAGCCGTCAGCGTCACCGTCAGGGCCCGCGCGGCCGGCCGCGGAGGGCCAGCTCCTCGACGGGATCACCTTCGAGCAGGCCGCCGAGGGGCTGGAGAAGTGCCTCGCCTTCGACGAGTCGTACACACACGGCCCGGCCGGAAAGTCCGGCACGGACCTGGGCACGGCAGACAGCTACCGGATCATCCTTGCGATGAACAGCACCGGCGACTCCAACGCGCCCGGCGACGGCATGTACGTCGTCGCGGTGAAGGAGCAGCCGCGGCAGATCCGGCTGATCTGCAACATCAGGGACGGCAAGGCCCAGGGTCTCAGCACCAGCGGAGGCTCCGACGGTCCACCGGACGCCGGCCCCGTGAGTGCCGACATCAACGGCGGCAAGCTCTACCAGCAGTCCGTCCTCGACCGCGGCAACTGGAAACTCCCGTTCCGCTGGGGGGTCATCGGCACGGTCGAGCCGTCGGTGGCCCGGGTGACCGTCTCCTACGGCGGCGCCACGAGCCGGGCCGCCCTGGACGACGGCTGGTTCGTCGCCTCCGGCGTCCTGAACCAGCAGGTCACCGTGGCCCCGCACATCAAGGGGTACGACGCCGACGGCAAGCTTGTCTACGACTCCGACGAAGACAAGTACTACGAGAAGACGCTGCCGTAAGGCGGCCCGGCCCGGGGGCGCCGCACAGGGGACGGCGCCCCCGGCCACCCATTCCGGACGCGGCACCGGGAGGCGGCCGGGATGGCGGGCACCGCGCGTCATCCGCGAGGTCGGCCGGACTCAGACCGGTGCACGCCCTCGTCAGACGACCGGTCACCCTGGTCAGCCGTCCAGCACCGCCAGGGCGTCGATCTCCACGAGCAGTCCCGGCGGGAGCTGCATGTAGACGGTGGTGCGGGCGGAGAAGGGCTCGCCGACGGCCGCGGCGTAGGCCTCGTTCAGGACCGTGTCGGACCCGTTCCACGACCGGGCCGAATTCGTCTCCCTGCTCCCGCAGTTGGCCGCCGAGGCGGAAGCCCGGCCGGAGCTGCTCACCACCGTCGGGATCACGGCGTGGCTGCTGGACGAGACCCCGCAGGCCGTCCGCGCCTTCGACGCGGCCTTCGACCGCTGGGAGTCGCAGGGAACACTGCCGGAGGGTCTGGGCGGCGCGGTCGCCTGGGCCTATGTGGAACGAGGAAGGTGGGACCAGGCCCGTGAGGCCTGCGCCCGCATCACCACGGTCGGCCGGGCAGCCGGCCTCGACCATGCTGTGGCCTGTGCGGCCACCGTGGATGCCACCGTGCTGGCCTATCAGGGGGACGCGGTGACGGCCCGGGCCCGGGCCGATGAGGCGCTCGCCGTGATCGATCCGCTGGAAAGCCGCTCGGTCTTCGTCTATGCCCGTCGTGCGCTCAGTGCCGCGGCAGCCGCGGAAGGCGCCTACGAGACCGCGTACGACCAACTCCGCATGGCCTTCACGGCAGACAGCGCGCCCGTGCACTACCACGCCTCCTACCCGGCCCTCGCGGATCTGGCCGCCGCCGCGGTGCGCTGCGGCCGCCCCGAGGACGCCGCCACGATCGTCGAGCGTTCCGCACGCACGCTCACGGAGAACGCCTCACCACGCCTGCGTGCGCTGATCAACCGAGCGCGTGGCCTGCTGGCGGACCCTGAGGCCGCCGAGCCGCACTTCCGGGCGGCCCTGGCGGACCCGGTCCTTGAGCACTGGCCCTTCGAACGCGCACAGACCCTGCTCGACCTCGCCGAATGGCTGCGGCGCCGTCGGCGCATCGCCGAGGCGCGGGCGCCGCTCACCGAGGCCCTGGAGACCTTCCGCCGCCTGGGCGCCCGCCCGTGGATCGAGCGAGCCCGGGCCGAATCGCGGGCCGCCGGCCTCGACGTCACGGACACGGCCCCCGACACGCTTGCCGAACTCTCCCCGCAACAGCAGCAGATCATCAGGCTCGCCGCCCGCGGGCTGACCAACCGCGAGATCGGCGAGAAGCTCTTCCTCTCCCCGGGCACGGTCAGCTCGCACCTCTACCGCGGCTTCTCCAAGCTGGGCATCACCGCCCGCTCTCAGCTCCGCGACCTCATCAAGGGCTCCCCCGCGACGGCCGGCCACCGGGAATGAGGGCGCGCCCGGCCGTGGAAGCAGTCATCTGACGCATACCGGGCCCGCACCTCAGCGCTCGTCAGCAGCGCGACAGGACCGAACGAGCCAAGGCATTCGGCGCCAACGCGTGGGTGCTCGGCTTGCTTTCCCCGGATGCGAAGGGAGATGAAACGCATGGGCTCGTGCACAGTGGTCTCCTGAGGAGAGAGCCCACCGGCGCATGATCAGACAGATCAACCGGTGAGCAGGGTGACATGGACGGCTTGTTCCACGCACGCGTGCATGCGGGACGCAGGGACGGTGGCCATCGACAACACCCCTTTCACTCCTGTGAGGCGATCACTCAGCGGCGACGAGCACCATACACCGGAGCGCGGGCGACGGCCGTCAGACTTTCGACGGTCGTTCTGCCGGTCTCGAACTTCCGGCCCCGCGGGCTTCCGGCCACTCGCCGTGGGAGCGCTTCCATACAGGTCGTGTTCATGCCACGATTCGCGCGGAGGCTCCCTTGCCCGAGAGGAGCAAACCGTGTCGACCCCGCGCGCGTTCGTTCGTCGGCAGGATCGTCGCGTGGCAGTCGGCCGTCGTCACCGCCCTCGCGCACTGGCGTCGCGCGGGAGCCCAGCGTCGAGCCCGGCTGTTGCGCCTCCTGCCCCAGAGCACCACGTGCACCTGCTGAACGACGTCCTCAAGAGCCGTGACCACGAAGGGACAAGGACGACGTGTCCACACCTGCCCGCAACACCGCGAGAGGACCATGGCAACCACTACGTTCGATGCTCGTCGCTCTCTTCGCAGCGCTGGTGCCGTTACTCGCGATCACGCTGCTCGCCCCGCCCGCCGCCTCGGCTTCGGCCCGTACGAAGGCTGACACCACGGACACCACGGCCACCGCCGCGGCCCTGACCGAGATCACGGACTTCGGCAGCAACCCCAGCAATCTCCAGATGTACCTGTACGTACCGGACAGCGTCACCCCGAACCCGGCGGTAGTGGTGGCCGTGCACTACTGCACCGGGTCCGGTCCCGCGATGTACTCCGGCACCGAGTACGCCTCGCTGGCCGACCAGTACGGCTTCATCGTCGTCTACCCGTCGGTCACCCGCAGCAGCAAGTGCTTCGACGTCTCCTCCCCCGAGGCGCTGCGCCGCGACGGCGGAAGCGACCCGGTGGGCATCAAGTCCATGGTCGACTGGGTGATCCGCACCTACGACGCCGACACCAGCAGGGTGTTCGCCACCGGTATCTCCTCCGGCGCGATGATGACCAACGTCCTGCTGGGCGACTACCCCGACGTGTTCGCGGCCGGTTCCGCGTTCGCGGGCGTGCCGTTCGCCTGCTTCGCCACCACCGACGGGTCGGAGTGGAACAGCGACTGCGCGAACGGCAACGTCACCCACACCGCGCAGGAGTGGGGCGACCTGGTCCGCGGCGCCTACCCCGGCTACACCGGACCCCGGCCGCGTATGCAGCTGTGGCACGGCACGGAGGACGACGTTCTGCGCTACCCCAATTTCGGGGAGGAGATCAAGCAGTGGACGAACGTGCAAGGTGTCAGCCAGACGCCGACCAGCACCGATTCGCCCCAGTCCGGCTGGACCCGTACCCGCTACGGCTCCACCGGTGACCAGGCCCCGGTCGAGGCCATCAGCCTTCAGGGTGCCGGCCACAACCTGGTCACCAGCGGTATGGCGGCCCGGGTGATCACCTTCTTCGGCCTGGACAGCACGGGCCCCGCGCCCCAACCCGAGCCGGGCGCCTGCCTGGTGTCGGTCGCCGCCAACGCCTGGAACACCGGCCTGACCGCCTCCGTGACCCTCACCAACACGGGCACGACCACGCTGAACGGCTGGCAACTCGGCTTCACCCTCCCTTCCGGCCAGACCATCACCAACGGCTGGGGCGCCACATACAGCCCCTCGAGCGGAGCCGTGACCGCCACCAACGCCGCCTGGAACGGCACGCTCGCACCCGACGCGAGCGTCACCATCGGCTACCAGGCCAGTCACACCGGCACCACGGACGCCCCGGACGCCTTCACGCTCAATGGCAAGGCCTGCACGGTCACCTGACGGGCCGTCCGTCAACATTCGTCGGCGCGGGAGGGACGGCCCCCGATTCCCAGCGCCGCCGCCCCGTCAGGGCACGGCCGTGGCCCGCGGAGCAGTAGAGCCGCAATCAAGGAGGATTCGCATGGCTACCGACAAGAAGGCGCGGTCGCGCCTATGGCTGCGCTGGCGAAGAGGGACAGTGGGGGTCGCGCTGACGGCTCTGCTCGCCGGCCTGTGTGTCGCCATCAGCACGGCCCCGGCTTCGGCGGCGACGGTCGACGTCAACGCGTGGTACGTGCTCGTCAACCGCAACAGCGGCAAGGCGATGGACGTCACCAATCGCAATGCCGACAACGGGGTGGGGATCCAGCAGTACACCCGTAACGACGGTGCGTGGCAGCAGTGGCGCTTCGTCGACGCCGGCAACGGTTACTACCGGCTCCGGTCCCGCTTCACCGGCAAGGTGCTCGATGTCTCGGCGGCGTCGACGGCGGACGGCGCGCGCATCCAGCAGTGGGACGACGCCAACGGGACCAATCAGCAGTTCAGCCTGGCGGATTCGTCGGGCGGGTACGTCCGCTTCATCAACCGCAACAGCGGCAAGGCAGTCGAGGTCTCGGGCGCTTCCACGTCCGACGCAGCCGCTGTCGACCAATACACCGACTCGGACGGGACCAACCAGCAGTGGCAGCTGGTGAACGTCGGCACCGTCTCCAGCTCGCTTCCCTCTACGTTCTCCTGGGTGTCCACCGGCGTACTGGCCTCTCCGCAGTCGGACGCGTCGCACAGCCTCGCCTCGATCAAGGACTTCTCGGTCATCCGGTACAACGGCAAATACCACGTCTACGCCACGACCGCGAACACGTCGGGGAGCTGGAGCCTCGAGTACTTCAACTTCGACAAGTGGGCAGGCGCCTCCTCGGCGACGCAGCACTACCTGGACTCTTCGGGCATCGGCACGGGTTACCGGGCTGCTCCGCAGGTTTTCTACTTCGCCCCGCAGGGCCTGTGGTACATGGTCTACCAGACCGGCCCGCCCACGTACTCGACGACGACCGACCCGTCGGACCCGACGTCGTGGTCCGCGCCCAAGACGTTCATCGCCTCGGAGCCGGCGGTCGTGACACAGAACAAGGGCACCGGCGGATGGATCGACTTCTGGACCGTCTGTGACACCTCGAACTGCTACCTGTTCTTCAGCGACGACAACGGGCACCTCTACCGCGCCCAGACCACGCTGGCGAACTTCCCGGGCGGGTTCGGCAACACCACGATCGTCATGACCGACTCCAAGTACAGCCTCTTCGAGGCGTCGAACGTGTACAAGGTCTCCGGCACCAACCAGTATCTGCTGCTGGTCGAGGCCATCGGAGCCAACGGCCGGTACTTCCGGTCCTGGACGTCCAGCAGCCTCACCGGCACGTGGACCGCGTTGGCGTCCACAGAGAGCGCTCCGTTCGCGGGCAAGGCCAACGTCTCGTTCAACGGGTCCGCGTGGACGAACGACATCAGCCACGGGGAGATGGTCCGCTCGAGCAATGACCAGACACTGACCATCGACCCCTGCCATCTGCAGTACGTCTACCAAGGGCGTGACCCGAGCTCCAGCGGCGACTACTCCCAGCTGCCGTACCGGATGGGACTGCTCACCCAGGCGAACTCCAACTGCTGACGCATGGTTGCGCTCCCGCATCGCACTTCGTGCATCACGCGACGCGGGAGCGCAGCGGTCACGTCTCACCACACGCCTGACCTGGTGGCCCGCCGGCCCCGGTGCCGTCGCACCGGGGCCGGAACCTGCACTATTGCTCAGTCGCGGCCCCACCCCCAGGCCAGCCGGTCAGCGCCGGAGGAGTTGGTGGTCTCCAGCCACGGGTTGGCGGAGCTGCCCGTGAGGGTCTCCATGCTGTAGGTGTCGCCGGTGCGCAGACCGGGCCAGTAGACCGAGCCCATGTGCAGTGCGCGGAAGACGTCCGTGTCGGCCTGGATGAACGCGATCTCGTTGTTGCCGGTGTTCGGTCCGTTGTAGTCCAGGCCCGTGGTCATGGAAGCGCCGAACTCGTCGGCCACGGTGCGCCAGGCGCAGTCTCCCAGGCGGTTCTTGAGATCGGTGGTCCACTCGTCGTACGTGTGGTTGCCCCAGAAGCCGTAGTGGTGCAGGGAAAGGTAGGTGCCCTTCAGGCGGGGGTCGGCGCATACGGAGGTGACGCTGTCGTTGTAGCCGCTGCCGCTGACGAATATGCGGTCGCGCGGTACGGCGGGAAAGGTGTCGATCCACTCGGCGGCGATGTCCGCCCACTGGGCGGGGGTGTAGCCGTGCGGTTCGTTCATCGGCTCGAAGTAGACCCGCTCGTTCGCGCGGTAGGTGCGGGTGACCGTGGTCCACATGCGCCAGTAGGCGTCGGTGTCGTCGATGAGGCCGTCCTTGGCGGTGCCGGTGCCTTCCCAGTAGGAGACGATCACCTTGAAGTTCAGCCGGGTGGCAGCGTCGATGACGGCCCGATAGGAGTGCCAGTACGAACCGTTGACGGTGTAGGGGTTGATCGGTAGCCGGACGGTGTTCGCGCCGAGGTTGGCCTTGAAGGCGGAGATGATGCGGCTCGCCTTGTGGTAAGTGGTGGCGTAGTTGTCGGAGAGGGACAGCCCGGACAGCACCACCGGGTCGTTCGCGAAGTTGTCGCGGGGGTCCGCCCAGTTCACGCCTCTGAACTGGCTGGTGTTCGGTGCGTCCGTCGTGGAGGCTGCGGAGGCA
This sequence comes from Streptomyces sp. NPDC002577, assembly GCF_053594815.1. NCBI lineage: Bacteria > Bacillati > Actinomycetota > Actinomycetes > Kitasatosporales > Streptomycetaceae > Streptomyces > Streptomyces sp. NPDC002577. Next base: position 15,168 of record NZ_JBSFWK010000074.1, on the reverse strand, counting down.
GACGGGAGGCCGAGGCACAGTGCGGCGGCGCTGGCCGCGGCTGCTGCGGCGGCGACCAGCGGACGCATGCGGGTCTGCCGGGGGCTGGGGGTGCGGACGGGCATGGCAGTACCTTCTCTGGGGGTGAGGGCGGGGGGAGTTGGCCGAGTCGCTTGTCCGACGGAGCGGCGGTCGGCGGCGTCGAAGAGGCGACCCGGCATGGCGTTGCGCGGGGAACGTGCGGTTCAGGGGAGCACGGGCCGTTGTCGTACCGGCCGTAAGGCGAAGCCGAGCCGTGCGGAACCTGCGCGCTGAGGGGAGTTGGGCGTAGTCGTCGTCACAACTGTCCGCTCCCCGTCGCTGGATGGGCCTGGATCTGCCCTTTGCCGTCATTTGACCTGACATAGCCGACCGGTCAGCGAGTGTGGTCTCGACCACATATATATGTCAAGAGCGTTGCGTAATGGTTTCAGCGGCAGTGAGGGCCAACCCAGGCCCGCGGCCTGTCCGCGCTGATGAGCGATGCGCGCTGGCGACGGTTGTCACATTCGCGGGTCCGCTGGTGTCTTCATGTCAAACAGCCGAACGCACAGGGAGAACACCATGACGCTACGCGTCCAGAAGGCAGAGCTCACCACTGAGTTCAGCGAAAACTTGCTCAAGCAGTTCGGTGCCGTGCCCGAACCCCTCGAGGTGACGTGGCACAACCCCAAGGTCGCCGAGGCGTCCCTGGAGATCGGGGCCAAAGTGCGCGAGTGGGATGCGGCCGACGAGAGCCTCAAGACGTTCGCGCACATGGCCGTCGCGGCGCAGGTCGGGTGCAGTTGGTGCCTCGACATCAACTACTTCCAGGCGCTGAACCAGAACCTGGACCTGGCCAAGGCCAGCCAGGTGCCGGGCTGGCGGGAGTCGGAGGTGTTCACGCCGCTGGAGCGGGACGTGCTGGAGTACGCCGAGGCCATGACGAACACGCCGCCGACCGTCACCGACGAGCTGTCCGCGCGTCTGCTCGACCGGCTCGGCCCGGCGGCGCTGGTCGAGCTCACCGCGGTCATCGCCTTTGCAAACCTGTCGACCAGGAACAACACGGCGCTCGGGATCGAGTCGCAGGGCTTCTCCGCCGCGTGCGAGATTCCGCTGGCCGCGCGCCCCGAGACCGCCGGTTGAGCGCCGACGGCATGACCGAGGACCCTTTCGTCGCCCATCGCAGCCTGCTGTTCACGGTCGCCTACGAGATGCTCGGGTCGGCGGCCGACGCGGAGGACGTGGTGCAGGAGTCCTGGCTGCGGTGGGCCGACGCCGACCGGTCGCAGGTGCGTGACCCGCGGGCGTATCTCGTACGGGTCGTCACGCGGCAAGCGCTCAACCGCCTGCGAACGTTGTCGCGCAGCCGCGAGGAGTACGTGGGCGAGTGGCTGCCGGAACCGCTGCTGACCAGCCCTGATGTCGCCGAGGACGTCGAACTCGCGGACAGCGTCTCGATCGCGATGCTGACCGTCCTGGAAACGCTCGGGCCGACGGAGCGCGCGGTGTTCGTGCTCCGCGAGGTCTTCGAGATGCCGTACGGCGAGATCGCCGAGGCGACGGGCAGGTCCGCGGCCTCGGTGCGGCAGATCGCGCGGCGGGCACGCGAGCATGTGGCGGCCCGGCGGCCGCGGGTGCAGGTGAACCGGTCGGAGCAACAGGCCGTGGTGGAGCGGTTCCTGGCCGCGCTGCGCACCGGGCGGTTGCAGGAGCTGATGGAGGTCATGGCGCCCGACGTGGCCATGATCGCCGACGGTGGCGGGCTTGTGGCCGCCGCTCTGGCTCCGATCCACGGGGCAGATGTGGTGGCGAAGTTGCTTGCGCGCGCGAACCGGGTCGTGGCCGCTTTCGAGACGACGACCGTGTGGCTCAACGGCGCGCCTGCGGGCCGGATCGAGATCGACGGCGAGCCGTCCGCAGTGAGCCTCGTGGTGGAGAACGGGCGGATCACCCGGATCTACGTGGTGAGAAACCCGCGGAAACTGACGCGGCTGGATGAACCGGCCGAACTCGCCAGGTAGCTCGCTGCTGCTCCGCTGTCGTAAGTGTTCCGGGCGGTGAGAACCGCCCGGAACCGGTCGCGCTGCGCTCTCAGCGGATGCGGGCCGCGGGCCGGGTGCGTCGGCTCCAGCGTCGCACCCTTGACCTCAAGCTTGGTTGAGGTAGCACGATCGCCGTCATGACGATCACAGCGGAGCACGACCACGCATACGGATACGCAGACCTGCCACGGCTCATGGCACTGATGACCGGCGACGAGAAGCACGGGACCGCGGCGACGTCCACGCTCGACGTGCTGTGGGTGCTCTACGACAGGGTGCTGCGGGTCGGGCCGGAACGCAGTGACGACCCGGAGAGGGACCGGTTCCTGCTGTCCAAGGGGCACGGGCCGGTGGCCTACTACGCGGTGCTGGCAGCCAGGGGCTTCCTGCCCGTCGACTGGCTGCCCGGCTTCGGATCGTACGACTCACCGCTCGGCCACCATCCGGACCGGGTGCTGGTGCCGGGAGCCGAAATCGGCAGCGGGTCGCTGGGACACGGACTGCCACTCGCAGTCGGCACCGCGCTCGGGCTACGCGCACAGGGGCTGGACGAACCGGCGGTCTGGGTGCTGATCGGGGACGCCGAGCTGGACGAAGGCAGCAACCACGAGGCCATCGCCTTCGCCGGCCCCGCCAGGCTCGAACGGTTGCACACGGTCGTCGTCGACAACTCCTCGGCCAGCCACGCCCGGCCCGGCGGCATTGCCGCCCGCTTCGAGGCGGCGGGCTGGTCCGTCGTGACGGCCGACGGCCGTGACCACGAGGCCCTGTACGCGGCCTTCACCGCGCCCCACCCGGGCCGCCCGCACGTCGTCGTGGCGCAGGTGGAGCCGAAGTCCGGCTGAGGCCCTCCCGTGCGGCCCCTCGCTTCCGTTCGATCCCACGTCTGAAGGGACTTCCCATGGACACCATGCGTGACCGCTTCGCTCCTGTCGCATCCCAGTTGCTCGACGAGGATCCGCGGGTCGCCGTCGTCCTCGCCGAGATCGGCTCCGCCGACTTCACCGAGACGCAGCGCAGGCACCCCGACCGGGTGATCAACGTCGGCATCCGCGAGCAGCTCCTCGTCGGAGCGGGCGCGGGTCTGGCGCTGACCGGGCTCCGGCCCATCATGCACACGTTTGCCAGCTTCCTCGTCGAGCGACCCTTCGAACAGGTGAAGCTGGACCTCGGCCACCAGGGCGTGGGCGCTGTGCTGGTCAGCGCCGCCGCCTCCTTCGACTGGCCTGCGGGCGGCTACACGCACATGGCCCCGGGAGACGTGGCGCTGCTCGACACTCTCGACGACTGGACCGTGCACGTGCCGGGACATCCCGACGAGGCCGAGACGCTGCTGCGGCACGCGGTCGCCTCGGGCGACGACAAGGTGTACGTACGGCTGTCGGTCCAGTCGAACGCCGACGGCCTCCCGGTCGACGGCGCGCGGTTCCGCACCGTGCGCGAGGGCAGCTCCGGCGTCGTGATCGCCGTCGGGCCGATGCTCGACCCGGTGCTCACCGCCACACAGGGGCTGGACGTCACCGTCCTGTACGCGACGACCGTACGGCCCTTCGACGCGGCAGCGCTGCGCTGGGCCACAGAGGGTGCGGGCACGGACGTCGTGCTCGTCGAGCCGTATCTGGCCGGCACGTCGACCGCCGCGGCAAGCGGCGCGCTCGCCGACGTCCCGCACCGGGTGCTCGGTCTCGGTGTGGGCCGCCGCGAGCTGCGCCGCTACGGAAGCATCGCCGAGCACGTGGCCGCACACGGGCTCGACCCGCACACGCTCCGGGACCGGATCGGAGCCTTCGTCACAGGCGGACGAGCCGCAGTACGGACGTGAACCCGGAAGCGCCCCGACGGCCGCCACCGGTATCGCTCAGGCGGCCTCATGGCGGCTTCGGACCGAAGGTGGCGGAGGCGGAACCCGCTCCCCCCTCCTACGGTGGTGGTAGGGGTGCAGGGGCCTTGATCAGAGCGTCACATGGAGGAGGCCAGGATGGAGGAGCAGTACGTCTGGATCACGACGCGCCGCATCAGGCCGGGCCTTCTGGAGGAGTTCCAGCGGGCCTGGCGTCCCGGAACTCATCCCGACGGCATTCGCCGCGCCTTCGCCTACTGGTCCGATGACGGCGAGGAGGTCGTCGGTGTGTCCTTCTGGGACTCCAAGGAGTCCTGTGATGCCTGGCGCGCCTCGGACGATGAGGCGGGCCGACGCGAAGCGATGACCCCGTACGTCGTCGAGGAGCGGGAGTCCTTCTACCGAGGCCGTGAGCTCGCCGTCCCGGAGGGCTAGCTCGCCATCCCGGAGGGCTAGAAGGAGGTCGCCCCACGGAGGAGCCGAGGAAGCCGGGCGAGGAGTGTCAAGGAGTGATCTTTGTGAAGCTGTATTTCCTCGACACCCTGTACGCCCGGCCAGGGCCGTTCGCATCCGTATACGTCGACACCTCTCGCGACACCGACAGCAAGGACAAGGACCCGGACAAGGCCATCGAGCTGCGTCGGCGTCACGCCCGCGCGCACCTGGTCGAGCTCGGCGCCGACCCAGCCACCGCCGACGCCGTCGCCGACGCCATCGGCAGCACCGGCACCGGCCTGCCCAGCCGTCACGGCCAGGCCCTCTTCGCCACCCAAGGGGAACTGCTCCTCACCGAGGAGCTGCCCGAGCCTCCCCCGGTGGACAAGATCAACTACGCCTTGCTTCCCGACGCCATGCCCCTGACTCTGCAGCATGCCCCGGACATCCCCTACGCCGCCGCCGTCCTCACCCGCGGCACACCCGAAGACATCGATCCTGCCCCTGGGGACGTGCAGATAGCGCTGCAGACGGGGCGCTGGCCGAGCAGCTCGGTCGCCCCCCGCCGCGTCACCTGCCTGCGCATGCCGATCCACCAGTGGCCCCTGGAGGCCGAGCGACTCGCCGGTGAGCTGACCCATCTCATGGACCTCGGCCACGCCGACACTCTCGTGCTGTGCGGTGACAGCTGGGCCCGCGGCGTACTGGCCGGCCGACTGCCCGCCCCGGTACGCCGCCGCGTTACCACCGTCCCCGGCAACGGCCGCGGCACCGAGACCGGCCGGGCTCTGCTGGAGCCCCAGCTCGCCGCCCTCTTCCGCGGCCGCGTCTCCGCCCACGACCGCGACCGGCTGGACAGCTTCGCCGCCCAGCGCGCTCGCCGCACCCACGCCGGCTGCGAAGGTCTGCCCGCCACGGTCGCGGCCCTTCAACGCGGCCAGGCCGATGCCCTCGTGGTCAACCACCCCACCGATGACTGGCCCGAGATCTGGCTGGGCACCGCTCCCGACGAGATCGCCCTGTCCTCCGCCGGCCTGCACACCTTCGGAGCCACCGGCCACGAGAAGCAGCCCGCCGACGCCGCCCTGCTGTCTGCCGCCGTCTGCAGCGGGGCCGAGCTGATCGTCGTGTCCAGGGAAGAGACACCTCTGGAGGACGGGATCGGCGTACTCGTGCGCTGCTGACCGCACGAGGAGCACAGCGTGCCGTGCTCTGGGCCCCACGTGTTCACGCAACCGCTGTTCAGCCCACCCGGTACGGCTGGGACCGCTCGGTGTTCAGGGTGTTCGCCCGCCCCCTCCTGCGTGTCGGGTGCGAGTCCGGGGGACGGCCCGGCTCAGGCCGTCAGGTGCGCCAGCACCGAGCGCATCGCGTGGTGCACGGCCTCGCGCGATGCGTCGGTGGCGTCGAGGGTCTCGAAGCCGTGGTGACCGTGCGGCACGTCGACCACCTCGACGTCGGCCCCGCAGTCCTTGGCCGCGGCCAGGAACTCCTCGACGGTGGCGGCGATCTCGGGCATCTCGAGCCCTGCCCGGGTGAGCACGATGGGCACGGCGCCGGCGCCCGCCACGGCGCGGGCCGGGTGGAACCTGCTTGTGGCCAGCCCCCAGTTCGGCAGTGGCGCGAGGATGGGGTAATTGGCCGCGAGGCAGCGCAGCCATGCCGGGGGCGCCCCCAGCCAGTCCGCCGTGATCAGACCGCCGCCGGAGAAGAACCAGAGCGCGATCCGGTCCGCGTCCACCCGCGGATCGGCCCGGACCAGCTCCACCCCGGCGGCCACGTCGGCTGCGGCACGCTCGTAGTCGGTCACATCGTGCAGGCGGTGGTCGAGGGTCACGCCCACCACCCCCTGCCCTGCCGCGTACCGGGCGTACCCAGTAAAAGTCGGCCAGTCCCGCGGGGTCGGCCGGGCCTGGGCGGGCACCGGGCCGCCGTGCACGAACACCACCGCCGGCCGCGGCCCTGCGGCCTCGGGCAGATACAGATCGACGTTCCCGGTCCGCTCACGCGGGAGTTCGGGCACATCCAGCGGGAACGGCCGCAGATGTGCGGGCGGCTCGGCGGCGCCGGCCGGCTTCAGCCGGTGCCCCTCGCCGGCCGCCGCCAGCAGCAGGACCTCCGCCAGCTCGGTGGGGCAGGACAGCATCGGCCAGTGCCCGGTGGGGAGTTCGAAGAAGGTCACCCCGGGATCGGTCAGGGCCTGCAGGGCGGGGTCGCCGAAGCTCACCCGCAACTGGACCATCTCGATGCCCGCGCCGTTGCCGGTGCACAGCACCCCTGTGCTGGGCACCGCGGCCGCCGCGCCGGTCAGCCGCAGCGGCTGGACCAGGGTGCCCAGCGGCTGCGGCGAGGCCAGGGCGGTAAGCCGGTCCAGCGCCGCCTCGGGAACGCCCGCGATGCTGCCCCAGCGCTGCCACTCCTGCCTGGCCGGGGGCGGCAGCTCCCCGTCGGCCCTCACCGCGGCGCGCGCGGCCAACTGCTCGCGCAGCGACTGGTCGGGCACCGCGGCCAGCGCCGGGACGCCGTCCCGCGGCATCCCCGCGTCCAGGTAGACGATCCGTGCGATGCGCTCCGCCCTCCGGTCGGCGGCGCCCAACACCGGGTGAATGCCGTAGTCGTGGCCGACCAGCACGATCTCCCGGCCGGACGCCTCGCCGACCGAGTCGATCACCGCGAGTACGTCCGCGATATGCGTCTCCAGGTCGACGCCGGCACCCTCGGCGGGGCGGGGGCCGCCGATTCCGGTGAGGGCGACCGCGTGTACCTCGGCGCCCGCCGCGGCCAGTCGCGCGCCCGTCTCCTGCCACACGTGTGCGCCGGTGAACACACCCGACACCAGGATGAATACGGTCATCGTCCTCTCCTTCAGTACGCCGTCGTCCGCGCACCAGGGCAGATCCGCCCGGCCGCGCTCGCCGGTACGGTAGGAACTCCCCCTGAGGGAGGTTCAAGTGTTCACGTCGCCCGACGGCCTGTGCAGCATCGGCGAACTCGCCGAGCACGCAGGTGTCACCGTCAAGACCGTCCGCTTCTACTCCGACCGCGGCCTGCTGCCGGAGGCCTCCCGCAGCGCCGGGGGGCATCGCCGGTACGGCCCCGCCGCACTCGACCGGCTGCGCCTGATCCGCTCCCTGCGCACCCTCGGCCTCCCCGTCCCCGAAGTGCGTCGCATCCTCGACGAGGAGGACCAGAACGGCGAGGCCGGCAGCGCACTGGAGGACGCCGTCGCCGGGCAGCTTCGCGAATTCGGCTCCCAACTCGCCGCCCTGCGCTGGCGGGAGGCGGCGCTGCGGCTGGTCCAGGAGTGCCCGCCCGGGGAGCGCGCCGGCCGACTGCGCCTGATCGGCGCGGTGAACGCACCGCCGAGCACGGCCCCGCTGGCCCGGTTCTGGCGCGCCTGGCTGCCGCCCCGGATGCCGGCCCGGTCCGTCGCCGCGTTCCTGGAAGTGGCCGTACCGCAACCGCCCGACGACCCAGGGCCGGCGCAGGTGCTCGCCTTCGCCCGGCTGCACGCCTTCACGACCCGCCCGTGCACGGGCCGGGAACAGCCCCAGCCGGAGGTGCACAAGGCGGCAGGGGCCCGTGGGTCGGTTGTGCTGTACGCGGGCCTGGCCGAGGCGTACGAGCTGGCGGGAGCGCAGCTGCGCCAGGACCGGAACCCGTACCCGGGCGAGGCGCTGGACAGCTTCGTGGCCGCGTACACGAGCGCGTACGGCACCCGGGACACCATCGGTTTCCGCCGCCTGCTGGCCGGGCAGCTCGCGGCCGACCCACGCATCGACCGGTACTGGGAGCTGGTGGCCGAGGTGATCACGCCGCCGGGCGGCCGACGGGAGCCGACCCCCGGGACCGCGCACGACTGGCTGCTCGCGGCACTGGACACGCAGATGGCCGCGGCGGCCTGAGCCCGCCACGGCCATCTGGGCCGGTGGGCCCGGCCGTTGCCGGTCGGAACCGCCCGTTCCGGTGCTGCCGTCCGCCTACGATGCCCTGATGCAGCCACACTTCACCGGCACCTGCCTGATCACCGACGACGTCCCGGCCCTCGCCGCCTTCTACGCCGCGGTCCTCGACGCGGAAGTCCAGGGCGAGGACCCCTTCGCCCAGGTGACGGTCCCCGGTGCGGTCCTGTCGTTCTTCTCCGTCCAGGGCATGGAGTCGATGGTGCCCGGGTCTACGGCCGCAGCCTCGAACGGCAGCTTCACCCTGGAGTTCCAGGTCACTGACGTCGACGCACGCCACGAACTCTTGCTGGCCCAGGGCGCTGAGATCCTCAAGCCGCCGACGACCCAGCCGTGGGGGCGTCGATCGGTGTGGCTGCGCGACCCGGACGGCAACATCGTGAACCTCTATCAGGAGGCATGACGGCTTCCGGGCCGCGACGCGGACGCGGTCGGGGTCAGGGGGGTGACCTCAGGTGTTCGGAGACTCCAGCCTCAGCGTACGAAGCTCCGGATCGCCCTGCCCCTCGATCCCCCTGACCAGCAGGGTCAGCCCGGACCATCCGGCCGGAACCCAGAGCGCGTCCGGGTCTCCGCCCGAGAAGGCCGGCCGGTCGCCGACCCAGATTCGGCCCACACACTCTCCGTCGGTCCATCCGGTCACCCGGATCTGCGACCCGTCCAGGCGTACCAGCAAGCCGCCGTCGGACGGCGGCAGGTCGACGTCGAGCCAGGCCTCCTCACCCGGTTTCAGAGTCAGCGGCAGCCGGATGTCCTGCGCGGGGCCGGGCTCGGCGGCGAAACGGGTCAGCAGGTCGTCGTCCTGCGTGGCGCACGACCAGTCCGTCACCTGCTCAAGGCTGAGCAGCTCTGCGCGAAGGCCGCCGCCGCTGGGGTGGTGCGGCATCGTGATCGAGATCTGCCGGGTACCAGCGGGCAGCAGGATCCAGGGATTCTCGGCGTGGACGGTGCTCGGCTCGCCCTCGTCCACGGTCACGCGTACCGGCTCGACCACACCCTTCAGGTGCAGCGCCGACACGGTTGTCGACTGGATGCGGCGCGTGTAGGTGACGGGGATGCCGACACGGGTGCTGCTCCAGCCGCCGAGCTCCCGTGTGGGTGCCGGTACGCCTGCCCAGTGGCCGCTCACCGTCCACAGGGCCGACAGGTCCGCCACGTCCCGGACCGTCCACAGCGTGCCGAGTCCGCGGAGCGCGCCGAGGCGGAGTGCGGGCAGGCGCACGTCGTCGAAGTTCGCGTGCCCCCATATCTCCACGACGGCCTCGATCCCCGCGCTGCCCGTGACATCGTGCACGTCTATCCGTTGTGCCGCGCCGAATCCGGCGATCGTCGGCTGTACGTGACCCGCGATCGACAGGTCGACGATGTCCGCGGCGCCGACGAGGAGCAGTTCGTCGATGCCCGTCAGATCGGCCGTGGTCCGGTAGGTCCCGCGCCCCCGGTACACGCCGAGCGACTCGAGCGTAGGCGGCAGTTCGTGGGTGGCCGCCGACTTCTCGGGAGCGGCGACCGACCGCTGCCGAACCGCCGGTACGGCGGCCGGCGGCGTCGTGCCCTCCTTCTGCGGCGCATCGGTCAGATGCACTGTGCCGTCGCGGTCCATCTCTTGGAGGCGTGCGGCGTCCGACGGCGCCAGCACGACAATCGTCAGTCCCTCGACGATCGTCCGCTCGGGTGCGCCGATCGCGGGCGCCGGGATCTCGACCTGACTCCCATCCACGACAACGGTGACCGGCACGTCGGAGGAGAACGCCAGCGCGCCGTCCGTCGCCGCCACCAGATCCGCTGAGGCCAGGGTCAGCGTCGCGTCCGAACCGTGGACACCCCAGGATCGCAACGGTACGTCCACCAGCATCAGCGGACATGAGTCGGGCGCGACGGCGACCGATACCCCGTTCACGACCGCCCGGCCCGGTGCCGTGCCGAGATTCGGTACGGCAATCAACTGCCCGCCGTCATGAAGGTCCAGAGCCGACGGTGACGCGCTGGTCGGAAAGTCGGCCGTCACCTCCACGCGAGGCGTGGTCGACGTGGCGAGAGCCAGCCGCGATCCCAGCGCGTCGATCAGGCGCGCGAACACCTGCGCCTGGGTGTACTCCGGCCGTTCGGCACCGGTTGACGAGACGTATCCGCCGAAGTCGTAGCCGTGGCTCATGAAGTTGCCGGGGTTGCCCCAGTTGCCGCTGGACGGCGTGTACCCGAAGTTCCACCCGGACGACTGCAGATACGGCGCGATCAACGAGGCACCGCTCGCCAGCAGCCGCCGCAGTGTGCGATGGCGCCGATTCGTCTCGGTGATCAGTAGCGGCACGCCGCGGTCCGCCAGCATCTCGGCGTAGCGCCGTACCTCGGCCTCGATGTGCGGGGAGTCGTCGTCCGGGTAGAAGTTGCACGCCGGTACGACGCCGGGGACGTCTCCGGTGGCGCCCTCGATATCACCTTGTCCGGCGCAGGCGATCAGCGGCACGGTGATGCCGTGGCGGACTGCCTGGTCGCGCAAGGCCGTCAGATATCCCGCGCGGTCCTCGCAGTCGAAGAAGTCCAGCTCGTTCTCCAACTGCACCATGATGACGGGGCCGCCCGCCGGGTACTGGCGATCGGCCAGAACGGGCAGCACCTGGTCGAACCACGCGGTGACCTGGGCGAGAAACCGCGGCTCGTGCTGACGGATCCTCAAGGAGGGGTCGAGACCCAACCAGGCCGGCAGGGCACCGCCGTCCCACTCGGAACAGATGTACGGGCCTGGCCGCGCGATGACGTACAGCCCGACCTCCTGCGCGAGGTCCAGGAAGGCGGCGACGTCCCGCCGGCCCTCGAAGGACCAGCGGCCAGGCGCCAACTCGTGGAAGTTCCACGGCAGATAAACGTCCACGCAGGTGTATCCCGAAGCTCGTACCTGCTCGAGCCTCGGACGCCACTGCTCCCGCGGAAGGCGGAAGTAGAACAAGGACGCGCAGAGCACGGTGCGCGGGCGGCCGTCGATCCGGACTCCTCGGGCGTCGAGCTCGATGCCGCTGCTGATGATTGCCGAATGACTCACTTGACCCCCGCGCTGCCGCCGCTGATGTCCATTTCGTACAGGTACCGCTGGCCGAGGTAGTAGACGACGATCATCGGCAGTGTGAGAAGGATGGAACCGACCATCACCAGGTTCCACGGCGGCGGCTGGCCTGCCACGCCCGTGGTGGTGATGTACTGCACGCCCAGCGCCAGCGGCATCTTCGACTCGTCGTTCAGGTAGATCAACGGACCCATGAAGTCACCCCAGTTGTACGTCAGGGTGAAGATGCCGATCGCGATCAACACGGGCCACAGCATCGGGAGCATGATGCGCCGGTAGATGCCGAAGAATCCGAGCCCGTCCACCATGGCCGCCTCGTCGAGCTGATTCGGCAGACGGGAGACGAACTGGCGTACCAGGAAGACGTTGAAGGCGTTCGAGAAGAAGTTGGGCACGATCAGCGGCAGATAGGTGTTCACCCAGCCCAGGTCCTTGAACAGGATGAACTGCGGAATCATCGTGATCTGCGTCGGAATCATCATCGTCGCGATGACGACAAGGAACAGCGCGTTCTTGCCGGGGGCCCTCAGGCGCGCGAACGCGTAGCCGACCAGGCCGCTCGACACCATCTGGCCGATGACCGAACCGACCGAGATGAGCAGGGAGTTGACCAGGAACCGGCCCATCGGCAGATCACTGCCGAAGACCCGGGTGAAGTTCTCCCAGCGGAACTCGTGCGGCAAGATCGTGAACCCGTTGGTGGCCACCGTGTGGTCGCTCGACAGTGCGATGGACACGGCGAACACCAGCGGCGTCGACAGCAGCGCCGACACGACGATCAGGGTCGCGTAGGTGAAGGGTGTCGCCCGGAACACCCGCAGGACGCGGGGCGCACCGCTCGCGCGCTCTTCGTCCCTCCGCTTTTCGCCTTCGTGCTGCGGCGCGGCGGCGGATACCACGGTCGCCATCACTTCACCTCGGTCTCGTAGAACACCCAGCGGCGGGTGGTGCGGAAGGCCAGCAGGGTGAACACCAGGATCACGGCGAACAACAGCCAGGAGATCGCCGACGCGTAGCCCATGTGGTAGTAGGAGAACGCCTGGTCGAACAGGTACGGCACCATCGTCTGGCTCGCGTTGTACGTACCGGGCTGGGACGCCTTGGGCGTGAGGATGTACACCTGTGAGAAGACCTGGAACGCCGCGATCAGCCCCATCACCAGGTTGAAGAAGATGACCGGGGTCAGCTGGGGCACCGTGATGCTCCAGAACTGCCGCACCGGGCCGGCGCCGTCGATTTCGGCCGCCTCGTACAGCTCTTGCGGAATGCCCCTCATCGCGGCGAGCAGCAGGACGGTCGCGCTGCCGGCGCTCCACACCGACAGCAGGATCAGTGCGTACTTCACCCAGCCCGGGTCCAGCAGCCACTGCGGCCCGGAAATACCGATCTTGCCGAGCACGTCGTTGAGCGGACCCGACGGGGCCAGTACCACCCTGAAGGCCATCGAGGCGGCGACCAGGGGCACCAGCGTCGGCAGGTAGATCAGGGTGCGGAACAGCTTGCGGCCACGAACCTGCTTGTTGAGCAGGTTCGCCAGCCACAGTCCGATCAGCAGTCCGAGCGGGACGGAGATCGCCGCGTAGTGGAAGGTGTTCCCGAGGGCCTTCCAGAACACCGGATCCTCGGTCAGCAGCTTGGTGTAGTTCTGCAGACCGACCCACTTGGGCGCGGTGAAGGAGTCCCAGTCCGTCATCGAGAGGTAGATCGACGAGATCATCGGTCCCAGCAGGAACACGAGGAACCCGATCACCCACGGCGAGACGAACAGGTAGAACCAGAGCGCCTCACGGCGCCGCAGCTTCGACATGGCCATCGCCGACTATCCCGCGGACTTGATGATGGACTCGAGGTTCTTCTGGACCGCGCTGAGCGCGTTCTTGGCGCTCTTCTCCTTGCCGAGCCAGAAGTCGGCCAGTCCGGTGTCGAACGCCGCCTGCATCTCGTTCCACTCGGGAATGAACGGCGCCTTGAAGAGGAAGGAGCTCGACTCGCCGAACACGCCCATGTTCACCGGCGTCTTCATCCACGCCGGCTTGAGGAACGCCTCGCTCTGCTGCACCTCGAGGTTGGCCGGCACGTCCTCGCCGGTGGCGATGATCTGCTGCTGGGCCGTCGGCGAGGTGAGGAAGTCGATCGCCTTCATCGCGTTCTTGGGGTTCTTGGCGGTACGGGAGATGGCGAGGCCGCTGCCGAAGGAGGACACGGCCTGCTTCTTGCCGCGCCACATCGGTGCGATGTCCCACTCGAACTTGGTGTCCGTGAGGCCGGCAATGGCCCAGAACCCGGTGGTGTTGACCGCGACCTTGCCGGCCGCGAAGGCCTGGTCACCGCCGACGTCCGTGCCCATGTCGGCGTACTGGGCCTTCGTCGGCACCACGCCGTGCTTGAAGAGCAGGTCGCCCGCCCACTGCAACGCCTCGACGACCTCGTCGCTGTCCACGGTCGGCTTGCCGCTCGCGTCGATGATGGTGCCGCCGTTCTGGTACGCGAAGCTCCACCACTGGGGCCACCAGCCCGCGCCCCCGTAGCCCCACGTCTTGCCCTTGGTCGTCAGCTCCTTGAACGCGTCGAGGGTGTCGTCCCACGTCCAGTCGGCCGTCGGCGCCTTGATGCCCTTCGACTCGAACAGGGTCTTGTTGTAGTAGACGATCATCGCGCCGGAACGGTCCGGTATCGCGTAGACCTTGTCCTGGTACGAGTAGAGCGACCCGATCGCCCCGAACCGCTTGCTCAGGTCCAGCCCCGCGCTCTTGGCGAGGTCGTCCAGCGGCTGGAGCTGGTTCTTGCTCGAGTAGACGTTGACGTTCTCCGCGACCTGCATGATGTCCGGGCCCTTGCCGCCCGCGATCATCGTCTGCACCTTCTGCGGGTACGAGTCCGAGGGGATCAGCTGGAGCTTGACCTTCAGGTCGGGGTACTTCTTCACCAGCAGGTCGATGCGCTTCTGGTACGTCTGCCGGTCGGTCTCGCCACCCCACACCGTCATCACGAGCGGTTCGTCGCTCGAACCGCTGCTGGAGCCGCACGCCGTGAGCGTGATGACGCCCGCCGCGACTCCTAGCCCGAGAAAGCTCCGACGCGAAACTCCTGCTGCGCCAAACGTCATGGCAGTGGCCTTCCTTGAGGTGCGCGAAAACGTTTCTGCGAGTCGCCCGGCGATGATCAGAGCGGCTTCGAGTGGCGGTTAAACTAACCCTCGTTTTAAGTCAGAGACAAGACCCTGTTTCCTACGGGTTTCAGACCACATCCCGGCGGATGCCGCCGCAGAGGCGTTCGGGCCGGTGTTTTCACGGCCAAGGAGACAGTCCACGCTGCTCGACCGGGCCCTGACTTCGGCCGAACACCGGTGCAGTTGGCACTCCGTGTCGTCCTACGGCAGGTGCAACCCGATCCACGACCCGGCCCGGCTGATCGCCTGCGATCCCGTCCTTGTCCGGTTCTTCGCCCACCATGAGCCGCTCCGCCAGGCGATGGACCGCCTCTACCGCCTGTCGATGGGCGAGGACGACAGGTCCGAGGCCCGCATTCCTGCCGCGATGCCTGACCGCCGCAATCAGCGGCGCCGTCATTCACCCGCTCGCCGCGGGCGTCGACGACGACGCCCTCCGAGCCGACTCCTGCATCTCGCACGACGGTTCCTCGACCTGCCCGGCTGAGTGCCGCGCCCCCCTTGGGCCATGGGAGCCGGCGGCACCAGCGCGGTCAACACCGCATGCGAGAACGTTCGTCGGCGCCGCATACGTCTCGTGAGGGCCGACGTCCGCGCGGGTCCAGGCTCCGGCCGGTCCCTCTCCGTACGTGGCTCGCCCGCCGTCGCCCGCCCCC
>NZ_JBSFWK010000073.1:0-31243 GCF_053594815.1 Streptomyces sp. NPDC002577 | reverse complement strand
GCGCAGCCCTCGACAGCTTCCTCCACGACTACAACTACCATCGCTGCCACACCGCACTCGGAGGCCAGCCGCCCATCACCCGAGTCAACAACCCTCCGGGGCAATACACCTAGGGCCTGCTCCAGCCCGGATCGCGCCCCGTCTCCCCCAGCAGCCGCTCGAAGTCGGAGGCCCCGTCCGGCACCGGCACCGGATCGCCGAAGAAGCCCATCTTCCGGGCCGTGGGCGCCATGTCGGCGACGGCATCGCCGAGCGTCTGCAGGACGCCGGTGGTCGCCGGGTCCGGGCGGTACTGCTGGCCGGTGGCGCGCGCCAGGTCCCAGACGTGCACGGTCAGGTCGAGCAGCACCATGCATCCGACGGTGCGCGCGGGAAGGCCCATCGCTCCCGTGGTGCCCTCCTCGGCGCCGGGCGCGGACCAGGCGGCCACCAGCCGCTCCGCCTCCTCGGCGAACCGCTCGCGCCAGTCGGCACCGGCGCCCACGTGGTCGGGAGTGTGGCTGAAGTCCGCGGGCTTCTTGGCCGCCAGCGCCTGGAACTGCACGACCACGTGGAAGATGTGGTCGACCAGCTGCCGGACGTCGTAGTCGGCGCAGGGGGTACTGGCCGTGAGCTGGTCGTCGGTGATGGCCCGGACGACCGGGACGGCTCGTTCGGCAGCGATGCCGAGGAGCTCGCCGACGGGGTCGCTGTCTGCAGACTTCTTGTCCATGTCACGGTCCATGGCGCTGTCCATGTCGCTGTCCATGTCGGTCATGAAGCGACCGTACGAGCGAGTCGGCAGGCGCGGCTTGAAGAAACGCGACAACAGCCCGCCGGGGCCGGGGCGCCACGTACCATCCGGCCATGGCCGCCACGCCACGCCGCGACACCCGGGGCATCGTCGACGCCTCTGGGCTGATGTCCCGCGTACGTTTCCGACGCCACCTCCCCGCCGAGCCGCTGCGCCCCTTCCTGGAGCACTACTGGCTGATCGACTGGGACCTTCCCGAGCCGTACGCCACGCACGTGGTGCCGCATCCGTCCGTGAACGTCGTCTTCCAGCGGTTCGCGGACCGCGCACCGTTCGGCGAGGTCTCGGGCATCGGGCTCGACCTGTTCAGCCAGAAGCTGGAGGGGCGGGGGCGGGTGTGCGGTGTGCAGTTCCGGCCCGGCGGTTTCCGGCCCTTCGCGCCGGAGCGGCCGGTGGCGGACTGGACAGGGCAGCGGCTCCCCCTCGAAGACGTGTTCACGCACGCCGAGGCGCTGGGCGGGGCCCCGGAAGCGGTCCTCTCGCCGGACGACGAGCACGCGCGCGTGGCCGCTCTCGACGCGTTCCTGCTGCGGCTCGGTCCGGTGCCCGACCCCCAGGCCGACCTCGCGATGGCCCTGGCCGACCGCATCCGCAGCGACCGCACGATCCGGCGCGTCTCCGCCTTCGCCCGGGCGGAGGGCCTGTCGGTACGGGCGCTGCAGCGGCTCTTCGCGGCGTACGTCGGCGTGGGACCGAAGTGGATCATCCTTCGGTACCGGATACACGAGGCCCTGGAACGGGCCGAGCCGGAGCAGGGCGGGCAGGCCGTGGACTGGGCCGCCCTCGCCGCGGACCTCGGCTACGCCGACCAGGCTCACCTCGTCCGCGACTTCACCGCGACGGTGGGGGTGCCGCCCACGGTGTACGCGCGGGGCTGACCGCTGACTCCGAAGGCGCATCCCGCAGGCCCAGCCCGCAGGCGCAGCAAGCGGTCAGAAGTAGTAGGAGTCCCCGGTGTCCAGCGCCAGCACCTTGTGCCGGTCGTTCTGCGGGTTCTTGTCCCGCGCTCCGCCGTTCCACACGGTGTCGATCTGCAGGGTCACCTCGGACGGCGCGCCCGCGAGACGCACCGAGATCGCCAGCCGCCGGCCCCAGCTTCCGGCCGCGAGCGCGCCCGTGCGGCACAGCACCGTACCGGCGCCGGCCCGCGTGCACTGGTCCGGCAGCTGCTGGGCGTCAGCCAGGGGCGACGACCAGCGCAGCCGGACGGTGGCGTCGGGCACGCCCGACGGGCCGCGGTTCTGGGGGGTCAGCCAGAGTCCGATCTGGCCGTGCACCAGGGCGACGTAGCCGTGGTAGGCCATGTCGGCCTCGGGCCCGCCGGCCACCGTGGGCCCGCCGGCCACCGTGGGGGCGGCCGTCGCGGGGGCGGCCAGTCCCATGACCATCACCGCACCGGCGCCTGCCGCGCCCAGTGCCCGCAAGATCCGCATTGCAGCTCCTCCGCCTCACACCCCGCCCGTGAATCATCCCGATATATGCCACGTACCGCCCCGGCCAGGCGCCGTCCAACAGGTGACGGCTCCGCTGTCGCGGGTTGTGCCCACGAGGGCCCACAACGAGTGCCCACAACGGGAGGCCCCTCTCCCCCGGCCCACGGAACGGACACCCGCACGGGCACTCTTCCAGCCCGCCTATCCTGACTGCCGGACCGATGTCCCAGGCAGCAGAGGCACCCGACGCCGAGGAGCAGCACCATGACCGCCGCGAACGCCGCCCCCCGCACCGCCGTCGTCACCGGCGCCAGCAGCGGAATCGGCGCCGCAACCGCCCGTCGACTGGCCGCGGCCGGCTTCCACGTCGTCCTCACCGCACGCCGCAAGGACCGCATCGAGACGCTGGCGGCCGAGCTCACCGAGGCCGGCCACCAGGCGACGGCGTACGCGCTGGACATCACGGACCGCGCGGCCGTGGACGCCTTCGCCGCGTCGCTCGACCACGTCGAGGTGCTGATCAACAACGCGGGCGGCGCACTCGGCGCCGACCCCGTCGCCACCGGCGACCCGGCCGAGTGGCGCCAGATGTACGAGACCAACGTCATCGGCACCCTCCACATCACCCAGGCCCTGCTGCCCGCCCTGGTCGCCAGCGGGGACGGCACGGTCGTCGTCCTGTCCTCCACCGCGGGCCACGGGACGTACGAGGGCGGTGCCGGCTACGTGGCAGCGAAGCACGCCGAACACGTGCTCGCCGAGACGCTCCGGCTGGAGATCGTCGGCCGGCCCGTCCGCGTCATCGAGATCGCGCCCGGCATGGTGAAGACCGACGAGTTCGCGGTGACCCGCTACCGCGGCGACGCCGACAAGGCCGCCAAGGTCTACGAGGGCGTGGCCGAGCCGCTCACCGCCGACGACGTCGCCGACACCATCACCTGGACGGTCACCCGCCCCAGCCACGTCAACGTCGACCTCCTGGTCCTCCGCCCGCGCGCCCAGGCGTCGAACACGAAGGTCCACCGGGAGCTGTGAGCCGGTAGTCCCACTACTCCCACCGGGCTACCCCCACCGGGTCAATCAGGGCGCCCGGAGGTGTCCCGGGCCAGGCAGGCGCGTACAAGGCATATACGGGGAAACGGCGAAGGCGGCTGTCTTCGGCCCGTCCGTGTGCGCGTCAGCCGCGCTCGTCGTCCTGGAACGGGAGTAGTACGCGATGACCGAAACCGGCAAAGCAATCAAATGTCCGTTCGACTACAGCGAAGGCATGGAGTTCGATCCCTCCCTCGCCGCGCTCATGGAGCGCGATTCCATCGCCCGTATCCGTCTGCCGTACGGCGAAGGCGATGCGTGGCTGGTCACCGGGTTCGACGACGTGCGGCAGGTGACCACCGACAACCGGTTCAGCCGCGCGGGGATCATGGGGCACGACTATCCGCGGCTGACGCCGGAGCCGATCGTCTCCCCGGAGTCGATCAACGTGATCGACCCGCCGCGCAGCAGCAGGCTGCGGCACCTGGCGTCACAGGCCTTCACCAACAAGCACGTGGAGCGGATGCGCCAGTCGATCCTGGGCCTCACCGACGCCCTGCTCGACGAGATGGCCCAGCAGGGCCCGCCGGCGGACCTGGTCCAGCATCTGTCGGACCGGCTCCCCCAGCACACCATCTGCGAGGTGCTCGGGATCGCCCACGAGGACCGGCCGCGGATGCAGGAGTACGCGCATCAGCTGCTCTCCACCGGCCCGGACAGCCGTGAGACGGCGGCGACCGCCAAGGCGGAGCTGCGGGAGTACTTCGGCAAGCTGGTCGCCGACCGGCGCAGGAAACCGGGCGACGACCTGATCAGCGCGCTGGCCGCGGCCAAGGACGGCGACGACGCACTCGACGACCAGGAACTGGCCGTCATGTGCCTGACGCTGATGCTCAGCGGGCACGACACGGCAACCTGCCAGATCAGCGACATCTCCTACCTCCTCCTGACCCGCCCGGAACTGATGGAGCAGCTCAGGAGCCGGCCGGACACCCTGACACCCGTCCTCGACGAGCTGCTGCGCTACATCCCGTTCCGCAAGGGGGTCGGCATTCCCCGGGTGGCGCTGGAGGACGTGGAGATGGGCGGCGTGCAGATCCGGAAGGGCGACTTCGTCCATGTGTCGTACCTGACGGCGAACCGCGACCCCAAGCGGTTCCCGGACCCCGACACCATCGACACGAACCGGCCCCCCACCCCGCACATGACCTTCGGCTGGGGCGGCCACCGGTGCATCGCCGCGCCGCTGGCGATGGCGGAGCTGGAGGTGGCCATCGGGCGGCTGGTGGAACGGTTCCCGGGGCTGCGGCTCGCGGTGCCCGCGGAGCAGGTGCGCTGGGACACGGAGACCATCCGGCGCTTCCCGCTCGAACTGCCCGTGGCCTGGTAGGGCGGCTGCCCGAGGGCTTCGGCCAAGCCTCGGCCCTCGGGCAGTTCACCCCTTCACACAGACGACCTGCTTCAGCTTCGCGACCACCTGCACCAGGTCCTGCTGCTGGTCGATCACCTGCTCGATCGGCTTGTACGCACCGGGGATCTCGTCCACCACGCCGGAGTCCTTACGGCACTCCACGCCCCGCGTCTGCTCCTCCAGGTCCTTCGTCGTGAAGCGCCGCTTGGCGGCGTTGCGGCTCATGCGCCGGCCCGCGCCGTGTGACGCCGAATTGAACGCCTTCTCGTTGCCGAGGCCCTTCACGATGTACGAACCGGTGCCCATCGAGCCCGGGATGATGCCGTACTCGCCGGAGCCCGCGCGGATCGCGCCCTTACGGGTCACCAGCAGGTCCATACCGTCGTACCGCTCCTCCGCCACGTAGTTGTGGTGGCAGGAGATCTCCGGCTCGAAGGTGACCTTCGCCTTCTTGAACTCCTTGCGGACGACGTCCTTCAGCAGCGCCATCATGATCGTGCGGTTGTACTTCGCATACTCCTGGGCCCAGAACAGGTCGTTGCGGTACGCCGCCATCTGCGGGGTGTCCGCGACGAAGACGGCGAGGTCGCGGTCGACCAGGCCCTGGTTGTGCGGCAGCTTCTGGGCCACGCCGATGTGGTGCTCGGCGAGTTCCTTGCCGATGTTCCGGGAACCGGAGTGGAGCATCAGCCACACGGCACCGTCCGTGTCCGTGCACACCTCCACAAAGTGGTTTCCGCTGCCGAGCGATCCCATCTGCTTGGTGGCCCGGTCCTGGCGGAAGTGAACCGCTTCGGCGACCGTGCCGAACCGCTTCCAGAAGTCGTCCCACCCCGCGGTGGCGAACCCGTGCAGCCGTCCGGGATCCACCGGGTCGTCATGCATGCCCCGGCCGACCGGAATCGCCTGCTCGATCTTCGACCGCAGCCGCGAGAGGTCACCCGGCAGGTCGCCCGCCGTCAGCGAGGTGCGGACCGCCGACATCCCGCAGCCGATGTCCACGCCGACCGCCGCCGGGCACACCGCGTCACGCATCGCGATGACCGAGCCGACCGTCGCGCCCTTGCCGTAGTGGACGTCCGGCATGACGGCGAGACCCTTGATCCACGGCAGCGTGGCGACGTTCTGGAGCTGCTGGAGTGCGCCGCCCTCGACCGAGGCCGGGTCGGTCCACATCCGGATGGGCACCTTCGCACCCGGCACCTCTACATACGACATATCGTCACCAGTCCCCCGTAGTTGAAAAAAGCGAAAGAAGCGAAAAAAGACCGTAATCGCAAATACCGGAGCCAAGGTCGACAAAAGGGATGCCGGACCGGCGTCCACGGCAGTGCGTGCGATACACATTGTGTTCACCGGCCGCCCAGGGGCGGCAACCCAATATCGGCGTCCAGCCGCCTCGAGAGGAGCCATCACGTGCAGCGGAAGGCGTACGTACCCGGCGTCGCCGCGCTCCTCGCGGCACTGCTCACCGGCTGCACCGGCAGCTCCGGCCCCGACGACGCGGCCGCCGACTCCAAGTCGGGAGCGACGAACCCCTCGGCCTCGGCCGCCCGGCCCGGCAAGTACCGCACGCTTCCCGAGGCGTGCGTCGCCGTCGACCACAGCACGCTGGACTCACTGCTTCCCGGCATAAAGGACATGGCGGACGAGGAGCAGCAGGAGAAGGCATACGGCGGCACGGCAACGGTGACGTACGACACGGACCGGCGCGTGGGCTGCAACTGGAAGGTGGAGTCGGCGGACGCCACCCACCATCTCCACGTCGACTTCGAGCGTGTGGTGTCGTACGACTCGACGGTCAGCGACGACACCCGTGCCGAGCAGGTCTTCGCCACGAAGGAGGACGCCGCCGACCTTCCGGAGACCGCCGATCCCCGCGCCGAGAAGGCGAGTTCCACGGCGTCGGCGTCGGCCTCCGCGGCGGACGCCGGATCCTCGTCCTCCGGTTCGGTGTCCGACTCCGCATCGGGGTCCGCGTCCGCGTCCTCGACCGAGGGGCTCGAGCCGCGCGTCCTCGACGGTCTGGGGGACGCGGCGTTCATCGACGACGTCCTCACCTCGGCCACCTCGACCCGCACCGTGACTGTGGCGTTCCGCACGTCGAACGTGATCGTGACGATCGAGTACGACGTACAGCCGGCCACCACGGCGGAGGTCCCGGACAGCGCCGAATTGCAGGACAGAGCAGAGAAACTGGCGCAAAAGCTCGCCGAGCGGCTGGCCGGCTGACGGCCGCTGCGGGCGTATCGGGCAGGTGCCGGGGCTCGTGTGAAGAGGAGCCGCCCCCGCCGCGTTCGGCGTACCGTGGCCCACCGGGCCCGGCCTGCCACCGATCCAGAGTGAAGGAACCATGCACCGACCAGCACAGCGACTCATCCGCATACTTGCCTGCGCAGCCGCCGTACCGGTGATCCTTGCCGCCTCCGGCTGCTCCTCCGACTCCGGCTCCGGAGACGGCGGGGCCAAGGAGTCGGATGCGAAGGCCTCGGCGTCGGCATCGGCATCGGCGGGCGGCGCGGGAGCGAGCGCGAAGGAAGCAGCGTTCGACTCGCTTCCGGAGCCCTGCAAGGTCCTGACGAAGAAGACGCTCGACGAGCTCGTCCCCGAGCGAGAGGAGAAGTCGGGCAAGGAGGGGAGCTCCAACGACACCTCCCTCCGCTCCAACTGCTCCTGGAACAGCCTCGACAACAACGGCGTCAAGGGCTCGCAGTTCCGCTGGCTCAATGTGTCGCTGCTGCGCTTCGAGTCGGACGCGACCCGCGGCAGCGGGGACAAGCTCGCGCAGGAGTACTTCGCCAAGCAGGTGAAGGACGCGCAGGGCACGCAGGACGCGAAGAACGTCACGTCGAAGTCCGTGCAGGGCCTGGGCGACGAGGCGACGGCCGTGGCCTACGACCTGAAGAAGAAGGAGGGCTCCTTCAAGCAGCAGACCGTGGTGACCCGCGTCGAGAACGTCGTCGTGACGCTGGACTACAACGGTGCGGGCCTCGCGGGCGAGAAGACCCCGAGCGCCACCGAGCTGATGAAGGACGCTCAGAAGGCCGCGAAGGAGGCCGTTGCGGCGGTCGTCGAGGCCGACAGCACGTCGTCGGCGAAGCCGAGTGACGGGTCCTCCGGCAAGGCCACGTCCAAGGAGACCGCATCGCCCGAGGCCTCCAAGAGCAGCACCAAGAGCAGCAGCTGACGACGCTCGAAAACACTTGCTCGTGCAGCGCGTTGGCGGAGCCCGGTACCGTTCGGTGACCGGGCTCCTGCCGTACCGGAAACCCGCCGTTCGCATCCATGTGCCAGGCTGTTCCGCGCAACAGGCCGAACATCCTTCCGCGCAACAGGCCGAAGGATGAAGCGCCGAAGAGTGAAGCAGGGAGGGGAGTGCGGGTGGCCGCGCCCATTCAGCTGACGCGAACGCACCGGATTCTGATCGCAGTCGTGGTCGCCGGTGCCGTCATCATCGCCGGTATCGGTTTCGCCGGCTCGTACGCGGCCGTGCGCGAGCTCGCGATCCAGAAGGGCTTCGGGAAGTTCAGCTACGTCTTCCCGATCGGCATCGACGCGGGCATCTGCGTCCTGCTGGCCCTGGATCTGCTGCTCACCTGGATCCGTATCCCCTTCCCCATGCTGCGCCAGACGGCGTGGCTGCTGACGGTGGCGACGATCGCGTTCAACGGCGCGGCCGCCTGGCCCGACCCGCTGGGCGTGGGCATGCACGCCGTCATCCCGATCCTCTTCGTGGTCGCGGTCGAGGCGGCCCGGCACGCGATCGGCCGGATAGCGGACATCACGGCCGACAAGCACATGGAGGGCGTGCGCATCACCCGCTGGCTGCTCTCCCCCGTCCCCACCTTCCTCCTCTGGCGCCGCATGAAGCTGTGGGAGCTCCGCTCCTACGAGCAGGTGATCAAGCTGGAGCAGGAGCGGCTGGTCTACCAGGCCCGGCTCCGTTCCCGCTTCGGCCGCGCCTGGCGCCGCAAGGCGCCGGTGGAGTCCCTGATGCCGCTGCGCCTGGCCCGCTACGGCGTCCCACTCGCGGAAACGGCCCCGGCGGGCCTGGCGGCGGCGGGCATCGAACCGGCGGTGCTGCCGCCGGCCCCGCAGCGGCAGCTGCCCGCGGCCGAGGTAGCTGTGGGCAATCGTGCCGCTGGGGCGGCACGGGTGGGCACAGCGGCACCCCGCGACGGCGGGCAGCCCATCCCACCCCCGGGCGACCACGACGCACAGCACCCCGAAGACCCCGGCAACCCCTGGTTCGCACCCCCACAGCACGCCGACTATCAGGGCGGCTACGACCCGACGTACGACCCCTCATACGCCCCGGAAGAGCAGTACGAGGAGTGGTACGAGGAACAGCACCCCACCACCGAAGCCCCGCAGGGCTCCGGCATCCAGATCCCGTCGGGCCCCAACCGCACCCGCCCCCTGGGCGGCGCCGCACCGGGCCCGGCAACCCACCCCATGGCGATCCCGTCCCCCCGCACCGAGCAGCAGCCGCTGGAGACGGAGGAGGCCGCGGCCCCGTACGCGGACGCCGATGCGGACGCGACCGCCCAGGGCCCGGCCCTGCCGGAGGACGTGTCGCGCGAGGAGGCGTACTTCACCGCCTTCCGCAAGTACGTCACCGAGCACATGGACTTCCCCAACGCCCGCCAGTTCGGCCTCTACCTGATGGACCTGTACGGCGTGACGGGCCAGTCGGGCGGCCCGCTCACGGAGAACACGCTGCGCCCGTACATCCGCGACTTCCGCACCCGCTACCAGCAGGAGCTGGACGCGGAGCACATCGCGTAAGAACCAAGAAGGGGGTGCCCCGGAGAACCGGGGCACCCCCTTACGCATGCAGCCTCAGGCGCTCAGCAGCCTCCGCACCCGGTCCGCGCCCACGGCGAGCAGCAGCGTGGGCAGCCGCGGCCCCGTGTCCCGGCTGACCAGCAGCTGGTACAGCAGCGCGAAGAAGGTCCGCTGAGCGGTCTTGATCTCCGGCGGCAGTTCCTTGGGCGTGGCGTCGGCGGAGAAGCCCGCCTGGACCTTGGGCACGCCGTAGACGAGGTGGGTGAGCCCGTCCAGCGACCAGTGCGAGTCCAGGCCCTCCAGGAGCAGCCGCAGCGATGCGCGGCTCGGCTCGTCCAGCGTGCCGAGCAGCTCCTTGTCGGGCTCGTCGCGGACGATCGTGCGCTGCTCGGCCGGGACCTGGGTGTTGATCCACGTCTCGGCCTTGTCGTAGCGCGGGCGCGCCTCGTCGAGCGACGTGAGCGGGTTCTCCGGGTCCAGGTCGGAGAGGATGCGCAGCGCCTGGTCCTGGTGGCCCGCGGTGATGTCGGCGACGGACGCGAGGGTCCGGTACGGCAGCGGACGCGACGTACGCGGCAGCTCACCCGCGGCCGTGCCGACCGCACGCGCGTACGCGGCGGCGTCGGCGGGCAGCACGGAGCCGTCGGCGACCTTCGCGTCGAGCTTGTCCCACTCGTCGTACAGCCGCTGGATCTCCTGGTCGAAGGCGATCTTGAACGACTGGTTGGGGCGGCGGCGGGCGTACAGCCAGCGCAGCAGCTGCGGCTCCATGATCTGCAGGGCGTCGGCCGGGGTCGGCACCCCGCCCTTGCTGGACGACATCTTCGCCATGCCGCTGATGCCCACGAACGCGTACATGGGACCGATCGGCTGCTTGCCACCGAAGATCCCGACGATCTGCCCGCCGACCTGGAACGACGAACCGGGCGACGAGTGGTCCACGCCGCTGGGCTCGAAGACCACGCCCTCGTACGCCCAGCGCATCGGCCAGTCGACCTTCCAGACCAGCTTGCCGCGGTTGTACTCGGAGAGCAGCACCGTCTCGGAGTGACCGCACTGGCACACGTAGGTCAGCTCGGTCGTGTCGTCGTCGTACGCCGTGACGGTCGTGAGGTCCTTCTCGCACGCGCTGCAGTACGGCTTGTACGGGAAGTAGCCGGCGGAGCCGCTGCTGCCGTCGTCCTCCTCCGCGGCGCCGGAGCCCTCGGCGGCCTCCAGCTCGGCCTCGTCGACCGGCTTCTGCGACTTCTTCGCGGGAGCCTTCTTCGTCCGGTACTGGGCGAGCACGGCGTCGATGTCGGCGCGGTGCTTCATCGCGAACAGGATCTGCTCCCGGTAGACACCCGAGGTGTACTGCTCGGTCTGGCTGATCCCGTCGTACTCGACGCCGAGCTCGGCCAGTGAGGCGACCATCGCGGCCTTGAAGTGCTCGGCCCAGTTCGCGTACGCGGAGCCCTTGGGCGCCGGGACCGAGGTCAGCGGCTTACCGATGTGCTCGGCCCACGACTCGTCGACGCCGGGGACGCCGAAGGGCACCTTGCGGTAGCGGTCGTAGTCGTCCCAGGACAGCAGGTGGCGCACGGTGTACCCGCGGCGGCGGATCTCGTCGGCGACCAGGTGCGGGGTCATGACCTCGCGGAGGTTGCCGAGGTGGATCGGGCCGGAGGGGGAGAGTCCGGACGCGACCACGACCGATTTGCCAGGCGCGCGACGCTCCGACTCGGCGATGACCTCATCCGCGTAACGGGAGACCCAGTCGGTGGTCTCGGTGCTCTGAGCCACGATCGGCACGTCCTTCTTTCTGATACGCCAGTACAGCTGACGCGTCCATTCTCCCAGCTCCGGCCGCTGGAGCGAAAACAGCTTTTCAACCGCATTTAAGCGCGTGGGATACTGGCCGGGTCTATCTGAAACCTCGAGGAGAACGGCTCCCACTCCATGGCCTCGGTCACGTCGCTCACCGCTTCCGTCCACCAGCGCCTCGCGGACGCCCTCTCGGCAGCCCTGCCGGAGGCCGGCACCGCGGATCCGCTGCTGCGACGCAGCGACCGGGCCGACTTCCAGGCCAATGGCATCCTGGCGCTCGCCAAGAAGGCGAAGGCCAACCCGCGGGAGCTGGCGACGCAGGTCGTCTCCCAGGTCGCCACGGGCGACATGATCAAGGACATCGAGGTCTCAGGGCCCGGCTTCCTGAACATCACGATCACGGACAAGGCGATCACCGAGAACCTCGCCGCGCGGGCCGCGGACACCGAGGGCCGCCTCGGCGTGCCGTTCGCCGACGAGCCGGGCACGACGGTGATCGACTACGCCCAGCCGAACGTGGCCAAGGAGATGCACGTCGGCCACCTCCGGTCCGCGGTGATCGGCGACGCGGTCGTCCAGATCCTGGAGTTCACCGGCGAGAACGTGATCCGGCGCCACCACATCGGCGACTGGGGCACCCAGTTCGGCATGCTCATCCAGTACCTGATCGAGCACCCGCACGAGCTGGACCACAAGGCCGCCACCAAGGACACCCAGGCGTCCGGCGAAGAGGCGATGTCGAACCTCGACCGGCTCTACAAGGCCGCCCGCAAGGTCTTCGACTCCGACGAGGAGTTCAAGACGCGGGCGCGGCGCCGGGTGGTCGACCTCCAGGCGGGCGACCCGGAGACCCTCGCCATGTGGCAGAAGTTCGTCGACGAGTCGAAGATCTACTTCTACTCGGTCTTCGACAAGCTGGACATGGAGATCCAGGACCCGGACATCGTCGGCGAGTCGGGCTACAACGACATGCTCGACGAGACCTGCCGCCTCCTGGAGGAGTCGGGCGTCGCGGTCCGCTCCGAAGGGGCTCTCTGCGTCTTCTTCGACGACATCAAGGGCCCGGACGGCAATCCGGTGCCGCTGATCGTCCGGAAGTCCGACGGCGGCTACGGCTACGCGGCCACGGACCTCTCCGCGATCAGGGACCGGGTCTTCAACCTCAAGGCGAACTCCCTCATCTACGTGGTGGACGCCCGGCAGTCGCTGCACTTCAAGATGGTCTTCGAGACGGCGCGGCGGGCCGGCTGGCTGGGCGACGGCGTGAAGGCGTTCCAGCTGGCGTTCGGCACGGTGCTCGGCAAGGACGGCAAGCCGTTCAAGACCCGTGAGGGCGAGACGGTGCGGCTGGTGGACCTGCTGGACGAGGCGATCGACCGTGCCTCGGCCGTGGTCCGCGAGAAGGCCCAGGACCTGTCGGAGGAGGAGATCGCCGAGCGGGGCGCGCAGGTCGGCATCGGCGCGGTGAAGTACGCGGACCTGTCGACGTCCGCGAACCGCGACTACAAGTTCGACCTGGACCAGATGGTCTCCCTGAACGGCGACACGAGCGTCTACCTGCAGTACGCGTACGCCCGTATCCGGTCGATCATCCGCAAGGCAGGCGACGCCCGCCCGGCCGCCCACCCCGAGCTCGAACTGACCGAGGCGGAGCGGGCCCTCGGCCTGCACGTGGACCGGTTCGCGGAGACGCTCACGGAGGTCGCCGCGGAGTACGCCCCGCACAAGCTGGCCGCGTACCTGTACCAGCTGGCGTCGCTGTACACGTCGTTCTACGACAAGTGCCCCGTCCTCAAGGCGGAGACGCCGGAACAGGTCGAGAACCGCCTGTTCCTGTGCGACGTCACGGCCCGCACCCTGCACCAGGGCATGGCGCTGCTGGGCATCAGGACGCCCGAGCGGCTCTGACACCGGTACGCGAAAGGGGCTTCGCCTGAGTCAGGATCAGGCGAAGCCCCTTTCGTATGCGTCTGTGTGCGGGCGTAAGCGCCACCGCATGCGCCCGGGAAGACCTCAGAGCAGCTGCCGGGCGACCTCGGTGGCCCAGTAGGTGAGGATGTTCTGCGCCCCGGCCCGCTTGATGCCCGTGAGGCTCTCCAGGATCGCCTTGTCCCGGTCGATCCAGCCCTTCTCCGCCGCGGCCTCGATCATCGAGTACTCGCCGGAGATCTGGTACGCGGCCACCGGCACGTCCACGGCGTCGGCGACGCGCGCCAGGACGTCCAGGTACGGTCCCGCCGGCTTCACCATCACCATGTCGGCCCCCTCCTCCAGGTCGAGGGCCAGCTCCCGCAGGGACTCCCGGGCGTTGGCGGGGTCCTGCTGGTACGTCTTGCGGTCGCCCTTCAGGGACGAGCCGACGGCCTCGCGGAACGGGCCGTAGAAGGCGGAGGAGTACTTGACCGTGTAGGCGAGGATCGCGACGTCCTCGCGGCCGATCTGGTCCAGCGCGTCGCGGATGACACCGATCTGACCGTCCATCATGCCGCTGGGGCCGACCACGTGGGCGCCCGCGTCGGCCTGGACCTGCGCCATCTCGGCGTACCGCTCCAGGGTCGCGTCGTTGTCGACCCGGCCCTCGGCGTCCAGTACGCCGCAGTGCCCGTGGTCGGTGAACTCGTCCAGGCACAGGTCCGACATCACGAGCAGGTCGTCCCCGACCTCGGCCCGTACATCGCGCAGGGCGACCTGCAGGATCCCGTCGGGGTCCGTGCCCGGCGTCCCGGCGGCGTCCTTCTTCGCCTCCTCCGGCACCCCGAAGAGCATGATCCCGGAGATCCCGGCCTCCACCGCCTCCGCGGCCGCCTTCTTCAGGCTGTCGCGGGTGTGCTGCACGACCCCGGGCATCGCCGCGATCGGCACCGGCTCGCTCACGCCCTCCCGCACGAACGCGGGCAGGATGAAGTCGGCCGGGTGCAGCCGGGTCTCGGCGACCATGCGCCGCATGACAGGCGTGGTACGCAGCCGGCGGGGACGCGTACCGGGGAAGGATCCGTACTTCGTCATGCCGACTACGCTACGCCCGGCTCTGGGGCACCTTTGCCGACGCCGTGTCGACGCTCACGCCCACCTGAAGACCGTCCGGCGATTGAGGACGAGGCCGTCCAGGCCGAAGCGGGGGACTGGGGGCGCAGCCCCCAGGAACCCCCGCCGCACTCAGGTCGTCCGGCGCCGCCGCGCGCCCGGACGACGCTCGCTCGGCCGCGTCACCGGATCCCCCGCGTCGAGCGCCGCCGCCCGCCGCGCCGCGCCGAAGTCGGCCAGCGCCTCGGCCAGCTTGTGCACCGACGGCTCGGGAGCCATCACGTCCACCCGCAGCCCGTGTTCCTCCGCCGTCTTGGCGGTGGCCGGGCCGATACACGCGATCACCGTCACGTTGTGCGGCTTGCCCGCGATACCGACCAGGTTCCGCACGGTCGACGACGACGTGAACAGCACCGCGTCGAAGCCGCCGCCCTTGATCGCCTCACGGGTCTCGGCCGGCGGCGGCGAGGCGCGCACGGTCCGGTAGGCCGTGACGTCGTCGACCTCCCAGCCCAGCTCGATCAGGCCCGCGACCAGCGTCTCCGTGGCGATGTCGGCCCGCGGCAGGAACACCCGGTCGATCGGGTCGAAGACCGGGTCGTACGGCGGCCAGTCCTCGAGGAGACCGGCGGCCGACTGCTCGCCGCTCGGCACCAGGTCCGGCTTCACACCGAAGTCGACCAGCGCCTTCGCCGTCTGCTCGCCGACCGCCGCGACCTTGATCCCGGCGAACGCACGCGCGTCGAGCCCGTACTCCTCGAACTTCTCCCGGACGGCCTTGACCGCGTTCACCGAGGTGAAGGCGATCCACTCGTACCGTCCTGTGACGAGGCCCTTGACCGCGCGCTCCATCTGCTGGGGCGTACGCGGCGGCTCGACCGCGATGGTCGGGACCTCGGACGGCACGGCGCCGTACGAACGCAGCTGTTCGGAGAGCGAGGCCGCCTGCTCCTTGGTGCGTGGCACGAGCACCTTCCAGCCGAACAGCGGCTTGGACTCGAACCACGACAGCTGGTCGCGCTGAGCGGCGGCGGACCGCTCGCCGACCACGGCTATGACCGGGCGGTGGCCCTCGGGCGACGGCAGCACCTTCGCCTGCTTCAGGGTCTGCCCGATGCTGCCGAGCGTCGCCGACCAGGTGCGCTGCCGCGTCGTCGTACCGGCGACGGTGACCGCCATCGGGGTGTCCGGCTTGCGTCCGGCGGACACCAGTTCAGCCGCGGCCGCGGCCACCGCGTCGAGCGTCGTGGAGACGACGACGGTGCCGTCGGACGTGCCGACCTCGGTCCAGCAGCGCTCCGAAGCCGTGCGGGCGTCGACGAACCGCACGTCGGTGCCCTGTGCGTCGCGCAGCGGCACACCCGCGTACGCGGGCACGCCCACGCCGGCGGCGATGCCCGGCACCACCTCGAAGGTGATGCCTTCCGAGGCGCACTTCAGCATCTCCCCGGCGGCGTACGCATCGAGCCCGGGGTCGCCCGAGACGGCACGGACGACCCGCTTGCCGCCCCGCACAGCCTCCATGACAAGATTGGCCGCATCCCTCGGTTCCGGGGGGAGGACGGTTGGTGACGCGTCGTCAACTACCGTCAGGTGGGGCGTGCCTGTGTCCACGAGGGCCACGCCCGCGGGGGCGTGCGTGCGGACCACGTCGAGCACTTCCGGCTCGGCGATCAGGACGTCCGCTCCTGCCAGCGCTTCGACGGCGCGGAGTGTCAGCAGCCCGGGATCCCCGGGTCCGGCACCGAGAAAGGTGACGTGCCCGTGTGCGGGAACGGCTGGGTGGTTCGAGGTGGTGGGGCTCAAAGTGCTCGCTCCCCCATCAGACCGGCCGCGCCCTTGGCAAGCATCTCGGTGGCGAGTTCGCGACCGAGCGCCACTGCCTGGTCGTCTGTCTCGGGCACGGGACCGGTGGTGGACAGCTGCACCAGCGTCGAGCCGTCGGTGGTCCCGACGACGCCGCGCAGGCGCATTTCCTTGACAATCTGCCCGTCGGCCAGAAGGTCGGCGAGTGCACCCACGGGTGCGCTGCAGCCGGCCTCCAGGGCGGCGAGCAGGGACCGCTCGGCGGTCACGGCGGCCCGGGTGAACGGGTCGTCGAGCTCGGCGAGCGCGGCAGCGAGCGTCACGTTGTCCGCGGCGCATTCGACTGCCAATGCCCCCTGGCCGGGGGCGGGCAAAACGGTGTCGACCGACAGGAAGTCGGTCACCTCATCGGTCCTGCCGATGCGGACCAGTCCGGCGGCGGCCAGCACGACGGCGTCGAGCTCCCCACTGCGCACGTACCCGATGCGGGTGTCGACGTTGCCGCGGATCGCGACGGTCTCGATCTCCATGCCGTGCGCGCGGGCGTACGCGTTGAGCTGCGCCATGCGGCGCGAGGAACCGGTGCCCACACGCGCGCCCTTCGGCAACTGCGTGAAGCTGAGCCCGTCCCGGGCGACCAGCACATCGCGCGGGTCCTCGCGCTGCGGTACGGCCGCGAGGACGAGGTCGTCCGGCTGCGCCGTCGGCAGGTCCTTGAGTGAGTGCACGGCGAAGTCGATCTCGCCGCGCAGCAGGGCGTCGCGCAGCGCGGTGACGAACACGCCGGTGCCGCCGATCTGCGCCATGAGCTCGCGCGACGTGTCTCCGTACGTGGTGATCTCGACGAGCTCGACGTCCCGTCCGGTCACCCGGCGCACGTCCTCCGCCACATGCCCGGACTGGGCCATGGCGAGCTTGCTGCGCCTGGTCCCGAGTCGTAGTGCCTTCTCGGTCATGACAGCCCTCGGTTCTTGACGTTCTGGACGCTCGTGACATCGGCGTCGTTCAGGTCGGCCCGGGAGACGGAGGCGACCGCCTCCGGGTCGAGGTCGAAGAGGGTCCGCAGCGCGTCCGCGTACCCGGCACCGCCGGGCTCGGCCGCGAGCTGCTTGACCCTTACGGTCGGCGCGTGCAGCAGCTTGTCGACGACGCGCCGCACGGTCTGGGTGATCTCACCGCGCTGCTTGTCGTCGAGGCCGGGCAGACGGCCGTCGAGGCGCGCGATCTCGCTCGCCACCACATCGGCGGCCATGGTGCGCAGGGCGACCACGGTCGGCGTGATGTGCGCGGCCCGCTGGGCGGCGCCGAACGCGGCCACCTCGGCGGAGACGATCCCGCGCACCATGTCCACATCGGCCGCCATCGGAGCGTCGGCCGAGGCCTCGGCGAGCGACTCGATGTCGACGAGCCGCACCCCGGCGATCCGGTGCGCGGCGGCGTCGATGTCGCGGGGCATGGCGAGGTCGAGCAGGGCCAGTACGGGCGGGTGTGCGGGAGCGGTCAGGACCGCGGGTCCGCGCCGCTCGGGCACCCGGCCCGTGGCGGCAGCGGCGGCGGCCAGTGCGGCGATCGCGTCCGCTTCCTGCGCCGGGTCCGGCACCGCGGGGCGGCTCTCGCGCCGGTCGGAACTGGCGTTGTCCACCCAGGCGGCGTGCTGCTCCAGCGTGGCCGCGTCCATCCCGGCCACGGCTGCCTCACCCATGACCGAGAAGCCGGTGGCGCCCTGCACGGCGGACAGGTCCACCGGGCATACGTCGTCGCCGGCCCCGCGGCGCGCCACCGCCGAGCGGTCGGCACGGTCCGCAAGCGGCCCGGAAGCGTCAGTTCGGACACCTGCGCCTGCCGGGGCGGGCGTACGCCCCGAGATGGCCTCCGCCACCGCGTCCGCGGTCAGGACCAGGCCCGTCGCGCCGGTACAGGACACCACCACGTCTGCCCGCGTGAGCTCCTGGGCCATCGCGTCGACCGGCACCGCGCGGGCGGTGACGGCGGCCGTGTCGTTCTGCTCGTTGAGGATCTGGGCGAGGCGCTCGGCGCGCTCCAGCGTGCGGTTGGCGATGACCACCTCGGCCACCCCGGCCCGCGCGAGCGTGGCCGCGGCCAGCGAGGACATCGAACCGGCGCCGATGACCAGGGCACGCTTGCCCTGGGCCCACTCCCCGACCGGCGTACCGACCGCGAGCTGCTCCAGGCCGAACGTGACCAGGGACTGCCCGGCCCGGTCGATGCCCGTCTCCGAGTGCGCGCGCTTGCCGACCCGCAGTGCCTGCTGGAACAGGTCGTTCGTCAGCCGGCCCGCGGTGTGCAGCTCCTGCGCCCTGGCGAGCGAGTCCTTGATCTGACCGAGGATCTGACCCTCGCCGACCACCATGGACTCCAGGCCGCAGGCCACGGAGAACAGGTGGTGGACGGCCCGGTCCTCGTAGTGCACGTAGAGGTACGGGGTGAGCTCCTCGAGCCCGACGCCGCTGTGCTGGGCGAGCAGCGTGGAGAGCTCGGCGACGCCCGCGTGGAACTTGTCCACGTCGGCGTAGAGCTCGATCCGGTTGCAGGTGGCGAGCACCGCGGCCTCGGCGGACGGCTCCGCGGCCAGCGTGTCCTGGAGGAGCTTGGCCTGGGCGTCCACGGACAGCGCGGCGCGCTCCAGCACGCTCACGGGAGCGGTGCGGTGGCTCAGTCCGACGACGAGAAGACTCATGCCGGCATCACGACGGGTACGTCCCCGTCGGGTCCCTTCGGCGTCTCCTTGGGCGCGGAGGCGGCGACGGCGGCCTCGCCCGCGGTCTCCTCGCCGGCCTTCCGCTGCTCGTGGAAGGCGAGGATCTGCAGCTCGATGGAGAGGTCCACCTTGCGCACGTCGACGCCGTCCGGCACGGAGAGGACCGTCGGCGCGAAGTTCAGGATGGAGGTGACACCGGCGGCCACGAGCCGGTCGCAGACCTGCTGGGCGACACCCGGCGGGGTGGTGATGACGCCGATGGAGACTCCGTTGTCGGAGATGATCTTCTCCAGCCCGTCGCTGTGCTGCACGGCGATCCCGGCGACCTGGCGCCCGGCCATCGCCGGATCGGCGTCGATGAGCGCCGCAACCCGGAAACCCCTCGATGCGAACCCGCCGTAGTTGGCGAGGGCGGCGCCGAGGTTGCCGATACCGACGATGACGACCGGCCAGTCCTGGGTGAGGCCGAGTTCGCGGGAGATCTGGTAGACGAGGTACTCGACGTCGTAGCCGACGCCGCGCGTCCCGTAGGAACCGAGGTACGAGAAGTCCTTGCGGAGCTTCGCGGAGTTGACCCCCGCCGCCGCGGCGAGCTCCTCCGAGGAGACCGTGGGCACCGAGCGCTCCGACAGTGCGGTGAGTGCTCGGAGGTACAGCGGAAGACGGGCGACGGTGGCCTCGGGAATCCCTCGGCTGCGGGTCGCCGGTCGGTGAGTTCGGCCAGTTGCCACGGTGCTCCTGCGGGTAGAGCGGGGCTGCGGGCGGTCATACGTCCCTGGACCGCCCCGTCGGAAGCAGGCTATGTCTTTGTGAACGCGTGCACAAAGATGGTGTCCGATTTGCCCGGCCAAAGTGACCGGGGTCACGCGCCTCTGACATGTGTTCCGGGAACCGACCCCGAAGCGCATTCGTCCCTGGCCGGAGCGTGTCGGTGTATTGATCATGGAGTTTCGCCCGGCCGCCGGCGTCATTCGGTGAGGGCGCGACGCAGGCGGTCTCCGTCCACACGCCAGAAGTCGTGCTGGGCTCCGTCCACCAGCACCACCGGGATCTGCTCCCAGTACTTCCGGTACAGCTCCTCGTCCTGCGTGATGTCCTTCTCCTCCCACGCGGACCCCAGCTCACCGCAGACCTTCTCGATCACCGCACGGGCGTCGTCGCACAGATGACAGCCCGGCTTGCCGATCAGCGTGACGACGCGGTCCTGCGGCGCCTTCTTCTCCGTACGGCGGTCGGTACGCCGAAAAATGGGACTCATACGCGCCATTCTCGCCCGGCCGCCGCACATGGGAACCCGACTGCACCAGACCTCCGCAGCGCCCGCCACCCCCGCGACGCGCGGACGGCGCGCCGACCGGATCACTCCTTTAACTGCGCGGTCGCAGAGAGTTCACAACGCCGAATCCTCCCGACTCCGGAACTGCCGGACGAACTGGCTATGCTCGCGACATGGCCGCTCTCGGATGGCTCACCCCACGTAGGCGCTCCGCCACAGCCCGCAGCGTGCTGGCGGGCGAGGCCTCGGCGGAAGCAGCGCGCAAGACCTCCCAGCAGCTGGAGGAGCTCGCCCCGGCCCCCGCGCCCGGGAAGGCCGCGGAAGAGCCGGAGTTCCCGGTCGCCGGTGACGACAGGGCCGCCGCGTTCTTCGACCTCGACAACACCGTCATGCAGGGCGCCGCGATCTTCCACTTCGGCCGCGGCCTGTACAAGCGGAAGTTCTTCCAGCGCCGCGAGCTGGCGAAGTTCGCCTGGCAGCAGACGTGGTTCAGGATCGCCGGGGTCGAGGACCCCGACCACATGCAGGACGTCCGCGAGTCCGCCCTGTCCATCGTCAAGGGCCACCGCGTCGCCGAGCTCATGTCCATCGGCGAGGAGATCTACGACGAGTACATGGCCGAGCGCATCTGGCCCGGCACCCGCGCGCTGGCACAGGCCCATCTGGACGCCGGCCAGAAGGTGTGGCTGGTCACGGCCGCACCCGTGGAGACCGCGACGATCATCGCCCGGCGGCTCGGCCTGACCGGCGCGCTCGGCACGGTCGCCGAGTCCGTCGACGGCGTCTACACCGGCAAGCTCGTCGGCGAACCGCTGCACGGCCCCGCGAAGGCCGAGGCGGTACGCGCGCTGGCGGCGGCCGAGGGCCTGGACCTCGCCCGCTGCGCGGCGTACAGCGACTCGCACAACGACATCCCGATGCTGTCGCTGGTCGGCCATCCGTACGCGATCAACCCCGACACCAAGCTCCGCAAGCACGCCCGCGACCGGGACTGGCGCCTGCGGGACTACCGCACGGGCCGCAAGGCCGCGAAGGTCGGCCTCCCGGCCGCAGCAGGCGTCGGCGCCGTCGCCGGCGGCACAGCAGCCGCGATCGCCATTCACCGCCGCCGCCGCTGACACGCAGCTGCGGCAACGCCGCGCCGCTCACCAGCTGTGGGCAATCGTGGGGCACAGCGGCACCCCTCTGCGTGGGGCTACGCACCCGTACACCCGGGCCATCACGCCGCAGGGCAACCCTGCGCACCGCGGCACACCCACACGAGCACGGCACCCGCCACCACCGGTTGTGCCCATCTGTTCCGCCGGTGCGGCACGCCCACCCCCCACGGTCAGAGCAACGCTCGGTACACAACACGCCCCGCTCCCGAACGGAACACGAACTTATCCGATCAACAACCGGTCATCTTCCGGTACTTGATCCGCCGTCGATCAGTAATAGAAGCGACGGAATCGATGATTTGAGCAACTGGGTGTAGCGCTGCCTGTACGAAGCGTTATTCTCCTCAGACGCAAATCGGTACCCACGCGTCGCCACGACGAGTGAACGGTCCCGTACTGCACGTGATGGAAGCTCTGCCTCTGGGAGTCCCGTGTACCCATACGTCGGGGTTGACGCCTCGGGCCTGGCTACGCTGCGCGCAGCGGTCGTCGACCACTTGCGCGGCTTCGTCCCCACCGCGTATCCCGTCCCCGCTCTCGCCGCGCCGCGCATCGCCACCAGCGGCCCCGCGGGCCCCTGCTATGCCCTCACGGACGGCATCGACAGGGGCTCGGCGCGGCGCTCCGTCGTCGAGGGGCGGCGATCGGGTGACGGCCGGGACACCCCCAGACGGGGCCGTGCGGGGACGGCGACCCCCGCCGCACGGCGCCCCGCGGCGGACAGCGACAGCGCCCGGATGATGGAGCTCGTGGAGCGGGCCCAGGCCGGCGAGGCCGAGGCGTTCGGCCGGCTCTACGACCAGTACAGCGACACCGTGTACCGGTACATCTACTACCGCGTGGGCGGCAAGGCGACCGCCGAGGACCTCACGAGCGAGACCTTTCTGCGAGCCCTGCGCCGCATCGGCACATTCACCTGGCAGGGCCGCGACTTCGGCGCCTGGCTGGTCACCATCGCCCGTAACCTGGTCGCCGACCACTTCAAGTCGAGCCGTTTCCGCCTCGAAGTGACCACAGGCGAAATGCTCGACGCCAACGAGGTCGAGCGCAGCCCCGAGGACTCCGTCCTGGAGTCCCTGTCGAACGCCGCACTCCTCGAGGCCGTACGCCGCCTCAACCCCCAGCAGCAGGAGTGCGTGACCCTGCGCTTCCTCCAGGGCCTCTCGGTCGCCGAGACCGCCCGCGTGATGGACAAGAACGAAGGCGCGATCAAGACCCTTCAGTACCGGGCCGTGCGCACCCTGGCCCGTCTCCTGCCGGACGACGCCCGCTGAGCGGACACCGACCGGCAGCAAATGGAGCAACGCAGAGCGACCTCCAACTCACCTTCAGTAAAGGCATATTGGCTCCGAGGTCTGCTCATGTTCCGTCCGTAACCCAAGTGCCGAGCCACTCGTTGTGCGGGATACAGGCTCCCTGTGGTCACACCCTGACCGTCACCGCTCACTCGATCGTGTGGATGTGCTCAAGGTGTGCAACCCTCAGGACCCCCTGGGGAGTCGACCGTCATGACGAGAGGAGGTGCCGCCAGTGATCGCGAATGTATCGGCACACCGGCGGGCGAACGCCTTCGCCCAGGCCCTGGAGGATCAGTCCGACCGGGGCACGGCAGCCGAGCAGCCCGGCGACTCGGCCGACCAGGCCGAGAAGCAGCGGCTGTTGGCCCTGGCGACCGGTCTCGGCGGGCTGCCGAAACCGGAGCTGGACGCCGGAGTCAAGGTCGTCCAGCGGGCGCGGCTCGTGGCAGCGATGGAATCCATGCTGCTCGAAGGTACGGAGGCGGGCGGCGAGGGCCCAGGTTCCCCGGTGCCCGAACAGCGGTCCCGCCGGGGCGCGCACCGGGCGAGCCCGCTGCGCAAGCTCCGGGCCCGCTCCCGCCTGTCCAAGAGCATCGCCGCGGGTGGGCTGACCGTCGGCGTGGCCGCCGGGGCCTTCGGCGGAGTCGCCGCTGCCAGCTCCGACGCCCTGCCCGGCGATTCGTTGTACGGGCTCAAGCGCGGCATGGAGGATCTCAAGCTCGGCATGGCCGACAGCGACACCGACCGCGGCCGGATCTATCTGGACCAGGCGGCGACCCGGCTGAACGAGGCCCGCCGGCTCATGGAGCGGGGCCGCTCCGGCGACCTCGACCACGAATCCGTCTCCGAGGTGAGACGCGCACTCTCCGGCATGCAGTACGACGCCGGCGAAGGCCACCGCCTGCTCCACTCGGCATACGAGCGGGACGGCTCGCTCGGGCCCATCCAGGCACTGTCGGCGTTCTCCCAGTCGCACCGCGGCGCATGGACGTCCCTGCGCGAGCGGCTGCCCGTCCAGCTCCACGACGTGAGCCGCCAGGTCAGCTCGGTCTTCGACGCCATAGACCAAGAGGTCGCTCCGCTGCAGTCCCTGTTGCCGGGATCCCCTTCCTCCGGAACCGGCACCATGCAGCCGGGCACCGGCGAGGAGTCCACCGACCCCTCCGGCAGCAGCCGTCCGTCGCCCACGAGCTCCGGCTCTTCGGCAGGCAGCACGAACGGCAGCGGCAAGGCCGAGCCCTCCGCCTCCAGCTCGGACCAGGGCCTGCTCGGCGGCAACACGGGCGGACTGCTCGACCCGCCCGTCGAGACCAGCGCAAGCCCGTCCGGCGAGGCCAGCGCGTCCCCGGAGCCGGACATCACGGTCCCGCCGCTGCTGCCGTTCCTGCCCGGCCTGGGCATCGACGGCGAAGACGCGAAGTAACAGTCCGTACGGCAACGGGGGCGCCCTTCTCCGGAAGGGCGCCCCCGTCGTCGCCCGCTAGAAGAACACCGACCGGCGCTGCACCAACAGCTTGTACAGCGTGTGCTGGATCTGTTCGCGGACCTGGTCCGTCAGGTTGAACATCAGCATCGGATCCTCCGCCGCCTCCGGCGGATAGCTGTCCGTCGCGATCGGCTCGCCGAACTGGATCGTCCACTTCGTGGGCAGGGGCACCGCCCCCAGCGGACCGAGCCAGGGGAACGTCGGCGTGATCGGGAAGTACGGGAACCCCAGCAGCCGCGCGAGCGTCTTCGCGTTGCCGATCATCGGGTAGATCTCCTCGGCCCCGACGATCGAGCACGGCACGATCGGGGTCCCGGCCCGCAGCGCGGTCGAGACGAAGCCGCCGCGCCCGAAGCGCTGCAGCTTGTAGCGCTCGCTGAACGGCTTCCCGATGCCCTTGAAGCCCTCCGGCATCACCCCGACCAGTTCGCCCCGCTGCAGGAGCCGCTCGGCGTCCTCCGCACACGCCAGGGTGTGCCCGGCCTTGCGCGCCAGCTCGTTGACGACCGGCAGCACGAACACCAGATCCGCGGCGAGCAGCCGCAGATGCCGGCCCGTGGGATGGTTGTCGTGCACGGCGACCTGCATCATCAGGCCGTCCAGCGGCAGCGTCCCCGAGTGGTTGGCGACGATCAGCGCCCCGCCCTCCGACGGGATGTTCTCGATGCCCTTCACCTCGACCCGGAAGTACTTGTCGTACACGGGCCGCAGCACCGACATCAGAACCTTGTCGGTGAGCTCCTGGTCGTACCCGAAGTCGTCGACGTCGTAGTCGCCGGTCAGCCGCCGCCGCAGGAAGGCGAGGCCGCCGGCGATCCGCCGGTCCCAGCCCGCCGCCGATGCCTCTCGCCGTGGCGTCTGTGGTTCCTTCGGCTCACGGGGCATCTGCGCACCGCCCTGCTCCTGTTCCTGCACTCCGGGCAGGACCTGGACCTCGCGGGTACCCAAAGACTCCGGTTTGCGCCGGACCTGGGCCCGCCGGCGCGGCGGGCGCTGCGCACCCCCGCGCGAGCGATCGTCGTCGAACGGAATGACCTTGGCGTCCGCCATCGTTGATGCGCTCCTCATGTGGCGCTCTGCGTCGGGGGGTGGCCGCCGCCCAGGACGGGCAGCGCGGCGATCCGGTCGACGGCCCCCGCAAGGGCCTCCGGCGGCAGCAGTCCCGGTCCGCGGCTGCGTACGAAGTCCGCGAACGTTTCCGCAGTCGTGTATTTCGGCCGGAAACCCAGTGTCTCGCGCATCTGATGAGTCGACACGACCCGGCCGTGTGTGAGCAGCCTGAGCTGCTCGGGAGAGAAGTCGGTCATGCCGACCGTGCGCAGCGCCGTGCCGACCCAGCTGACGGCCGGCAGCAGCACCGGCACGGTCGGCCGCCCCAGACGGCGCGCGCACTGCGAGAGGAGCAGCACACCGTCACCGGCGATGTTGAACGTGCCGCTGTTGAGTGTGCCGCGCTCGGGCTCGTGCGAGGCGATCCGCAGCACGTCGATCACATCGTCCTCGTGAACGAACTGCAGCCGCGGGTCGTAGCCGAACACGGTCGGCAGTATCGGCAGCGAGAAGTAGTCCGCGAGCGGCGAGTCGGCCGTGGGGCCGAGGATGTTGGCGAACCGCAGCACGCACACCGCCACATCCGGCCGGCGCCGCGCGAAGCCGCGCACATATCCCTCGACCTCGACGGTGTCCTTGGCGAAGCCGCCGCTGGGCAGCGACTTGGGCGGCGTCGTCTCGGTGAAGACGGCGGGATCGCGCGGCGCCGACCCGTACACGTTCGTACTGGACTTCACGACCAGGCGCTTGACGCTGGGCGACTTCTGGCAGGCACCGAGCAGCTGCATGGTGCCGATGACGTTGGTCTCCTTGACCGAGGTCCGGCTGCCGCCGCCCAGCGGGTAGCCGGTGACGTCCATGTGGACGACCGTGTCGACGGCGTGCTCGGCGAGCACCCGGGCGATCGCCGGCTGCCGGATGTCGGCGCGCACGAAGTCGGCGCCCCCCAGATGATGCTCGGGCGGCACGGCGTCGACCGCGACCACCCGGTCCACTTCGGGATCGCGCTGGATCCGTCGTACGAACCGGCCCCCCAGCTGCCGGGCCACCCCGGTGACGAGCACGACCTTGCCCAAGATCAGCGCCTACCTTCCCAGCCCTTGTCGTGCCCTGTCCTGCCGTTCCTGCGCGCCACGTTAGCGGCTGGATGTTGCGCTGCGATGACCACTCGATGCAGGAAGTGACGACAGCCACAGACGTACGTACAGACGAGGTGCACAGCTTGCGCAGACCTGCGTTTACAGATCCGCGCGGGGACCGAGCTCCGGGGCCCAGCGTACGACCACGCATGCGGCAGAAGAAAAGACCTGCGCCCCGCATGCCCTGAAAAGGCGACCGACTTTCCGGTGAACGGGCTGTGGCCCTCCCACCGTGCGGTGAGAGGGCCACAGAGCGCGCTTGGTGCAGCGGTCGCTTACTTCTTGTTGCGACGCTGAACGCGGGTGCGCTTCAGCAGCTTGCGGTGCTTCTTCTTCGCCATCCGCTTACGCCGCTTCTTGATAACAGAGCCCACGACTACCCTCGCTCACTTCTCGGACAACCCCCGCGGGGGCGGGGACAATCACTCGGTGCGGGGCTGACTTGGGCCCACACGACCTACGAGGGGCTAGCCTACCCCGCCCGAGCTCCGCATCTGTAATCGAGGATCCCAAAGGACGCCGTCAGGCCGATTCCACCCCCACATACGACTCGCGAAGGTACTCGTGAACCGCTTGCTCCGGGACTCGGAAGGACCTCCCCACCCGGATAGCGGGCAGATGACCGCTGTGCACCAGCCGGTACACGGTCATCTTGGACACGCGCATCACCGAGGCGACTTCCGCCACGGTCAGGAACTGAACCTCGTTCAGAGGCCTCTCGCCAGCAGCAGCCATGACACACCTGAACCTTCCACACATGACGGGCACCGGCTTCCCCTCCGGTGACTCCTCGTCGCTGTGCGCTCACTCCCCAGACTAGGGGCGGGTGATGCATGTGGGGAAGAGGAGCAGCCATCGGCTGCTTACTGTGACAGACACGCTCGATTGAGTACATAGCGAGTAAGCGGTCGGTAGTAATCAGACCGCACAGCGTCATCAAGCGGAACGGCGACGGACACCCGCCCCTCAGCCTCTCCCACGAACAGCGCCGGATCGTCCGTGTCAGCAACGCCGATGGCGTCAATACCGAGCTGACCTGCCCCGCAGGCCCACCCGTGGTCTCCGACAACGAGCGCCGGCAGCGGCCCGCCGGCTTCGGCCGCAGCCGCCAGCGCGGTACGAACCGGGAGCGGCGAGTGGGTGTGTGCGCCGGTGTCACGACCGGCGCCCTGGGCGCCCGGTTCCCGCACCAACGCGACTCCTCGTACGTAGTCGAGGTTGTACGTACGTAGACCGAACCGGGTCGTTATGTCGACACTGCGACCCTGCGCCGGGGTGAGAACGGGACAGCCTGCCGCTGACAGCGCACTGGCCAAGGCGGCGTAGAAGCCGAGCAGCCGATGCGGGTGACCTGTCCCGAGGAGGACGGGTTCGCACCGCCGCGCCGCCCGGCCCAGCCGCTCCGCGAAGGCGTCGAGCCCCGCCAGAGTCCGCTCGGGATCGATCACGTCGTGCCCTGCCGTGTCCAGGGGATCGGCCGATACACCGCACTTGTCGGCCATGAGCGCGATCACGTCCCGCGGCCCCCAGGTCCACTCGGGATCGAGTCCGAGCAGCACCCGCGGATCTCGCGCCGCGAAGAGCCGGTAACTCCGCAGGCTCTCCTCACGCGAGGTGGCCACGGGCCCGGCCAGTCTGGCCGCCAGGAGATGCGCACGCAACGCTCCGGTGCTCAACACGCCCCGATGCTGGCGCACCGGTGCCCGGCGAACCCCGAAAACCGGGAAACACCGCACAGTTGGCGTAACGCCACTTGTCCGAGGCCGTGACGGCCTCAGTCCGATGCCGGTGACCGCCCGCTACGCCAGGAGGCCGCGCATCGGGAACACGGCCCGACGCGTGGCGAGGACCGCCTGGTCGAGACGGTCGGCCGGGTCGTACCCGTCCTCCCATCCCTTCCAGGA
Source organism: Streptomyces sp. NPDC002577 (assembly GCF_053594815.1). Lineage (NCBI taxonomy): Bacteria > Bacillati > Actinomycetota > Actinomycetes > Kitasatosporales > Streptomycetaceae > Streptomyces > Streptomyces sp. NPDC002577. The sequence goes on along the minus strand of NZ_JBSFWK010000073.1, from coordinate 3,118 downwards.
GGCCGGCCACCGACCGTCCGTCATGCGCACCGGCGCCAACTGCCGTGTCCGCGCATACACTTCCTGCCGCCACTCCTCGGGGACCGAGGTCTCGGGTTCGATGGGCCGCCCCGCCGCGATCGCCACAAGATGCGTCCACGACCGGGGCACCACGTCCACCACCGCGTAACCGCCGCCGCCGAGCGCGATCCACCGCCCGTCGGCGTACTCGTGCGCCAGGTCGTGGCACGCGACCTGTACGGCCCGCTGTGCGTCCAGCGACACCGCGAGATGCGCCAGCGGGTCCTCGAAGTGCGTGTCGGCGCCGTGCTGCGTCACCAGTACCTGCGGGCGGAAGTCCGCGAGCAGCTCCGGTACGACCGAGTGGAACGCGCGCAGCCAGCCCGCGTCCCCGGTGCCGGGCGGCAGCGCCACATTGGCCGCCGAACCCTCCGCCGAGTCCGCGCCCGTCTCCTCCGGCCACCCCGTCCCCGGAAACAGCATCCGCGGATGCTCGTGCAGCGAGATCGTGAGCACCCGGGGGTCCTCCCAGAACGCCGCCTGAACGCCGTCTCCGTGGTGCACGTCCACATCCACGTACGCGACCCGCTCCGCACCCAGCTCCAGCAGGCGGGCGATGGCCAGCGACGCGTCGTTGTAGATACAGAATCCCGCGGCGCCCCCGGGCATGGCGTGGTGCAGCCCGCCTGCGAAGTTCACCGCGTGCAGCGCGTCCCCGTGCCACACCGCCTCGGCCGCGCCCACGGACTGCCCGGCGATCAGTGCCGACACCTCGTGCATGCCGGCGAACGCAGGGTCGTCCATCGTCCCGAGCCCGTATGTCCCGTCCGCCGATTCCGGATCGGCGGAGGCCGCCTTGACCGCCTCGATGTAGTCCTCACGGTGCACGAGCCGCAGCGTCGAGTCACCCGCCCGCTTGGCCGCCACCACGTCCAGCCCGCTGTCCAGCCCGAACGCGGCGACGAGCCGCCTGGTCAGCGCCAGTCGGACCGGATCCATGGGGTGGCCCGGACCGAAGTCATAGCCCGTTACTGCTTCGTCCCACATCAGCTGTGCGCGGCCGCTCATGCCCGTCACCGTATCGGTCTGGTCCAGCGATGAACGACCGGGCATACAACAAGGTCACCAGCACCAGCGCCATGGGGACGAGCATCGCCCCCCGGTAGTTCCACGCGTCCCCCAAGGCCCCCACCAGGGGGGAGCCGATCAGGAAGCCCACATAGTTGAAGACGTTGAGCCGCGCGACCGCCGTGTCGGAGTCCCCGGGGAAGAGCCGCCCCGCCGCCGCGAAGGTCTGCGGCACGAGCACACACAGCCCGAGCCCGAGCAGCGTGAAACCGAGCATGCCGATCCACGCCCCGGGCGCCGACGCCACGACGGCGAACCCGAGCGCGGCCACCAGCGCCCCGCCGCGCACGACGGCCACCGCACCGAAGCGCCGCACCCCGAGATCCCCGAGCGACCGCCCGATCAGGGTGGTCACCATGTAGACGTTGTACGGGACGGTCGCCATCTGCTCCGAACTGCCCAGCACGTCCTGCAGATACTTCGCACTCCAGTTGGAGACGGTCGAGTCCCCGATGTACGCGAAGGTCATGACGAGGCAGAGCGGCAGCAGCAGCCGGAAGACGACGGGGCTTCGTTCCGCTTGCTCCCTTTGTTCTGCTTGATCTGCTTGTTCTGCTTGTTCCGCACGGTGTCCGGGCAGCGCGTCCTTAGAGGCGTCCGCATCGACGTACCACCGGCTTCCGACAAGCACCGTCGGCAGGAGCACCACGACCACCGGCAGATACGAGACGAAGAGCGAGAGCTCCCAGTGCGCCCCTGCCCAGGCGAGCGACGCTCCGGCGATCCCGCCGAGGCTGTACGCGGCATGGAAGCCGAGCATGATGCTCCGCCCGTAGGCCCGCTGCAGGCTGACGCCCAGCATGTTCATGGTCGCGTCCAGCGCACCAACTGCGAGTCCGAACGCCGCGAGTGACAGGGCCAGTTCCCATACGCCCTCGCCCGCCCCGACACCGAGCAGCGCCAGCAGTACGACGGGCTGGGACCAGCGCAGCAGGCGGCTCGGCCGCACCCGCCGCACCAGTCGCTCGGTGGTGACGCTGCCGACGCCGGCGAGTATCGGCACGGCAGCCAGGAAGGCGGGCAACAGCCCGTCGGATATCCCGTAGCGGTCCTGGATCGCTGGAATGCGCGTCACGAGCAGGGCGAACGCGACACCCTGCGCAAAGAAGCTGAACGCCAGAGAGCCCCTACCGCGCCGCAGCACTTCTGTCATGGCGGGAGCGTAGGGGCCTCGGGGTACCCGTGGGTAGCGGTACCGAAGATGAATTTCGCTCAGCTCTTGAGGAGGTCGACCAAAGCGCCCATGTCCGGGAAGAGTTGCGTAGCCCCGGCGAGCTGATGGGCGGGTGTCATAGCGGTGTAGCCATAGACATCCATGCCGGCCGCGAGCGCCGCCTGGACGCCGAGCGGGCTGTCCTCGACCACGACGCAGCGCTCGGGGGCGGCCCCCATGGAGGCCGCGGCATGGAGGAAGAGGTCGGGTGCGGGCTTGCCTCGTCCGACGTCCTCGGCACTGAAGAGCCGCGCTTCGTCGAACCACTGGTCCAGCCCGGTCGTGCGGTGGGAGAACCGGATCCGGGCATGCCGCCCGGAGGATGCGACGCAGTAGGGCACACCGTCGGCCTGGAGCCATTCGAGTACGTCGACGACGCCGGCCACGGGCTGAAGGTCCCGCTCGAAGGCGGCGAGGGTCCGTGCCAGGACTTCCTGGTCGAACTCGGCGGGCAGTTCCTTGCCGTATCGCTCACGGATGGTGTCGTGGACGCGATGGATGGAGCCGCCCATGTAGTCGCGTATGGAGTCCTCATACGAGGTGGGATGCCCCAACTCGGTGAGATAGGCGGCAAGGACGGTGTTGGACAGTGGCTCGCTGTCGACGAGGACGCCGTCGTTGTCAAAGATGACCAGGTCGTATCTCATGCCTCGACCTTAAACGTAGAAAGTCTCCTGAAACGCAGAAAACCCCCGCACCGGAAGGTGCGGGGGTTTTCTCAAAATTTGTTCGGCGGCGTCCTACTCTCCCACAGGGTCCCCCCTGCAGTACCATCGG
>NZ_JBSFWK010000072.1:0-35644 GCF_053594815.1 Streptomyces sp. NPDC002577 | reverse complement strand
TGGGACCAGTACACCACCGACGAGGCGGAGCGCGCCGAGATCACCGCATCGCCGCTGCGGGCCACCACCGAGCAGCTCACCGGGCTGCCGCCGGCCCTCGTCATCACCGGCGAGGCCGACGTACTGCGCGACGAGGGCGAGGCCTACGCCAACAAGCTGCGTGAGGCGGGTGTCCCGGTGACCGCCGTCCGCTACCAGGGCATCATCCACGACTTCGTCATGCTCAACGCCCTCCGCGGAACCCACGCCGCCGAAGCCGCCATCACGCTTGCCACCGGCACCCTGCGCACCGCGCTCCACGCCGGCTGACACAACGCCACACGCTCACTCCCGACTACCACCCGACACACACTTTCGACACACTTCCGACAACCAAGGAGAACAGCCCAAACACGGCAACAAATCCCACTCCCACATCCGTTCTCGTGCACGGTGCGTCCACGGACGCATCCAGCTGGACCGGGGTCATCACGGAACTGCAGAACGACGGCATCCCCGTCCGACGCACCGTCGGACATGCCGGCCTTCATGACGTCGAACGCCTGCGTCACGCCGGGCTGTGTGCCTTCCTCCTTGAGCCAGCGGAGTTCCACGCGAGCAGGGCGAAGCCTCCGCCCAATGGCCAGGGCACGGGAGAAGGACGCTGTGGAGCCCCTTCCCGTGCACGCACAGTCATCCCGGCCATGCGGTGCACTCCTACCGTCCGAGGACCACTCGATCACCTGATGAATGGAGGAACCTTGCAGTTCGGGATCTTCAGCGTTGGCGACGTCACACCGGATCCGACCAGGGGCCGTACACCGACCGAGCGCGAGCGCATCAAGGCCATGGTCGCCATCGCGCTGAAGGCGGAGGAGGTCGGCCTGGACGTCTTCGCGACCGGTGAGCACCACAACCCGCCGTTCGTCCCATCGTCGCCGACCACCATGCTCGGCTACATCGCCGCGCGGACCGAGAGGCTGATCCTCTCCACCGCCACCACCCTCATCACCACCAACGACCCGGTGAAAATCGCCGAGGACTTCGCGATGCTCCAGCACCTGGCCGACGGGCGCGTCGACCTCATCATGGGGCGCGGCAACACCGGTCCCGTCTACCCCTGGTTCGGCCAGGACATCCGGGAGGGCATCAACCTCGCCATCGAGAACTACGGCCTGCTGCACCGGCTATGGCGCGAGGACGTCGTCAACTGGGAGGGCACGTTCCGTACGCCGCTTCAGGGATTCACGTCCACGCCCCGCCCACTGGACGGGGTCCCGCCGTTCGTCTGGCACGGCTCCATCCGCTCCCCGGAGATCGCCGAACAAGCCGCGTACTACGGCGACGGCTTCTTCCACAACAACATCTTCTGGCCGCCCGACCACACCAAGCGGATGGTCGAGCTGTACCGGGAGCGGTACGCGCACTACGGCCACGGCACGCCCGAGCAGGCCATCGTCGGCCTCGGCGGTCAGGTGTTCATGCGGAAGAACTCCCAGGACGCGGTGCGCGAGTTCCGGCCGTACTTCGACAACGCGCCCGTGTACGGGCACGGGCCCTCGCTGGAGGACTTCACCGAGCAGACGCCGCTGACCGTCGGCTCCCCGCAGCAGGTCATCGAGCGGACGCTGTCCTTCCGCGAGTACGCCGGCGACTACCAGCGCCAGCTGTTCCTGATGGACCACGCCGGGCTGCCGCTCAAGACCGTCCTCGAGCAACTCGACATGCTCGGCGAGGAGGTCGTGCCAGTACTGCGCAAGGAGTTCGCCGCAGAGCGGCCGGCTGGCGTGCCGGACGCGCCGACCCACCACTCCCTGCTCGCCGCCGCCACGGAATCCGAAGAGGTGTCCGCCGCATGAAGCTCGTCGCAGTATCGGCGGGGCTGAGCGTCCCGTCCTCCACACGGCTGCTCGCCGACCGGCTCACTGACGCGGTCCGCGAAAAGCTCGCGGATCAGGACCACAAGGTGGAAGTCGACGTCATAGAGTTGCGTGCCCTGGCCGTACCCATAGCCAACAACCTCGTGACCGGTTTCCCGCCACCACAGCTGGCCACAACGATCGACACGGTCACGGGCGCCGACGGCCTGATCGCCGTGACGCCGGTGTTCTCCGCGTCGTACAGCGGACTGTTCAAGTCCTTCTTCGACCTGATCGATCCGGACGCCCTCACCGGCAAGCCGGTCCTGATCGCAGCAACAGGGGGCACGGCCCGCCACTCACTGGTCCTGGAACACGCCCTGCGCCCGCTCTTCGCCTACCTGCGCGCCGTCGCCGTCCCGACCGCGGTCTATGCCGCGTCCGAGGACTGGGGATCCGGCAGCGACGCGCACACGGAGGGCCTGCCCGCACGCATACGGCGGGCAGGCGGGGAGATGGCCACGCTCATGGCCGCCAGGGCAACCGACCCTATGCCCGAAGACGACATCACCGCCAAGCAGCTCTCCGATCTGCGCTTCGACTGAGCCCGGGTCAAAGGATGCTTCAGCCATGGTCAGGGACGTCCATGGCGTCAGGAGGATGCAGACCACAGTCAGCGCTCAGCACATGGGTGCGCACGCGCGGGCTCCGCGACGAGCTGTTTCTGAAGCTGTTCGGTACCTCCGCACTCGGTTCGGATGCTCTGAACTCCTTCGTCACGGCCCGGCGCCAGGCGCACCCGAACGCGCCGGCCTGACGCGGCTGCGGCGCTCCCGCGTGAACGCCCCCTGGTCTCCCTGCTCACGGACGCAGCCATCGCCCATACCAGGCAGACCTGGAACTGGTCCAGGGTGCCGCCGAGCGCTCGCCCCCTCACCGAGCGGGGCGGCTGCCCGCCGGGCCGAGCGGATGGGCACGACGGCATGAGCAGGCAGGCCCATGAGAACAGGCTGCGTGGGGGGCCTGAGGGGACATCGGCCCCGTCTCGCGCAGACGACGGGGCCTGCACCGGGCTGTGACGAAGTGACCCGTCGCCGGTATCGGGCGGCGCCGCGGGCCCGGGGCCAGGCGGCCCCGGGCCCGCGGCCAGGTGCTTCGGTGGACGGCGGGGATCAGGCGATCGCTACCGCGCGGGTGATGGTCTGGGTCACGGTGTTGCCCCGGCTGTCGCTCGCCCGGACACGCAGAGTGAGGAAACGGGCAGTGGTGGGCGCGTGGAGCTTGACGAGCGCACCCTCGGCGGAGCTGCTCAGCACCGCGCGCTTCCAGGTCGCGCCGTCGTCGTAGGAGAGCTCCACGCTGTTCGTACGGAGAGCGGTCCCCGGACCACCGGGGAGGTGTGACGGGGTGACGACAAGCTTGGCGTCACGCCGGGCGCTTCCGTCGGCGGCGGTGGAAATCCGGTAGTCGAGCTGGACGAGTGGCAGTTGCCGCACCTCGTTGCTACTTCCCGCGGAGGCCGAGCTGAAGGTCCATTCGGTGCGGGTCCTGGTGGAGTAGGGGTAGGTGCCGGTCCGAGCAGTACTGGTCACCAGCCGGTAGGCGGACTTGGCGGGCGGGAGGTCCGCCTCGATCCAGCCGCCGCCGGTCGTGGCGAGGAGATCGCCGCCTCGGTACAGCTCGGTCGTCTGGGAGTTGGGGCCGTAGCCGAAGGTACCGACGTGGTTCTCGCCTGAATCACCCCAGCCGGGTACGTACGCGACGAGCTTGTCACCCGTCCTGTGGGGCAGCTCGATGCTCCCGTTGACCCGGGGCCGCTGGATCGGGCCGAACCACATGACCTCGGTGGTCCGTCCTGCCGGGTACATGAGCCGGTCCGAGTTCTGCCATGTCTCGGGCACCTTGCTGACTTCGTAGACCTCCTCCATCCACTGGAAGGACGTGTCCGAGGTGACGTAGTCGGTGCGATGGGTACCGGTGTTGGAGACAGCGGTCACGCCGTACCGATACGGCAGGTAGGAGTGGACGTCGTAGCGGTACTCCTGGACCTCGTGCGTCGGGTCGTTGCGGAAGTCGACCTCGACCCGCGCGAGTTGTCCGGCCTTCGGCGCGTAGGTCTGGTCGGCCGGGATCCGGTCGCGCCAGCTGTGGACCAGGTCGTAGAGGTACGTCGTGACGGGATGGGAGACGGCCTTCATTGCGACGCTGCCGACTTCGCTGCCCTGGATACGCGTGATCAGCTTCTCGCCCTCCGTCCTGGACAGTCCGGCGACCGTCAGGGAGGTACGGCCGATTGGCTCGCGCAGTCGGCCATACCTGTCGTTGACCAGCAGGAGCAGCTTCACACCCGCGTCCTTGGCCGCGGCTATCTGCTCGTCGTCGCCGTTGTAGCGGACGACGACGGCCTTGCCCGCGGCGTCCAGCGAGGCGTAGTCGGCCTTCGTGCCTGAACCGGCGAAGAGGACCGGCAGGGTGCTGCTGCCTTCGGGCAGCTTGGCAGAGCCGGGCTGCAGCCACAGGTCGTCGAAGGACTGGCCGCCGGAAGCCAGGCTGAGCAGCGGCTGCTGCTTGCGCCAGCGCGCGGTGTAAGTCATCGAGCCCTTCGAGACCTTGGCGGTCTGCTGGGCCCAGATGCTGTCGTAGACCGCGCCGACGTTGAGCGCGCTGCCCGCGGTCTCGTCGCCGCCGAAGGAACGGTAGTAGTCGACCCGTCCCTGGAGGTCGGTGGTGCTGGGTCTGGGCGTCGGGGCGGCAGTCTCGTGGAGGGCGGATCCGCCGAGAACGACATCGATGTCTTCGGTGACCTCGATCTGGGGCTGGGTGAGCAGCGCCAGGCCGAGCGAGGACTTGCCGTGGACACCCTCCACCGCCGCGAAGGACCAGGCCGCGTATGTGCCCGGCAGGACGATCGTGTCCAGCTCGCCGCCGGAGCTGTAGGCGAGGGAGTAGGCGTTCGCCCCGGCGCCCTTGCGCAGGAGCTCCACCAGGCCGTCCACCGGATGGCCCGCCCGGTCCTGGAGTTTGATACGCAGGTGGTAGGGCTTCTGCTGCGTGCTGACACCGATGAGCGTACGGGTCGCCACCGTCCCGGAGACCGAAGCGGTGATCCGGCCGGTGTAGCGGTGGGCGGCCGGGGCCTTGTCCAGGTGAGTGGTCATGGTCGCGGAAGCGCTGCTGTGGGCCGGGACCGTCAACTGCGTGGTGGAGAGGGTGAACAGACCGGCCGGGGCGCCAGGAGCGTCGACGGCCACGTCGACGGTGACCGGTTCGTCACCGGTGTTGGTCCACTGCACCGGCTTCTCGACGGTTTCGCCGGGCTTTCCGCCCAGAGAGTGCATTCCCGCGTCGGCCGTGCCGGTGGCGAAGAGCGTGGAGCCGGTGGCGGCCGCGGCGTCCACTCTGCCGTTGCCTCCGTCGTCCGCGCTGATCGAGTCGGTCGGCGCTGCGGTGCTCACCAGAGCGTCCTTGAGCTGGGCGCCGTTCCAGTCCGGATGCTCGGCGGCCAGCAGCGTGGCGGCCCCGGCGACGTGCGGGGTCGCCATGGAGGTGCCGCTCAGCGTCATGTAGTAGCCCTCGCCGCCCCAGTAGTAATGGGAGCGGGCTGCCAGGACACCCACCCCGGGCGCGGTGATCTCGGGCTTGAGGCCGTCGTCGCCGAGGCGCGGGCCCCGGCTGGAGAAGCCGGCGATCGCGTCGTGGGAGTCGACGGCGCCGACGGTCAGTGCGGCGCTGGCGGTCCCGGGGGCCCTGACAGTGTGGTCTTCGGGGCCCGAGTTGCCCGCGGCGATGGTAAACAGCGTGCCGGTCTCGGCACTCAGCTGGTTCACCGACTGGCTGAGCAGGTCGGTGCCGTCACTGGGGTCTTCCGACCCCAAGCTCATGCTGACCACTCGTGCCTTGACGTCGCGGGCAGCCCATTCCATCCCGGCCAGGATCCAGGAGTCCTGACCGCTGCCACCGTTGCTCAGCACCTTGCCCACGTGCAGGGATGCACCAGGGGCGACGCCTTTCTCTTTGCCGTCAGAGGCGGCGCCGCTGCCGGCGATCGTGGAAGCGACATGCGTGCCGTGCCCGTGCTGGTCGTCGACGCTCTCGCCCGGGACGAAGCTCTCCGACGACGCGACCACTCCGGCCAGGTCGGGGTGGCTGAGGTCGTACCCGGTGTCCAGGACCGCGACGTCGACACCCTTGCCGGTGTTTCCGTCGGCCCACACCTTCGGGGCACCGATCTGCGCCGTGGTTTCGGCGAGTTGGCTGCTGACTTTTCCGTCCAGCCACACCTTGGCCACGCCGCCGGTGAACGAGCTGACAGCGTCGGAGGAACTCGCCGTGGCGAAGGGTGAGCGCGCCTCCGACCCGTTCGGGCCTGTACCGGTGAGGGAATCCCAGAAGGCTGCCGCCTGCTTGTGGCCCTCGGCGAGCGCGGCCCCGTTGACGCTGGTGAGCGGGCGGATGTCCGTCGCTTCGTCGGGCAGCGACCGAGCCTGCTTCAAGGCGCCTTTCGCGGTGCTGCCCAGGCCCTTCTCGTAGGTGACGATGAGCGGCACGTGCCCTGTGTGCGCGTCGTCGTATCCATCGGTGATCAGCTCGGTGATGTTGAAGAGCCGTCTGTCCAGCACACCGGCGGCCAGATATCTGACGGCCGAGGCGGGATAGACGTAAGTGTCGCCGCCGACCTTGGTGATTCTGGCTTCGGCGGTATCTCCGTCCGGGGCCTGGACAGTGATGGTGGCCGGGTTCTTCCCGGCCGGAGTGACGGTGACCTTGTCGCCGGTCACCAGGGTGACGGACACCGGCGCCGGGAAACCGGAGATTGTTGAGTCGGCGGTGTTGCTGCCAGCAGGGGCGGATGGAGTCCCAGCAGCAGCGGACACCGACTGGGTTGCCGCGAGGACCAGCAGAGCTGTTCCAAGAGCTGGCAGGAGCGGTCTGCCGGACATGTTGATGGTCAAGAGTCTCCTCGACTCACAAAAGAAGCAGGAAGTGTTCGCCCATGCATCAGTGAACGAAGGACGACGGGGATCCGGCCGGCCACAAGCTACGTGCAGGCGGGCAATGCCACCGCGGGACCGCCCATGCCCCACTGTCCGTCACTGCTGCAACTCCTTGCATCGGCTGCGCGGTGACAGCCGGATAGACGAGCGTCGGAGGATGGAAAAGCCTCCGACGAGGAGAGCGATGGGTCGCCCGGGCGTTATGTTGATCGTTCCAGTCGGATGATCGACTGTCACCATTTCGGAGACGGTTGTCCGAAAGTCGGTGAGCCGGTCACTGCCCCGCTTGCGCTGCGTGCAGTGGATCACATGGGCCTTTACCTGGCGGCAACACGGGTCTTGTCAGGCTTTTGGCCACTTCCCGACCATGGCTGGCCCTTTCACCCCGCCACCGCCTCGAACCTCCGCCGCATCGCCGCCGCGAGCCTCGTCGGCACCGCCATCGAGGCCGGCACCGCGAAGCGCGGCGGCCAACTTGGCCGGGGAGGACGTCGGGAACGGCCTGGGTGGTGTCGCCGCCCGCTGGGGCTGGACATCAGGAAGGGGTCTCCGACTTCGGTCGGAGACCCCTTCCAGTTCCTTCAGGGTCGATCTTCCGTGGATTCCCTGGCCGGGGAACAGCGTTGCAGGGGCGCCCCGTCAGCTCAGCCCATGTCCACCAGCTGCCTGCCCTTGGTCTCCTTCACGAAGACGGAGACGAAGCCCAAAGACAGCAGCGCGAAGGCGGCGTAGATAACGTACGTCGCCGAAAGGTCCCAGTCCGACATGCGCGGGAAGGTCTCGGTGACCGCCCAATTCGCGATCCAGTTGAAGGCCGTCGCCGCCGACATCGCGGCCGCACGGATCTTCAGGGGAAACATCTCGCCGACCATGACCCACAGGACGACCCCCCAGGACGCGGCGAAGAAGAACACGAAGGCGTGCGCGGCGACCAGCGCCACAGTGCCCTGGGTGTCCGGAATCGACAGGCTGTCGCCGCTACCCGTCTTGTACGAGAACGCCCAGGCGGCCAACCCCAGTGAGACCGCCATGCCCGCTGAGCCGATCAGGGCCAGTGGCTTGCGGCCGATGCGGTCGATGAACAGCACCGCCACGACCGTACCGATGATGTTGATGATCGAGGTGGAGAGACTGATCAGGAGCGAGCCGGACTGGTCGATGCCGACGGACTGCCACAGCATCGACGAGTAGTAGAAGATCACGTTGATGCCGACCAGCTGCTGGAAGACGGCCAGGCCGATGCCGGCCCACACGATGGGCAGGAGACCGAAGCGGCCGCCGAAGAGGTCGCGCAGCTGGGGCTTGTGACCTGTCCTGAGGGAGTGTTCGATCTCGCTGATCCGGGCCTCGGTGTCGGCCTTCTCGCCCTCGACGTCGTGCAGTGCCGCGCGCGCCTGATCCGGGCGACCGGAGGCGATCAGATAGTGCGGGGACTCCGGAATGCGCGAGGTGAGCAGGAAGTACACCGCAGCCGGGACGACTGCGGCCATGAGCATCCACTGCCACGCCTCCAGCGGGCCGAGCGGGCTCTCGCTCCGGCCTTCCGCACCTTGGGCGATCGCCCAGTTGACGAGCTGTGAGGCGGTGATGCCTAGCACGATCGCCGCCTGCTGGAAGGACGCCAGCCGCCCTCGGTACGCGGCGGGGGCGACCTCGGCGATGTACGTGGGACCGATCAGCGAGGCCAGGCCGATCGCGACGCCGCCCACGACGCGCCAGGCGCCGAGGTCCCATACGGAGAAGGGCAGGGCGGATCCCAGCGCGCTGATCGCGAAGAGGCCGGCGGCAAGGTGCATCACACGCAGCCGCCCTATGCGGTCGGCGAGACGCCCTGCGAGGCCGGCGCCGACGGCGGAGCCGAGCAGCGCGGAGGCGACGATGGTGCCGGTCTCGCCGGAGGAGACGTCGAAATGGTGCTGGATGCCGGTGACAGCGCCGTTGATGACGGCACTGTCATAGCCGAAGAGAAAGCCGCCGATGGCTGCCGCGGCGGCGATGAAGGTGACGCGGCGGAGATTGCCTGGCGCACTTGGCTGGACCGGCAGGGTGCGGGGGATGGCGTGCATGGACATGGCTTGGCGTTCCGTTCAGGAGACGGGATGGGGGTGCCGGGTGCGGGCCGGTGCCGCTGATCAGGCGGCAGTGAGGGGTGATCAGGCGCTGATGTGGGTCAGGCGGCGGTGCGGATCTCGGTCGGCAGTGCGGCGTTCCAACGCGTGACCACGGGGCGGCCGTGCTCCGTGCCGAGCCGGCTGACGGTTCCGGTGCCGAGCAGGAACAGGGCTCCTGCTGCGGGTGGCAGACCGAGACGGCGTGCGGTCAGCACCCGGAGGAAGTGGGCGTGGGCGACCAGGACGACATCGCCCGCAGTGGGGTCGCGCAGGACGGGAGCGATCCGCGCCAGAACGCGGTCGGCCCGGGCGCCGATGTCCTCCGGGCTCTCCCCGAGGTGTCCGTCGGGCCCGGGGGCTACGCCGTCGGTCCACAGGTTCCAGTCGGGACGGGTGCGGTGGATCTCGGCCGTCGTGACGCCCTCGTAACCGCCGTAGTCCCACTCGTGCAGATCCGCGTCGACCGTGGCGCCCTCCAGACCGGCCAGTTCGGCGGTGCGTACGGCCCGCTGGAGCGGGCTGGTCAGAGCGAGGGTGATCGGACGGTGCGCGAGCAGGGGCGCGACGGCTCTCGCCTCCTCCTCGCCTTGGGCGGTGAGGGGGAGGTCCGTGTAGCTGGTGTGCTGACGTGACAGGGTCCACTCGGTTTCGCCGTGCCGGACCAGGACGAGCTCACCCATGAAGGGTCATCTTCTTTCGTAAGCGAGGGGTGTAGTGGGTGGTCAGTGGTGGCGGGCCAGGCTGGCCGCGCCGATGGGGCCCACGTCCTGGCCGACGGTGACCATCACCATGTCGTCGTGGTCAGCTCCGGCGCCCATGCACGAGCTTCCCCAGCCCGGCGGGGGCGTTGGCGTCCGCCTGCACGACGATGGGAAGGCCGGTCGCCGGCTGGACCAGGTCGCGGGCCGGCTTGTCGTGCCGGCCGAGGTTGGGGCGAAACGGACGCTCGAGCGCTCTCCGTCGACGTATCCGGCGGGGCACGGACCCCCACGGGCCGGACACCGTCCCAGCCTTCGCATACCTGTTGGACCGCGGTGGCGATGGCGTCGGCGATCCGGCCCGGACCATGGGCAGTGGGGATACGGACGCAGGAGATGATCTCGCCCTTGGGATCCAGGACCCCGGCGACGATCTCGGTGCCGCCGAGGGCCACCCCGACCGTCAGACGGTGGGTCTGTGCGGTCAGTTGCCGCCGTTCACGGCCTCGACCGCGTGGCCGCCGAACTGGTTGCGCAGGGCCGCGATCATCTTCATCTGCGGGGAGTCGTCCTGGCGCGAGGCGAAGCGAGCGAAGAGGGAGGCGGTGATGGCGGGCAGCGGCACGGCGTGGTCGATTGCGGCCTCGACGGTCCAGCGGCCCTCGCCGGAGTCGGCGGCGTAGCCCTTCAGTCGCTCCAGGTGCTCGTCGTCGGTGAGGGCGTTCACCGCCAGGTCGAGCAGCCAGGAGCGGACGACGCTGCCTTCCTGCCAGGAACGGAAGACCTCGCGGACGTCGGTGACGGAGTCGGCCGCCTCCAGCAACTCCCAGCCCTCGGCGTAGGCCTGCATCATGGCGTACTCGATGCCGTTGTGAACCATCTTCGCGAAGTGGCCCGCGCCGACCCTGCCGGCGTGCACGAACCCGAAGTCCCCCTCCGGCTTGAGCGCGTCGAAGACCGGCTGGACGCGCGCCACCTGTTCCTTCTCGCCGCCGACCATCAGGGCGTAACCGTTCTGCAGACCCCAGACGCCGCCGGAGACCCCGGCATCGACGAAGCCGATGCCGAGCGCGCCGAGTTCGGCGGCATGCTTCTCGTCGTCCGTCCAGCGAGAGTTGCCGCCGTCGACCACGATGTCACCGGGCAAGAGCAGGGTGGCGAGTTCGTCGATGACGGCCTGGGTGGGGCCGCCGGCCGGGACCATGACCCATACGATCCGTGGGCCGTCCAGCTTCGCGACGAGCTCGGCGAGGCTGTCCACGTCGGAGACGGCCGGGTTGCGGTCGTAGCCGATGACGCTGTGTCCGGCCCGGCGGATGCGCTCGCGCATGTTGCCGCCCATCTTGCCCAGGCCGATGAGTCCGAGGTTCATCTCAATGCATCCTTTGCTGTTCGTAGTCTGTGAGCATCCCGATGCGGGCGGATGTGGCGCGGATCCTCGCTGAACGGGGTCTTCAGGAAGACCTCCACCCGCGGTCTCCTCGTTCAGGCCAAGGCGGCTCTGATCCCGTCGACCTCGTTCGCGGCGATCGCTTCGCCGCTGCCGGAACCGCCGATGACGATGCCGAGGCTGCCGGGGGCGGCGACGACACGGAGGCCGGTCTCCAGGACGTGCGGCGGAAGTCGGCGCATCAGCGGCCTCTCAGGGACCGGTAGGCGGCGACCAGGGCGGTCGTGGAGGCGTCCAGGCCGGACACCTGGTCGCCTTCGGTGAGGGCGGGCTCGATGCGCTTGGCGAGGACCTTGCCGAGTTCGACGCCCCACTGGTCGAAGGAGTCGATGTCCCAGATCGCGCCCTGTACGAACACCTTGTGCTCGTACAGCGCGATGAGCTGGCCCAGCACCGACGGTGTGAGGGAGGGGGCCAGGATCGTCGTGGTGGGCTTGTTGCCGGGGAAGGTTCGGTGCGGGACCTGCTCCTCCGCAGTGCCCTCGGCCCGCACCTCGTCGCTGGTCCTGCCGAAGGCGAGGGCCTGCCCCTGGGCGAAGAGGTTGGCCATCAGCAGGTCGTGCTGGTCCTTCAGCTCCTGGCTGAGCTCCTCGACCGGCGCGGCGAAGCCGATGAGATCCGCCGGGACGACCTTCGTGCCCTGGTGGATCAGCTGGTAGTAGGCGTGCTGTCCGTTGGTGCCGGGGGTGCCCCAGACGACCGGGCCGGTCTGCCAGCCCACCGAATTGCCTTTCCGGTCCACGGACTTGCCGTTCGACTCCATGTCGAGCTGCTGCAAGTACGCCGTGAACTTCGACAGATAGTGGCTGTACGGCAGCACGGCGTGCGACTGCGCGTCGAAGAACGAGCCGTACCAGACGCCCAGCAGACCGAGCAGCAGCGGAGCGTTGGCCTCCGGTGGCGCCGTGCGGAAGTGCTCGTCGACCAGCCGGAAACCGTCCAGCATCTCGCGGAACTTCTCCGGGCCGATGGCGATCATCAGGGACAGGCCGATGGCGGAGGGGTACGAGTAGCGGCCGCCGACCCAGTCCCAGAACTCGAACATGTTGGCCGTGTCGATGCCGAACTCGGAGACCTTGGCGGTGTTCGTCGACAGGGCGACGAAGTGCTTCGCGACGGCTTCATCACCGGCCCCCAGTCCGGCGAGCAGCCAACTGCGCGCCGATGTGGCATTGGTGATGGTCTCGATGGTGGTGAAGGTCTTGGACGCGACGATGAACAGCGTCTGGGCCGGGTCCAGATCGCGCACTGCCTCGTGCAGATCCGCGCCGTCCACATTGGAGACGAAGCGGAAGTCGAGGTCACGTGCGGTGTAGGGGCGCAGGGCCTCGTATGCCATGGCGGGGCCCAGGTCCGAGCCGCCGATACCGATGTTCACGACGGTCCTGATGTGCTCGCCGGTGTGGCCGGTCCAGGCGCCGGAGCGGACCTGCTCCGCGAACGCACTCATCCTGTCCAGCACGGCGTGCACGGCCGGGACGACGTTCTCGCCGTCGACCTCGATCACGGCGTCGCGCGGTGCGCGCAGGGCGGTGTGCAGTACCGCGCGCTGCTCGGTGACGTTGATCTTCTCGCCCCGGAACATCGCGTCGCGCAGGGCGGTCACGCCGCGTGCCTTCGCCAGGTCCTGGAGCAGCGCCAGCGTCTCGTCGGTGATCAAGTGCTTGGAGTAGTCGATCAGCAGATCGCCGACGCGGACGGTGAACAGCTCCGCCCGTCCGGGATCCCAGGCGAACAGCTCACGCAGGTGGAGGTCGCCGAACTCGACACGGTGCTTCGCGAGTTCGGTCCACTCGGGCAGCTGGTCGAGGCGGGCGGTGTCAGACATGTTTGTGCTCCTGGTTCTTGCGTATCTCCACCAGCGGGGTCACCTTGGCCCGGATCTCCGGGGCGGGTGAGGTGACCCTGACGCGGAGGGCAGCGGCGTACGCCTCGTCGGGGTCGAGGCGTCGCAGCTCCTCGGCGATGAGTTCAGCGGTGGTGCGGACCTTCAGAGCGAGAGTCCGCGTGGGCTGGCCGGGAATGGCCAATTTGGCCAATGGGCCGTCGGGTCGGTCGATGTGGATCTCGCCGTCCGCGGTACGCAGTCGTACGGCGGTGACCACCGGTCCGTCGGAGACGACCTGCTCGACCGGCACGTTCAGCCGGTCGGCGAACCAGCCGGCCAGCAGCTCGGCGCTGGGATTGTCTGCCTCGCTCTCCACGACGGCGGAGGTGATGGGCGTCCGGGCCTGGTCGAGTGCGGCGGCGAGCATGGAGCGCCATGGGGTGAGCCGCGTCCAGGCCAGATCGGTGTCGCCGGGTGCGTAGGAGGTGGCGCGGACCGCGAGTTCGCGCAGTGGCTGCTCGACCGCGTAACTGTCCGTGATCCGGCGCTGGGCGAGCGCGCCGAGAGGGTCCTGGGCCGGGTCGGCCGGGGCGTCGACCGGCCACCAGACCACCACGGGGGCGTCGGGCAGCAGCAGCGGCAGCACCACGGAGTCGGCGTGGTCGGCCAGTTCACCGTGCAACCGCAGCAGTACTGTCTCGCCGGACCCGCTTTCGTCGCCGACCCGCACCTCGGCGTCGAGGCGGGCGGTCCCGCGGTCCCGCGCAGAACGCCCCGATCGCTTGATGACCACCAGGATGCGGGCGGGATGCTCCCGGGAAGCGTCGTCGGCAGCCTTGAGGGCGTCGTAGTGGTTGGCTTCGTCGGTGACGATGACCAGCGTCAGCACCATGCCGACGGCGGGGCTGCCCGCGGCCCTGCGGGCCTGCACCAGAGCCGAATTGATCTTGCTGGATGTGGTGTTGGTCAGGTCGGTGTTCATGGCCGCCGCCAGCTCCGTCCGTCTCGTGCGAGCATCTTGTCGGCCGCCTCGGGACCCCAGGTCCCGGCGGTGTACTGCTCGGGCCTGCCGTGGCGGTCCCAGTGGTCCTCGATCGGGTCGAGGATTCTCCAGGACTCCTCGACTTCCTCCGTGCGCGGGAAGAGGTTGGCGTCGCCCAGCAGCACGTCGAGGATCAGGCGCTCGTACGCCTCGGGGCTGGACTCCGTGAAGGACTCGCCGTAGGCGAAGTCCATGGTCACGTCCCGGATCTCCATCGAGGTGCCGGGCACCTTGGAACCGAAGCGGACCGTGACGCCCTCGTCCGGCTGGACGCGGATCACGAGCGCGTTCTGGCTCAGCTCCTCCGTGGCCGTGCGGTCGAAGGGCGAGTGCGGGGCGCGCTGGAAGACGACGGCGATCTCGGTGACCCGGCGGCCGAGCCGCTTGCCGGTGCGCAGGTAGAACGGCACCCCGGCCCAGCGGCGGTTGTCGACTTCCAGCTTGACCGCGGCATAGGTGTCGGTCTTCGACTGCGGGTCGATGCCGTCTTCCTGGAGATAGCCGACGACCTCCTCACCGCCCTGCCAGCCGGCCGCGTACTGGCCGCGCACGGTGTCCCTGCCCAGGTCCCCGGGGACCTTGACGGCCTTGAGGACCTTGAGCTTCTCGGCGACGAGGGATTCAGCGTCGAAGGCGCCGGGCTCCTCCATGGCCGTCAGCGCCAGAAGCTGCAGGAGATGGTTCTGGATGACGTCACGCGCCGAGCCGATGCCGTCGTAGTATCCGGCCCGGCCGCCGATGCCGATGTCCTCGGCCATGGTGATCTGTACGTGGTCGACGTAGGACCGGTTCCAGATGGGCTCGAACATGGTGTTGGCGAAACGGAGCGCCAGGATGTTCTGGACGGTCTCCTTGCCCAGGTAGTGGTCGATGCGGAAGACCTGATCGGGTGCGAAGACCTCGTGGACGACCTGGTTCAACTCCTTCGCGGAGCCGAGGTCGTGGCCGAAGGGCTTCTCGATGACGGCCCGCCGCCAGGACCCCTCAGGCGCGTCAGACAGTCCGTGCTTCTTCAGCTGCTGGACGACCTTGGGAAAGAACTTCGGCGGTACGGAGAGATAGAACGCGAAATTGCCGCTCGTACCGCGTGCGGCGTCGAGCTCGTCGACGGTCTCGCGGAGCCTCCTGAACGCCTCGTCGTCGTCGAACTCACCGGGAATGAACCGCATTCCGTCTGCGAGCTGCTGCCAGATCTCCTCGCGGAACGGCGTACGGGAATGCTCCTTGACCGAGTCGTGGACGATCTGCGCGAAATCCTCGTTCTCCCAGTCGCGCCGTGCGAACCCGATGAGCGAGAAGCCCGGCGGCAGCAGCCCGCGGTTGGCCAAGTCGTACACCGCGGGCATCAGCTTCTTGCGGGACAGGTCGCCGGTGACGCCGAAGATGACGAGTCCGGAGGGGCCCGCGATACGCGGGAGCCGTCGGTCCTGAGGGTCACGCAGCGGGTTGACCCAGCCGCTGATCTTCGAGATCACGTCAGAGATCGACGGGTTGGTGGTGACACCCACCACGTGCTCCTCATCGATGAGTTCGGCGAGGCTGCCGGAGGCGATCCGACCCCGGGACGGGTCGTCGAGCCAGATCGAGACGCCTTCGTCGGAGAGGCGCTTGAGTGCATGGGACATGGGACTACATCTCCTGAGAGAAGTGATGGCGCGTCGCTCAGAAGGACGCGGTGTCGGTGCCGAAACGTGACTCGAGCGCAGCGCGGGCGGCCGCGGCGACCGCGTCGGCGGTGAAACCGAACTCGCTGAAGAGAGTCTTCGCGTCGGCGCTGGCCCCGAAGTGCTCAAGAGAGACGATGCGACCGGCATCGCCGACGTAGCGGTGCCAGGTCAGGCCGATACCGGCTTCGACAGCGACGCGGGCGGTGACCGACGGGGGCAGCACGCTGTCCCGGTATGCCTGGTCCTGCTGCTCGAACCACTCCACGGACGGCATGGACACCACGCGGGTGGGGATGCCGTCGGCCTGCAGCTGCTCGCGGGCATCGACGGCCAGCTGCACCTCGGAGCCGGTGGCGATCAGGATCACCTGCGGCTTGCCGCCTGCCGCTTCGAAGCGGACGTAACCGCCCCGTGCGGCATCGACGTTGGGCTCGTAAGTGGGGACGCCCTGGCGGGTCAGCGCCAGCGCGTGCGGCGCGGGGTCCATGGCGCGGCGCTTGACGATCTCGGCCCACGCGATGGCGGTCTCGTTGGCGTCCGCCGGGCGGACGACGTTCAGGCCCGGGATGGCGCGCAGACTGGCCAGGTGCTCGACGGGCTGGTGGGTGGGGCCGTCCTCCCCCAGGCCGATGGAGTCGTGCGTCCACACATACGTGACCGGCAGCTTCATCAGCGCGGCCAAGCGCACAGCGGGCCGCATGTAGTCCGAGAAGACGAGGAACGTGCCACCGTAGATACGGGTGTTGCCGTGCAGCGCAATGCCGTTCATGGTCGCGCCCATGGCGTGCTCACGGATCCCGAAGTGGACTGTGCGGCCGTACGGATCCGCCTCCGGCAGCGGATTGCCGTTCGGGAGGAAGGACGAAGTGACGTCGATCGTGGTGTTGTTGGAGCCCGCCAGGTCTGCCGAGCCGCCCCACAGCTCGGGGATGACCGCGCCGAGCGCCTGCAGCACCTTGCCGGAGGCCGCGCGGGTCGCCACGCCCTTGCCGGTCTCGAAGACCGGCAGCGCGTCTTCCCAGCCCGCGGGCAGCTCGCCCGCCTGGATGCGGGCGAACTCGGCGGCACGCTGAGGATCGGCCGTGCGCCACTCCTCGAACCGCTTGGCCCACTGCGCGTGCGCCTCGCGGCCCCGGTCGACGGCCCTGCGGGCGTGCGCCAGTACCTTGTCGGCCACGTCGAAGGTCTTGTCGGGGTCGAAGCCCAGCACCTGCTTGGTGGCGGCGACCTCGGCTTCACCGAGCGCCGAGCCGTGCGCGGCCTCGGTGTTCTGGGCGTTGGGGGCGGGCCAGGCGATGACAGTGCGGGCGGCAATGATCGACGGGCGGTCCGTGACGGCTTGGGCGGCGCGGAAGGCCGCGTACAGGGCGTGCACATCGAAGTCGCCGTTCTCGGCCTGCTCGATGCGCTGGACGTGCCAGCCGTAGGCCTCGTAGCGCCCCAGGACATCCTCGGAGAAGGCGGTCGCGGTGTCGCCCTCGATGGAGATGTGATTGTCGTCGTACAAAACGATCAGGTTGCCCAGCTTCTGATGGCCGGCAAGGGAAGACGCCTCGGCGGAAATGCCTTCCTCCAGGTCGCCGTCGCCCACGATGGCCCAGATGGTGTGGTCGAACACCGATTCACCGGCAGGGGCGTCCGGGTCGAACAGACCGCGCTCGAAGCGGGCGGCCATCGCCATGCCGACGGCGTTGGCGATGCCCTGGCCGAGCGGTCCCGTGGTGGTCTCGACGCCGACCGTGTGGCCGTGCTCCGGGTGGCCCGGAGTCCTGGAGCCCGAGGTGCGGAACGCCTTCAGGTCATCCAGCTCCAACCCGTAACCCGACAGGAACAGCTGGTTGTAGAGGGTCAGCGAGGTATGGCCCGGGGAGAGGACGAAGCGGTCCCGGCCGACCCAGTCCGGATCCGACGGATCGTGCGTCATGAGCTTCTGGAACAGCAGGTACGCGGCGGGCGCCAGGCTCATGGCGGTGCCCGGATGGCCGCTGCCGACCTTCTGCACGGCATCCATGGCCAGTACCCGGGCGGTGTCGACGGCCCGTCGGTCCAGGTCGGTCCACTCGAGGTCGGTGGTGATCGGCTTGGTGCTCATTCTGATCAGCGGTCCTTCTCAAAGAGCCGGTTGTCGGGAGACGTGGAGGTGAGACCGGTGAGCGTCGGTGGTACGAGGCGGCGTCGCCGGAGCCGGTGCGCCCACGAAGCGGGGTGCCCGCCGTGGGCGCACCGGCGAGGGTGGGTCAGGCTGCGAGGCCGTTGCGCAGGGCAGCCGCGATCTGGACGACGCGCTCGGCCTGGTGGCGGGCGGCATTGCGAGTCTGGTCGCCGACCGGGTTGTTGCCCTGGGCGTCGACGTGGGAGGTGCCGTACGGGTTGCCGTCGATGAACTTCACCGGGTCGGTGTAGCCGGGAGAGACCACGAGACCACCGAAGTGGTGGATCGAGTTGTAGAGGGCGAGCAGCGTCGACTCCTGGCCGCCGTGGGTGGTGGCGGTGGTCACGAAGCCGCTGTAGACCTTGTCGGCCAGCTTGCCCTGGGCCCACAGGCCGCCAAGGGTGTCGATGAACTGCTTGAGCTGCGAGGAGATGTTGCCGAAGCGGGTCGGGGTACCGAAGATCACGGCGTCAGCCCACTCGACGTCCGCGGGGGTGGCAACCGGGATACCGGCGCTGGCCGCGGCATGCGCGGCCCAGGCCTCGTTCGACGCGATGGCCGCCTCCGGCGCGAGCTCGGCCGCCTTGAGCAGACGCACCTCGGCTCCGGCCTTCTCAGCGGCGACGGATATCTCCTTGGCGATCTCGGCACTGAAGCCTGTCGAGGAGTAGTAGATGACGGCCAGCTTGACGGGGTTGGTCATGGCTCGGACCTCCGACTTCCTTATGTTTTCTATGTGTTCTCGACGTGCTGTGCTGCTTTGTGCACACCCGCGCCCCGCCCGGATGGGGGCGAGCTCGGCTGATGCCGGCCAAGTGGAAGACGTCCGGCGGACCGTCTTCGCATGTGATCGAGCAGGCGAGTGGTTGAACCTTGAACCACATCGCGCTATTCCCGCTCACCCTGACGCTATTTGGCGGGTTCGAGGGTGGCCTGACTTCCAGCGCACCGTGGCTTGTCCGTCTGCGAACACAAAGGGCCGGGGGCGGCGCTGCTGAATCGCCGGTGCTCGATTCGTGCGGTGCACCCTGAGAGAAACCTCGCCATGACACTTGCCCGCGCCCTGGGTGGCGCGCGCCGGGTACAGAGTCGCCGAGGTCCTGCAACAAACGCGTCCGAGCCGCCGGCCTCGACATGGTCCAGGAGACCGATGAAGATCTTGCTCCGACCACCCGGCTCGCCCCGGATTGCCAGTAAATGTCAATCATCATGAACCGATGCAAGCCGGGCGCGATTCCAAGATCTTCAGGACACTCCTAGGCTAGGCCTGTCGTCAAACTCCCGTCGTCCGCCCAGAGGGCGGGCCCCGCGGCGTCATGGGGGCGCCCCCTGTTCAAGCGAAGCCGAGAACCTGGGGGAGCGTGCAGCTGCAAGGCGGAGGATTGAGGCATGGCGGAGCCATGGTGATTGACGACAACGCGGCAGATGCGCGTGCCAGACGCCGCGGGGCTGGGGGCACCTCCCAGCGGTAGCTGGGGGAGGGAGTTTGACGACAGGGCCCAGGACCGTCGCCCGGCCATCGAGATTCCACGGCTCGGCTGAGGTCGGGCCTAGCCGGCGACGCCGATGCCCTCCAGCACCACCGCGCCCGGGAGTTCCGCGAACGCCTTGCCCGGCACGATCAGTTTGCCGCGGCGGCTGCCGCTGCCGATGAGGACGTGCGGCAGGTCCACGACGGCCGCGTCGACCAGGAGCGGCCAGTCGGCGGGCAGGCCGATCGGGGTGATGCCGCCGTACTCCATGCCCGTCTCACCCGTCGCGGTCTCCATGGGCGCGAAGGAGGCCTTGCGGGCACCGAGTTGGCGGCGCACCACGCCGTTGACGTCGACGCGGGTGCGGGAGAGCACAAGACAGGCGGCGAGGCTGGTCTCGCCCCCGCGCTTGCCGGCCACCACCACGCAGTTCGCGGAGGTCTCCAGCAGGTCGGCGCCGTAGTGCTCGACGAAGACGGCGGTGTCGGCGACGGCCGGATCGCTGTCGACGTAGAGCAGCTGCTCAGCGGGCACCGTGCCGCGCCAGTGGCGTACGGCGTCTGCGACGGGCGCGGTCAGCAGATCCAGGCTGCCGGGAGCGGTCCTGACGTCGTCGAAGTCTCCGATGGGTGCACGCATAACGGCACGCTAGCAGCCGCGTCGGCGGCGGCGATCGGCGTACCGGACCCGCAGTAGGACTCGCCGCAGGACCCGCCGCACCCCAGGCGGATTCCCGCACACCGACCGCCTCAGCGCACGCCCGGCACCGACACCGTCATCGTCATCTCCAGCGGCTCGTCGCCGTCGTTGCGGTACCCGTGGGCGGTACCCGCCTCGTAGGACGCGCTCGTGCCCGCCGGTACGCGGTACTCGGTCCCGTCCACGACGAGGGTGAGCTCGCCCGCCGTCACATGGATCAGCTCGAAGGTGCCGGCCGGATGCGGATCGGAGTTGCTGCCCTCGCCCGGCATCAGCCGCCACTGCCACATCTCCAGCGGCCCCGGCGCCTCCGCACCGGCCAGCAGCCGGTTGAAGCTGCCCGCCTCGGTGTTCCACAGCCGCAACGCCTGCTCGGGCGGGACGATCCGGACCTTGGGTCCCTGCTCGTAGTCGAGCAGGGTCGTGACGCTGACCCCGAGGGCGTCACCGATCTTGACGACCGTGCCGAGGCTGGGGTTGGTGCGGGCCTGCTCGATCTGGATGAGCATGCCGCGGCTGACCCCGGCGCGGGCGGCGAGGGTCTCCAGGGTGAAGCCGCGCTCGCTGCGACAGCGTTTGACGTTGCGCGCCAGGGACTGGGTCAGCAGGTCGAGATCCGACACGATTCCAGGTTCCGTCCAATATTCTGGATGACAGAGTTCATTTTAATGAACTACGGTGGGGTGCACCCGATGTTCACTGCACTGTACTGCGAGGTCGACCATGACAGCACTCTTCGCCCTGGCCACGAGCCTCCTGTGGGGGCTGGCCGACTTCGGCGGCGGGCTGCTGACACGGCGTCTTCCGGCCCTCACGGTGGTCGTCGCCTCGCAGTCGATCGCCACGGTCGTCCTCGGCGCGATCGTGATCGCGACCGGCGGCTGGAGCGAGGCGGGGCCGCAGCTGTGGTTCGCCGCCGCGGCGGGTCTGGTCGGTCCGGTCGCCATGCTCTCCTTCTACAAGGCGCTCGCTCTCGGGCCGATGGGTGTCGTGTCGCCGCTCGGCACCCTGGGCGTCGCCGTGCCGGTGGGCATCGGGCTGATCCTCGGTGAGCGGCCCGGACTGCTGCAGTACGCGGGCATCGCCGTGGCCGTCGCCGGGGTCGCGCTCGCGGGCGGGCCGCAGTGGCGCGGGGCGCCGGTACAGCGGCAGGCGATCGCGCTGACCCTGGTCGCGGCCTTCGGCTTCGGCACGGTGATGGTGCTGATCGCCGAGGCGTCGACGACGATCACCGGTCTCTTCCTGGCGCTGTTCGTGCAGCGCCTGACCAATGTGATCGCGGGTGGCACGGCCCTTTACGCGTCCGTGCGGCGCGGCGGCAAGGCGCTGCCGGAGGGGGCCGGCTGGCGCACCCTTTTGCCGGCGGTCCCGGCGCTGGGCTTTGTCGGTCTTGCGGATGTCGCGGCCAACGGCACCTACTCGCTCGCAGCCCAGAACGGTCCCGTCACGGTGGCCGCGGTCCTCGCCTCGCTCTATCCGGTGGTCACCGCTCTCGCCGCCCGCGGTGTCCTCAGTGAACGGCTGCGGGGTGTGCAGGCGGCGGGGGCGGGTCTGGCCCTGGTGGGTACGGTCCTGCTGGCGAGCGGCTGACCCGGCCGACGCCGCCGTTCCGGCGCCCCCGGCCTGTCAGTCCGACCGCTCGGGACCCGCCTCCAGCTCCGCCAACGCCAGCAACTGCTCCGGAGTGACTCCTTCGGGGATCGGCACCGGCGCGGGGGTGCGCAGCGGCGGCTGCCAGCCCTGCTCCGGGTCCCAGCGCCGTACGACACGGGCCGGAGCGCCGGCCACGACCGCATGATCGGGTACGGACCCGCGTACGACCGCACCCGCCGCGACCACCACGTTGCGGCCGATCCTCGCGCCCGGCAGGATCACCGCCCCGGTCCCGATCCAGCAGCCCGGACCGATCTCGACCGGCTCCATGCGCGGCCACTGCTTGCCGATGGGCTCGTGCGGGTCGTCGTACGAGTGGTTGGTGGACGTGACGTACACGTAGGGACCGAAGTAGCAGTCGGAGCCGATGGTCACGGTCGTGTCGGCGATGACGTGGCTGCCGCGGCCGAGGACCACTCCGTCGCCGATACGCAGGATCGGGTCGGGTCCGAGGTCGAGGTCGGGCATCAATCCGGCCGTGAGGGTGACCTGTTCGCCGATGATGCAGTGGTCGCCGAGATGGATCCAGGGCTCGCCGAAGACGGTCCCCTGGGGGAAGGCGAGCCTTGTGCCGTGTCCGAGCGCGCCGAAGCGGAGCCCGCCGGGTCGCTCGGCGGTGACGGCACCCGTCCGCTGCACCCACGCCCATCCCGCATGGACGGCGCGCTGCGCGGCGCGGCGCCGCCACGCGGTCAGAGACGAGAACATGTTCTTGCTTTTCGGCACCCGCACACCGTACTCAGCGCGGAGTACGGCCCAGAGGGCCGACAGCTGTGATCTTCGCCCTACGGCAACGGACTTCACAGCGCGCGCCGGTCTCCACATGGCGGCCACCCGGCGCCGGCCCGAGCGGGGGTCTCAGCCCTCGTCGTCCGCGAACGCCTCCCGGTGCCGCTTCGCCAGCTCCACGTACACCGCGGCGTTCAGCTTGATGCCCTCGCGCTCCTCCTCGGTGAGGCTCCGCTTGACCTTGGCGGGCACGCCCGCGACCAGCGAGCCGGGCGGCACCTGCATGCCCTGCGGGACGAGCGCCTGGGCGGCGACCAGCGAGCCCGTGCCGATGCGCGCGCCGTTCAGCACCGTGGCGCCCATGCCGATGAGGACGTCGTCCTCCACCGTGCAGCCGTGCAGGACCGCGTTGTGCCCGACGGACACGCGCTCCCCGATCGTCACCGGGAAGCCCGGGTCCACGTGCACGGTGGAGTTGTCCTGGATGTTGCTGTCCGCCCCGAGGACGATCGGGCCGCCGTCGCCGCGGAGCACGGCCTGGTACCAGACGCTCGAGCCCGCCGACATGACGACGTCGCCGATCACGACGGACGTCGGAGCGGCGAAAGCGTCCGCGGCGACCTTCGGCTGCTGTCCGCCGACTCCGCGGATCAGCGCCTGTCCCGCCTGGTGCCCCCGCCCTGCCTGCCCGGTCATCTGCGACTCCTTACCGCTGGTACGCCACGCCGAGAGCACCGTAGGGGACTCGGGCACGTACTGGCGCCCGCTGGGGCGAAGATCACAACGGGCGGGACCGGGCGCGGGCGGTCAGTCGCCGGCCGGGACCGGCTGCGGCTCGGTGGAGTCCGTGTCCTGTGCCGTCCCGGCCGCGGCCTTCTTCGTCTTCCGCCTGAAGACCAGCATCGAGACGAGGCCGATGACCAGGGCCGCGACGAGGCCGAGCCACGAGAACCGCTTCAGCCACGCCTCGGCGACGATGCCCACGTAGTAGATGACCGCCGTCGTACCGCCGGCCCAGAGAACGCCGCCGAGCACGTTGGCGATCAGGAACTTCCAGTACGGCATGCGCAGGACGCCGGCGAGCGGGCCCGCGAAGATGCGCAGCAGGGCGATGAAGCGGCCGAAGAACACGGCCCACATGCCCCACTTCTCGAAGGACCGCTCGGCCGTTGCGACGTGGCCCTCGCTGAAGTGCTTCGGGAACCTGCGGCCGAGCCAGGCCAGCAGGGGCCGACCGCCCTTGCGCCCGATCGCGTAGCCGATGGAGTCACCGACGATCGCGCCCCCGCTGGCACAGATACCGAGGACGACCGGGTTGATCTCCCCGTGCTGGGAGGCGAGCAGCGCGGACGAGATGAGGATGATCTCGCCCGGCAGCGGGACACCCAGGCTCTCCAGACCGATGACCACGGCCACCAGGGCGTAGATGCTGACCGCCGGCACCGTCTCGAGCCATTCCTGGACGTGCAACGCCGGTCCCTCCCGTTCTGTACGTCGACCCGGCCGGCGCTTCTCTTTGCGAGCGCGTGTGCGGGCAGCCTACCTGGCCACTCGACCCCGGTGCGGGCCCCGGGGCCGAGTGGACGCCGTCGCCGCCGCGCCACCCGCGCCGCGAGGTCAGCTGTTGGGACGGAGCGTCCAGAGAACGGTCATCTCGCCGGTGACGGCGCCGTCCTCGCGCCGGATGGCGACGGACACCGGGAACTCGGGCCGCTGCCCCGCGTCGAGCTCGGCGATCACGTCGGCGGCCGGGCGGCCGAGCGACGCGGTGGCGGTGACCCGCCCCCTGGCGAGCTTCTTGTAGGCGATGTCGGCGCTGACGGCGAGCGGCACGGCCCGGGTCAGCTGGTCCTGGAAGGCGGCGAGAACGACCGCCCCGCTGGCGGACTCACCCAGGGTGAAAATGGCTCCGGCGTGCGGGCCGCCGACGTGGTTGTGGTATTCGCTCTGGTCCGGCAGGGCCACCACGGCCTTCTCCGGCGAGGTCTCGAGGAACTCGAGGTTCAGTGTGCGAGTCATCGGCACCGTGGCGGCGAGCATCTCGCCGATCGACATCTGGTCAGCGCTCATGAAGCCGAATGTTACTCATGGGTAGCTCTTCTTGGCCAGAGAAACGGCACCCGCCGAAAATCTCCGGCCGCGGGCTCGTATCGGCGGAAAATCGGTTTGGCAAGTCGGCCCGGTGGCGGGGATAGTCCTCCGGTGAAGACTGCCGACACCCCCGCCTCTCCGAGACGTCCGCGCCGCCCCGACCGGGCGGGCCGCAACTACACCCTGCTGACCACCGCCGCGGTCGTCACGAATCTGGGCAGTCAGGGCGCGCTGATCGCGGCGGCCTTCGCGGTCCTCGACGCGGGGGGCGACGGCGGCGACGTGGGTCTGGTGGCGGCGGCCCGCACCCTCCCCCTCGTGCTGTTCCTGCTGATCGGCGGTGCCGTCGCGGACCGGTTGCCGCGGCACCGGGTGATGGTCGCCGCCAACGCCCTCAACTTCGTGTCGCAGGGGGCCTTCGCCGTACTCGTCCTCGCCGGCGACCCGCAACTGTGGCAGATGATGCTGCTGACCGCCCTCGGCGGCACGGGCCAGGCCTTCTTCAATCCGGCGGCCGAGGGCATGCTGATGTCCTCCGTGAGCGGTGCGCAGGCCGGCCGGGCGTTCGCCCTGTTCCGCATGGCGATGCAGGGGGCCGGGCTGGGCGGCGCGGCCCTCGGCGGGGTGATGGTCGCGGCGGTCGGTCCCGGCTGGGTGCTCATGGTGGACGCGGTGGCGTTCGCCGTGGCCGGTGCGCTGCGGTCGTTGCTGGACGTGAGCCACATTCCGCCGCGCGAGCCGGGTGGCGGCATGCTGGCGGATCTGCGGGACGGCTGGCAGGAGTTCGTCGGACGGCCCTGGCTGTGGTCGATCGTCGCCCAGTTCTCGGTCGTGGTGGCGGTCGTCGGCGCCGCCGAGTCGGTCTTCGGCCCGCTGGTCGCCCGGGACGAGCTGGGCGGGGCCGGGCCGTGGGGCCTGGCGCTCGGCGCGTTCGGGGCGGGCACGGTCGGCGGTGCGCTGCTCATGATGCGCTGGAAGCCGCGGCGGCTGCTGTTCGCGGGCACCCTGTGCGTGTTTCCGCTCGCCGCGCCGTCCGCTGCGCTCGCCGTGCCGCTGCCGGTGGGCGGGCTGGCCGCGGTCATGTTCCTCAGCGGTGTGGCCATCGAGGTGTTCGGCGTGTCGTGGATGACGGCCCTGCACCAGGAGATCCCCGAGGACAAGCTGTCCCGCGTCTCGGCCTACGACTGGTTCGGGTCGATCGCCATGGTCCCCCTGGCCACGGCCCTGGCGGGCCCGGCGGAGAGCGCCTTCGGACTCACGGCGTCCCTGTGGGGCTGCGCAACCCTGGTGGTCCTGGTCACGGCGGCGGTGCTGTTCGTGCCGGACGTAAGGAACCTGACACGGCGTACGGAGGAGATCGTGCAGGCGGGCGACGCCGGCTCTGGGCCTGCCGAGCAGGCCGCGGCCGGGGGCAGGGACGACGCGGACGGGGCCGGAGACAGGTCTTCGGAGGACGTGCCGGGAGCGCCGGTCAGCCCACGCTGAAGGCGCCTGCCGGTGGTTCGGGCGACGCCACCGCGTCCTCGTCGCGCACCGGTGCCGCGTCCCCGATGAAGGCGCGCAGCGCGGGCCCGTGTTCGACGCGGGCGGGAAAGGCGTCGGCGGCGGTACGCCGGGACAGTGACGCGACGTCGATCGGCTCGTGCGACGCGACGAGCACGGCGTTGCCGAAGCGGCGGCCCCGCAGCACGGCCGGCTCGGCGATCAGCGCAAGCTCCGCGAAGACCTCGGAGAAGGTCGCGAGTTGGGAGCGGAGGAAGACGAAGGGCGCGCCGTCGGCGAGGTTCGCGGCGTAGAGCCCGCCGGGCCGCAGCACGCGCTCGGCGGCGCGCGCGTACGCGAGCGAGGTGAGGTGCGCCGGGACGCGTGACCCGCCGAACACGTCCGCGACCAGGACGTCCACGGAGCCTGGCGCGGCGCCTTCCAGCCATGCGCGGGCGTCGTCGCCGTGCACCGTGATGTCCGCGCCGTCGGGGAGGGGCAGGCGTTCGGTGACGAGCGCCAGCAGCCCGCGGTCGGCCTCCACGACGTGCTGAGGTGAGCCGGGCCGGGTGACGGCGAGATAGCGGGGCAGGGTGAGCGCGCCGCCTCCGAGGTGCAGTACGTCGAGGGGGCGGCCCGGTTCCGCCGCGGTGTCGAGGACGTGCCCCAGCCGCTGTGCGTACTCGAACTCCAGGTGCTCCGGCTCGTCGAGGTCCACGTACGACTGGGGCGCCCCGTCGACCGTCAGCAGCCACGCGCGGTCCCGGTCGACGTCGGGCAGCAGCTTCGCGACGCCGTGATCGACGGGGCGGGTGACGGGTATCGGCTCTTCCACGGCTTCATTGTGCCGCCAGGGCGGCGACGCGGGGCGCGTCGCCGCCGCTGCGGGCAACCGCAGTCCGAAGGGCACCCGCCGTCGTGGGTTGCGCCCACCCGTTCCGCCCGCGGAACGCCTGCCCACAACGGCGGTACCCTCCGTCAGACCGCCGCCGTGGCCGCCACGACCGCGCCCGCGTCGCCGACCGCCGTGACCGTCCCGGCACCCACCGTGCGCCCGCCCTCGCGAATGGCGAAGCCGAGGCCCGGCTCGAGCGGGATCTCGCGGCCCAGCTCGACCGTCATGGTGACGGTGTCGCCGGGGCGGGCGACCGCTGCGGCGCCGAGGTCGACGTCGCCGACCACGTCCGCGGTACGGATGTAGAACTGCGGGCGGTACCCGGTCGCGACGGGTGTCGTACGGCCGCCTTCGCGCGCCGACAGGACATACACCTGTGCGGTGAAGCGACGGCTGGGCGTGACGCTGCCGGGCGCGGCGACGATGTGGCCGCGACGCACGGCGTCGCGCGGCACACCGCGCAGCAGCAGCGCCACGTTGTCCCCGGCCTGCGCCTCCGTCATGGGCTTGCCGAACGTCTCGAGGCCGGTCACCACGGTCTCGGTGTCCGCGCCGAGGACCTGCACGCGGTCGCCGACCCGCACCGTGCCCCGCTCGACGGCTCCGGTGACGACCGTGCCGCGGCCGGTGATGGTGAGGACGTTCTCCACGGGCAGCAGGAACGGCGCGTCCACGTACCGCTCGGGCATCGGGACGTACGTGTCCACGGCGTCGAGGAGCGCCTCGACCGCCGCCGTCCACTGCGGGTCGCCCTCCAGGGCACGCAGGCCGGACACCCGCACGACGGGCAGGGAGTCGCCGCCGTACCCGTGCGCGGACAGCAGCTCGCGGACCTCCAGCTCCACCAGGTCGGTGAGCTCCGGGTCGCCCGCGTCGGCCTTGTTGAGGGCGACGACGATGTGGTCGACGCCGACCTGGCGGGCCAGCAGCACGTGCTCCGCGGTCTGCGGCATGATCCCGTCGAGCGCGGACACGACGAGGATGGCCCCGTCGAGCTGGGCCGCGCCGGTGACCATGTTCTTGACGTAGTCGGCGTGTCCTGGCATGTCGACGTGCGCGTAGTGGCGGGTGTCGGTCTCGTACTCGACGTGCGCGATGTTGATGGTGATGCCGCGCTGGGCCTCCTCGGGCGCGCGGTCGATGCGGTCGAAGGGCACGAAGGTGCCGGTGCCGCGCTCGGCCAGCACCTTGGTGATGGCGGCGGTCAGGGTCGTCTTGCCGTGGTCGACATGGCCCATGGTTCCGATGTTGAGGTGCGGCTTGGTGCGTACGTATGCCGTCTTGGACATGGCTGGCTGGTTCCTCTCCGGAACGCGGAAGCGGTGGCCCCGACGCGGCGCGATCGGTCGCGGAGGCGGGACGTGGACCCCAGGGCCTTGCCGACCCTCCCCCTGCGGGGTCCGCTGGACTGTCCGGGAAGGGTCAGCTTCGGGCGCCGTCGAGGGGCGCCGGCGCTGCGACTGCGGCAACGGCGGCCGCGAGTGCGGCGGTTGCCGTGGCGGTGGCGACACCGGCCGCCGCGCATGCGGCTGCGGCGGCGACGAGGGCAGCCTTCGGCGCGTCCGCGACTGCGGACGGCGCTGCGAGGAAGGCGTGCCGGAACATGTCGTCGATCATGGCTCAGGCGCCGTCGGCACGTCGACCGAATTTCCGCGGCCCTGTGCCCGTGCCGGGTCCTGAAGTGACGACGGATCAGGGAATGCTGCGGCCATAGCGAGTCGCACAGCCGGGGAGTTCTGGTGCGGGTGAGTTCACTGCGGCCGGTGCGGTGTGTGTTCCCGATCCTGTGACGCTCGTGAGAGGCACCATACGGCGTTTGCTCACTTGTGTCGGTTAGTCTCCCCGGATGCCCGAACCCGCCGCCGACCGACCAGCCGGCCTCGCCGCCACCTGCCCCGAGGACCGGGCCTCCGGCGATCCCGCAGGCTCGCACAGCACGAGCGTATCGACCCTGCCCACCGAAGGCCGGACGGACGTTGCGGGCGCCAGGCCTGCGCTCTTCGCCGCAACCGGGCTCGTGCCCCTCGCTACGCGCTCCCTCGTGCCCTTCGCGGCGCGCTGTATCAGAGTGCTGCTGTCGCCGTGGGCGCGGCTGTCCCTGCTCATCGTGCTGCTCGCGGCCGCCGCCATGGCGGTGCTGCTGTTCGAGCCGCAGCGGTTGCTGACCGGCGGCTGGCCGCCGCACGTGAACGGCGCGGCGGCGGTCGTCGTCTTCGCGGTGGCGTACGGCGTGTGCACCGTCGCCTTTGTGCCACGGCCGCTGCTCAACCTCGCGGCGGGCGCCCTGTTCGGCTCCCAGCTGGGGCTCGGCGCCACGCTCGCGGGCACGGTGATCGGCGCCGGCGCCGCCTTCGGACTCGGGCGCCTGCTGGGGCAGGACGCGCTGCGCCCGCTGCTTCGGGCCCGCTGGCTCAAGGCCGCCGACAGTCAGCTGAGCAGACACGGTTTCCGGTCGATGATGGCGGCACGGCTCTTTCCCGGCGTGCCGTTCTGGGCCGCGAACTACTGCGCGGCTGTGTCCCGTATGGGCTGGCTGCCCTTCCTGCTCGCCACGGCGCTCGGATCGATCCCCAACACGGCGGCGTACGTCGTGGCGGGCGCCCGCGCCGCCACGCCGACGTCTCCCGTCTTCCTGATCGCGATGGGGTTCATCGCGGTGACGGGGATCGCTGCGGCCGTGGTGGCGTGGTGCAAGCGCCATCGCCTGCGCGGGCACTGAGCCATGGCCTGGCAGCGCCCGGGCGCTGCCGTGCCAGGCACCCGCGGCGCACCGCAGAACCGCGAACACACGAACGGGCGAGCGAAGGCGGACCGCGGCTGACCCGGGCACGCGGCCCCGGCCTGCGGGTCCCGGCCCCGGGACGTACGGGCCGTCATCTGATCCCGGCACCACCGGGCGTTTCCCCTTCGCACCCCCGCAGCGCATAGTGATCCTGTGGTGATGACGAGCCCGGAGAGGCGCCGGTCAGGTGAGTGAGATCCGGCCCCTGGGACCTCCGCGGGCTCCGGCGCGCACGGCGTCGGAGCTGCCCGAGGCCGCCCGGATGCGGGTGCTCATGAGGGTGGGCGCCGACCACACCGGGGTCGAGTTGCTGAGGCTCGCGCTGCACCATGCAGTCGCCGAACTCGCCGGGCTGGGGGGAATGGTCCACCTGCAGCGTGTTCCAGGTGAGAGCGAGCGACTGGACCTGGTGACGGTGAGCGGACTGCCCCACGAGGTCACGAAGGTCTGGGAGATCGTCTGTCGTCAGGACTCGACCGCCCCCGCGCGAGCGCTGCGCGCGGGCTCTCTGGTCTGGGATCAGGAGCCCGGCGACGAGGAGGACCCCGATCCCTCCCCCGGTGGCACGGGAATGGCGTCGGTGCCGCTGCCGGCTCCGATCGGCCCGTTCGGAGTCCTGTCGGTCGTCACCACCGCGCCCGGCCCGCCCTCGGCCGCGCAGGTTCGGTTCCTGGAAACGGTCGCCGGGTGGGTGTCCGAGCGGCTGCGGAATCCCGCCCTGCCCGCTGCAGCCCCGGTGAACCCGGCATGGTCGGCGGAGGAGACCTGGACGGGGCCCCGGTTCCAGCAGGCGCTGAAGACGGCCCAGGTCGGTACGTGGGACCTTGATCTGCGCACCGGGCGGCTGAGCTGGGACGAGATGACGATGCAGCTCTTCGGCTTCGACCCGGAGACCTTCCACGGGCAGCTCGACACCTTCATCGAACTGCTGCACCCCGACGACCTGGCGCGGGTACAGAACGACCTCCGGGAAGCCATCGAGAAGCGAGGCTTCTCGGTCACGGAGTACCGGGTCTGCCGCCCCGACGGCACGATCCGCTGGGTCGAGGCGCGCGGCCAGGTGCTCCTCGGCGACGACGCAGAGCCGACGGTCATGGCCGGCACGCTCTGGGACACCACCGACAAGCGGATCGCCATGGACTCCGTGGGGCGGGCCCTGCGGCACATGAGCGACGGGTTCCTGGCGATGGGCGACGACCTGCGCATCGCTTATGTGAACCTGCAGGCCGAGCGCCTGCTCGGCCCCTGGCAGGAGCTCATCGGCAAGCAGCTGTGGGCGCTGCCCGGCATTCCGGTCGCCTGGTTGGAGGCCCGCTGCCGGCAGGCCGTCGCCGACAGGGTCGCCACCGGTTTCGATGTCCGGTGGCCCACCGACCAGCGCTGGTACCACATGCGTCTGGTGCCGGTGCCGGACGGCCTGACCGTCTACTTCACCGACGTGACCGGGAAGCGGATGGCGGAGGAGCGGCGCACGGCGGCCGAGCGCGCCGCCGCCGAGCGCACGGAGCGCATCGAGCAGCTCAACTCCGCCCTCGCAGAGGCGGTCAGCGTCCAGGACGTGGTGACGGCCGTCGCCGATCGCGTGCTGCCGCCGTTCCGCGCCAACGGACTGGTCGTCCAGCTGGTGGAGGGCGGCTTCCTGCGGGTGGTGGGAGGAACGGGCTACGACAAGGAGTTCCTCCACGGGGTCCCCGACGATCTCAGCCTCACGGAGCCCGCGCCCAACAACGACGCCTTCCTCGCCGGCACTCCTCAGTACGTCTCCTCCAGGGAGGAGATGCGCCGCCGCTATCCGCGCCACGCCGAGGCCGCCTTCGAAGGCGCGAAGCATGCATGGGCCTTCCTGCCCCTGATCGTCTCCGGACAGCCCATCGGCTGCTGTGTGATCTCCTTCCCCCAGCCGCGCCAGTTCGGCGAGGAGGAACGAGCGCTGCTCACCACGCTCAGCGGGCTCGTCGCCCAGGCGCTGGAGCGGGCCAGGCTGTACGACGCGGAGCACGTCCGCGCCCAGGAGCTGCAGCGGGGTCTGCTGCCCCAGGAACTGCCGTCGGTGCCCGCGGTCACCGTGGCCGCGCGCTATCTTCCGGCCACCGAGGGCCTGGACGTGGGCGGCGACTGGTACGACGTGATACCGCTCTCGGCCGACCGGGTGTGCCTGGTGATCGGCGACGTGATGGGCCACGGGTTGTCGGAGGCCGCCACCATGGGCCGCCTGCGGACGGCCGTCCACACCCTGGCCGGTCTGGAGCTGCCCCCCGACGAGGTGCTGTCCCATCTGAACGACGTGGTCAGCGATCTGGGCGTCGACTTCTACGCCACCTGCCTGTACGCCGTGTACGACCCGGTCGCCCACGTCTGCACCTTCGGCTGCGCGGGGCACCCGCCCCCGGCACTCGTCCATCCGGACGGCAGCGTGTACTTCCCGGCACTCGCCACGAACCCGCCGCTCGGCGCGGCGACGCCGCCCTTCGAGACCACCGAGGTGCCGGTGGAGGACGGCAGCGTTCTGGTCATGTACACCGACGGCCTCGTCGAGTCCGCGCACCGCGACATCGACAGCGGCATGAGCCATCTCGCCCACATCCTCGCCACCGCCCGGCCGCTGCCCGAAGGAGTCGACCGGCCCGCGGCGTGTCCGCCGCGCGACGCGCCGTACCTGGAGCAGCTGTGCGACACGCTCACCTCGGCTCTCGTCCCCGCCCAGCAGCAGACCAGCGACGACACCGCCCTGCTCGTGGCCTGCACGCACGCCCTTCCGGCCGAGTACGTGGCGTCCTGGTGGCTGCCCGAGGCGCCGATAGCCGCCGGCCAGGCGAGGGACCACGTGCGGCAGCAGCTCATCGACTGGCGGCTCGACGGCCTCGTCGACACCACGGAACTGCTCGCCAGCGAACTGGTCGGCAATGTGGTCCGGCATGCGAGGGGGCCCATCCAGCTGCGGCTGCTGAAGAGCCGCTCCCTCATCTGCGAGGTCACCGACGGGAGCCCGACCACGCCTCGAATACGCCGCGCACGGGACACCGACGAGGGCGGCCGCGGACTGCAGTTGATCGCGGCGCTCTCGCAGCGCTGGGGCACGCGCTACTTCGCGAAGGGCAAGAGCATCTGGACGGAGCAGCCCCTGCCGTGACGGCGGCCGGTCTGCCGCCTGCTTGTCAGTCCTGTTCGCCGGGCGTTTCCGCCGGTGTCTTGCTCTCCAAGACCTGCTGCAGTCGCTGGCTCCCCAGTGTCGCGGCCTGTTCGGTGGCGGTCCGCTGCGCGCCCTGCAGCCCGCCGTTGGTGAAGGTGATGCCGTTGGGCCCGTTGAGCACGGCCGCGGAGTCGAGAGCAAGGGTGGCGTTCTCGCCGTCCACGTTCGTGGTGAGCGTCGTGTGCAGGCCGATGCGGTCGTCGCCCGTGTCCGGCAGTTCGAAGTCGATGACCTGCACCGTGGCGTCCGCCTTGGTGGGGCCGACCTTGGCCGTGAACTGGTCGCAGGTCTGCGGCAGTTTCTTCAGCCAGTCCATCTCCTTCCGCACGTCCGCCTGTTTCTTGTACGCCGCGACCTCGTAGTCGAGATACGACTCGTTCGCGCTGTTGTAGAACACACGGGAGGCGTCCGCCGACGTCTTGCCGCCGAGGAGATCGCCGTCCGCCAGCCGGTCGAGGAACTTCTGGCAGTCCTGGTTCCCGTCCACCTTGCCCTCGAGCAGCGCCTCATGTGCGGCGTCCTCGTCCGTCTCCTCCCACGGTGAGCCGAGGTCGGATGCACCGATCAGCGCGATGTCCGCCTGGGCGTCCGTGAGCGCGGCGGCCGTCGGCGCCGGGGCGGTCGGGGCGGCCACCACCGAGACCGCTCTGTCGCCCGAGCACGCCGCAGTCGCCATCAGGGCTGCCGCGGCCAGCACCGCCGCCGGGCCACGGGATACGCGCGCTGCGTGCTTCATCTCGGGTTCCTCCTCGGTGCACTGTTGCTGCTCCCAACCCACCACCGGCCGCCGGTGCCCACCACCGCGAAGGGCCGTACGGGTGGCACCCGCCGTCCGGGAAGGCGCGCCTCGTGCGGCGATGACCTCCGCATCTGCCCGAGGCCTCAACTCCCCCGGCCCGCCCGCCCTTCCGGCCTGCCCGGCTCCCTCGGCCCCTCGGGAGCCACCTGCTCGGCCTCGCCGAACCGGGCCAGCGCCAGAGCGCCCGCGACGGAGACCACGAAGCCCGCGACGCCCAGCGGCGCGAAACCCGGCCGTGTCGTGTCGCCCAGCCAGACCACGCCGAACACCCCGGGCCACACGGTCTCACCGATCACCATCGCCCCCGTCGCGGCGGCGACCGAGCCGGACCGCAGTGCCTCGATGAGCAGCACATATCCGCCGAGTCCGGAGATCATCACGGCGTACGTCGTCGGCGCGGACAGGATCCCCGTCACCGTGATGTCCGGCAGGAGCCGTACCCCGATCCCGGTCAGCGCGAAGCTCAGCCCCGCGATGCCGCCCAGCACCGCGGCACGCGCGCGACGGAGGCGGCGGTTCACCACCCAGCCGAGCAGCACCAGGCCGACGGACATCCCCAGCGTCACCCAGCGCATGCGGGCGTCCCCGTTGCTCGTGCCCTCGTGCCCGGCGGCGACGGCCAGTACGGCGAGCCCGCAGCAGACCGCGAACACGGCGCCCCATTCCGTCGGCCGCAGCCGTACGCGCAGGACGGCGGCCGCCACGGCAGCGGTGACCGCCAGCGACGACGCAAGTGCCGCTTCCACCAGGAACAACGGCACCGAACGCAGTGCCACCACCTCGGCCAGGAATCCCAGCGTGTCCACGGCGACACCGACCAGGAACGGCCACCGGAGCATCGCCCGGACCGGCCCGCCGCCGGTCTCCATTCGCGCCCCCATGGCCTGCAGCACCGTCGCCACGCCCATGAGAACCGCAGCGCAGAGCGCCAGCAGCACGCCGTATGCCATGTACGCACCGTAATCGCCGTGGGGGCATACGCTCCCTGTTCGCTCACGGTGTGTCACACCGGCGCCCTGAGCGCCGGGCCGGAGCCGATCACTGAAAGGCTGTTATCTAAAGATCAAGGTGAGGCGATGACCACGGTCCCCGGTGGCGAAGAACTGCAGCGCCGGCTCGACCGCGGCTACGGACGCCCTCTGCGCGACGGCACGGCCCGCGCCATGCAAGGCACCACCCCCACCCACTACGGCCAGGACATCGCCGACTGACTCACCTGACTCCACCAGCAGCAGTCGGCGCGCCGACCACACCCACGCTCTCGCCTGGCTCCACCACGGCGGCGGAGCCCCCCGCTCCCGCAGCCGCCGCTTCAACGCCTGCCACACCTTCTACATCTGGGCCGCCGAGACCGGCCTGTGCCGACACTTTTTCTACGACGGTGACCAGCCGCTGCGCGCGGAAGAGTTGGACGACCCCTACCGCCGTGGCATGCTCGTCACGGCCCGTGCCACCAGCCACACCGAGCGGGCCTGGCTGCACGAGATCCTCGCCTGACGCAGCAGGAAGCAGGTGGGCGGCCGACGGCTCCCACCGACCGCCCACACAACGACTTGAGGCGTTAGAGCCGCGGCAGCACGCGGTCGAAGAAGACGCGATCGGCCGCGAAGACGGGCTGAAGCCCGGAGAACTCTCGCCGCGTGACCCAACGCACGTCGCTCACCTCGCCCGGTTGCATCACCACCTCGCCTTCCTCCGCCTCGGCGGTCCACCAGTGCAGGCGGAAGGCGCCGTCCTCGGTCTGTGACTCCCAGACCTTGGCCAGGCGAGAGACCCGCAGGCCCACTTCCTCGTGCACCTCCCGAACCACGGCTTCTTCCTGCGTCTCACCAGGTTCCAGCTTGCCGCTGAGGGGCGCCCAGTACCCCGGCAGCCGGGCCAGCGGGCCACGCTGGATGACGAGCACCCGCTCGCCTCGCCGCACCACCGCGACGATCGCCTCTCGCCTCTCCATCACGCACCTGCCTTGGCCGCGTCGCGTGGTCGTCGGGTCGCCGCCTGGGCGGCCGGCTACCAAGGGGAGGCCATGATGCACGCGTCATCCACCACGCGCCACGAGGCGGGCCGCGACC
>NZ_JBSFWK010000071.1:0-35732 GCF_053594815.1 Streptomyces sp. NPDC002577 | reverse complement strand
GCCCTGCCGACGCGCGTCGGCAGGGCCCCACCGGGATCCTGAGGGCGGTCTCCCGCCCGTCCTCACACGGTCACGGCGGTGCCGCCGAGCAGTGCGGACGCGGTGCGGAGGAGAGTGGGTCCACCCTCGCCCACGGGCGCGCCCTCGGGGCGGTCGTGGCAGGTGAAGCCGAGGCGTGTCATGGCCCGCACGACCTCGCCGGCGGTGAAGTCACGGGGGTCCTGTCGCGTGATGACCTGGCCCACCTGCGTGACGGGGTAGCGGCGGCGGCCGATGGTCACGGACGCCCCCGTGACGAGCTCGGGCCTGACGCCCTTCATCGAGGCCAGAACCCCGGTCCTGGTCAGGTCGAACGGGTACCGGGCGATGACACAGCGCATGACGCCTCACAGGGGAGAAATCGCGGGGAGAAGGAGAACGGGCCGCCCGGGGCGAGACGGATCAGCACGCGAGGGCGGGTACGCCCGGAACCCGGCCGTACTCACCGACGCCGCCCGAGCGGCCGCCGGGTGAGGGCAGTGGTGCGTCGAGGACGTCCCGCAGACGGATCCGGTCCGTGTACGCGGAACTGTCGCGGAGAACGGCGAGCCGGAGCCGGGTGACCAAGCCTGTGCTCTCGTCGTCCCCGTCGCACACGGTCAGGTACTCGACCCGGGCACTCGCCATGACGGCCAGAGCCACCTCGACGGTCATGTCGTCACATACCCGAGGCCCGTGCCCTTCGCTGTCGTTCACCACGGACACGGGGGTGGGGTGGTCCGGCCTGCGGTACTGCGTCCGCGCTGGCGTCAAGGGTGTCTCCTTCGGTAAGGGCTGGTCGGCTTGGCGGCCTTCGGCCCCGGGAGGCCACGGCGGCTTCCGGGAGGCCAACGGGGCTCCGGGGACTGCGCCGGCCTAAGCAGCCGAGTCGTTGCCGGGCCGCCGCTGTGCCCTGCGGCGCACCCCCGCGCCGGCGGGTCGGCCCTGGCCGGTGCGGCCCCGGCGGTCCCCGGACGGCGAAGGCGCGCGGCGGGTGCGTTCCACGACAGGCGCGGTGATGACCACAGGGACCCCAGAGGGCGCCTGGGCACCCGTGATGCGGCTCAGCTCCGCCTCGCCCGAGCGGACCGGGGTGATGCGCGGGGTGATGCCGGCCGAAGCCATCAGCCGGGTCATGCCGCGGCGCTGGCCGGGGGTCACCAGGGTGACGACGCTGCCGGACTCCCCGGCGCGGGCCGTACGGCCGCCACGGTGCAGATAGTCCTTGTGGTCGCTGGGCGGGTCCACGTTGACGACCAGGTCGAGGCTGTCGACGTGGATGCCGCGGGCCGCGACGTTGGTGGCCACCAGGACGGTGACGTGACCGTCCTTGAACTGCGCCAGGGTCCGGGTGCGCTGCGGCTGGGACCGGCCACCGTGCAGGGCCGCGGCGCGGACACCGCTGCTCAGCAGGTGCTTGGTCAGCCGGTCCACGGCGTGCTTGGTGTCCAGGAACATGATGACCCGGCCGTCCCGGGCCGCGATCTCGGTGGTCGTGCGGTGCTTGTCCGCGTCGTGCACGTGGAGTACGTGGTGCTCCATCGTGGTGACGGCACCGGCCGACGGGTCGACGGAGTGCACCACCGGGTCGGTCAGGTAGCCACGGACCAGCAGGTCGACGTTGCGGTCCAGGGTGGCCGAGAACAACATCCGCTGGCCCTCGGGGCGCATCTGGTCGAGCAGGGCGGTGACCTGGGGCATGAAGCCCATGTCGGTCATCTGGTCGGCCTCGTCGAGCACGGTGATGCCGACGTCGGCGAGCCGGCAGTCGCCCCGGTCGATGAGGTCCTTGAGCCGACCGGGCGTCGCGACGACCACCTCCGCGCCGGCCCGCAGCGCACCGGCCTGCCTGCCGATGGACATTCCGCCGACGACGGTGGCGAGCCGCAGGCTCACGGAGCGGGCGTAGGGAGCGAGCGCGTCGGTGACCTGCTGGGCCAGCTCACGGGTGGGGACGAGAATCAGGGCCAGCGGCCGACGCGGCTCGGCACGCCGGCCCGCCGTACGGGCCAGTACTGCGAGGCCGAAGGCGAGGGTCTTGCCCGAGCCGGTGCGGCCGCGACCGAGTACGTCGCGGCCGGCCAGGGAGTTCGGCAGGGTGGCCGCCTGGATCGGGAACGGTACGGTCACGGCTTCATGGCCGAGCGTGGCCAGCAACGGCGCCGGCATGGCGAGACCGGCGAACGACTCGACAGCGGGCAACGCGGGCCTGACCGTCTTCGGCAGCGCGAAATCGCCCCCCGCGGGCTGTCGGTTTCCGTAACCACTGGAGAGGTGCGGAACGCCGGAGCGGCCCACAGCGGCGCTTCCTCCGAAGCGGTCGTATGTGCGATTGGGGCGTGCGCGAGTGGTACGTGTGCGGTTCATGCGGAACCTTCCTCGATGTGGGCACGTATCAAGGAATTTCCGCAGCAGAATGAGCGGCGCAGAATCGCGAGAACGAGCCGAAAAAGACAGGGCCGAATCGCCCTGGGAATAAAGCGAGCTGGGGCCCGCACCCCAAGGTGCGGGCCCCAGCTGCGAAGTATGCGTCAGTGCCGG
Organism: Streptomyces sp. NPDC002577; assembly: GCF_053594815.1. Classification (NCBI taxonomy): domain Bacteria; kingdom Bacillati; phylum Actinomycetota; class Actinomycetes; order Kitasatosporales; family Streptomycetaceae; genus Streptomyces; species Streptomyces sp. NPDC002577. Next base: position 33,173 of record NZ_JBSFWK010000071.1, on the reverse strand, counting down.
TGCGTCAGGCGGGAACGATGTTCTCGGCCGTCGGGCCCTTCTGGCCCTGCGCGATGTCGAACGAGACCTTCTGGCCTTCCAGCAGCTCGCGGAAACCCTGGGCGGCGATGTTCGAGTAGTGGGCGAAGACGTCGGGGCCGCCGCCGTCCTGCTCGATGAAGCCGAAGCCCTTTTCCGCGTTGAACCACTTCACAGTGCCAGTAGCCATGTTGTTTCTCCTTCGGAGGCGGTGTACAGGAATACGCACTGTGCGCATTCCGTGTCGCCGTGATGATCAGCCGTCGGAAAAACCTTCTGGCAACCACACCTGCAACTGAGTTCGACAGTAGCACGGTGCGATCGGCCTTGCGTGGTCGATAATTCTGCTCCGCCGGGCGGTCGAAAAATACTCGCCGTACCCTGCACCTATTCCTCATTTCGCGGGCACAGATATTACTCTCCGTGGACGCGGCTTTCCTGTCGTGCGCTTCCGCCTACAGCCCTGTGACCTCCCTCGACGGCAGATGTGCCGCTGCCACCGTCGTCGGCGGATGGCACAACGGCGAACGCGCCTGAGACTCCTGTACTGCAACAAAGGCCACATCCCCGCGAAGAGCGCGACGGCCGGTGGCCGGCAGCCACCTCCGCAGGGCAGCGCGCGACCTCGTCCCGCGGTGGCGGACGCCTTGGGCGACGTCCAGACGACGGTGATTCGTCAGTCAGGTGGATCCCGGAGATTCCGGGGGCACGGGGAGTAGCGTGGGAGGGGCGAGGCGAGTCCCGTGTTCGCACCGGCTCCAAAGACGGGTGGTCCTCACGACCGGCTCCGATTCACCCCCTGATTCCCTGCATCTGCCGAGCGGCGTTCACCGGACCGTACGGCCGGGGTGCGCCCTCCTCCGGCTGGAGACGACGGAGTCGCGGGAAGGTGTCCTGGAGGGTGCGTGGTGGCCGCGGTCGCGCGACATCGCTGCCGAGCTGCCCGAGACCTCGGCGTGCAACCGCTGATAGCCCGGCGCGACACCGAGCATGGTTCCGGACTCGGCACCCAACGCTGGGGCGTGGAGCGCGCGTTCGCCCACCTGCACTGGTTTCGTCGCCTGCGGATCCGCTGGGAGATCCACGACGGCATTCATGAAGCCTTCCTCACCTTGGCAGGTGTGCTCATCTGCTGGAGGCGCTTGAAGTCATCCCAAGAGGAGTTCTTGGGACTTCAGCAAAGCGACAGGCTGGTCACCCGATTGACTCGAGGCGGCCACGAATCAGGCTCCGGCGATGGTCCGGCCAGGTATCGCCTCCGCGAGCGCGACCCGCCAGGCCGGCGCGCCGAAGGGGTCGGCGAAGTACTGCGTCTCGTGCACCACGTGCTGGTCAGCGAATTCCATGATGCTCACCGAGTACGAAGGCACACCGTTGGTGATGAGGCATTCGCTCACCCACAGATTCGCATGGCCGGTGATCCGCTGGACGGTGAAGTGTCGGTCGGCAGGGTGGCCGCCACGTTGCGCGGAGATCGTCGCGCGGCCCCGGAACCGCTCACCTGACTGCGGGTAGTCCAGGAGCGCGTCCGTGGCGTAGATGGCGTGCTCGGCTTCGGTGTCCCCGCGTTCCGAGGCCCGCCAGCGCTCCTCGATCGCGGCCCTGGTCCGAGAGTCGGCATCCCTGGCACCGCCCTTCCGTGCGGTGCCAGCCTAGGCACTCCGGGCCACAACCAGCCGGGGCCAGGCGGACCTGGGCTGCCAAGTCCTCCCTTTGGTCGGACCGGAGGGCTGCAGCCGTCCGCCGTGGCAACGGCGTCGTCCAAATTGCCCTAGACAACAAACAAACCCCAGGCCACTGACCTGGGGTTTCTCTATGGAGCGGGTGACGAGAATCGAACTCGCGCTCTCAGCTTGGGAAGCTGATGTTCTACCATTAAACTACACCCGCGTAAGACGCCGACCTGATCGGTGTCGTTACCGTCGCACACTGTACCTCATGCAGGGCCCCCGATGCTCGGACGCCGGGGGCCTGTTCGCTGTCCGTGCTCGGGCGGACTCGGAGAGGGGTCGGGTGTGGCCTGGAGGCGGTCGGCCGCGGCTTGGGTGTGGCCGTCGCGCGGCTCGCGCGCGCCCCGGACTTGACTCGGACTTGGCTGCGTTGGGCGCGAGTTGGGGCGTACGGTGGGGCCCGGGTCGTGGGTTCGAGAGGGCTGGGATGCGGCCGGAGTGCCGCTTGGAGAGCCGTCCTGTTCATCCCGTAATGTGGCTTCGCCGTCAGGGGTTCGGCGGCAGTCATTCAGCGGCTCGTGGGGAAGGACTCCAGGTCTTGGTGGAGCGCACCGTCGTCCGTTGTGCCGAGGGGCACGTGTTCAGCACCTCTTCGTTCCCGATGCAGCAGGCCGACCGGCTCGGCCCCGGCCGGCTCATCCGGTGCCCGCGCTGTGCACGGCTGAGGAACGCCGTGCCGGTGGTGCTCGAGAAGCGGTAGCAGCACGCACGTACGTCCGAGCGCGCGGCCCCCTCGCCATGGCCACATTTCGAGGGGGCCGCGCGCTCTGCGTATCCTCAGGACGTGCTTCTCTCAGACAAGGACATCCGGGCCGAGATCGACGCGGGACGGGTGCGCATCGACCCGTACGACGAGTCGATGGTGCAGCCCTCCAGCATCGACGTGCGTCTCGACCGGTATTTCCGGGTGTTCGAGAACCACCGCTACCCCCACATCGACCCCTCCGTCGAGCAGGCGGATCTGACCCGTCTCGTGGAGCCCGACGGCGACGAGCCGTTCATCCTCCACCCCGGCGAGTTCGTGCTCGCGTCGACGTACGAGGTCATCTCGCTGCCCGACGATCTTGCCTCCAGGCTGGAGGGCAAGAGCTCGCTCGGGCGGCTCGGGCTGGTGACGCACTCCACCGCCGGGTTCATCGACCCCGGCTTCTCCGGCCATGTGACGCTCGAGCTGTCGAACCTCGCGACGCTGCCGATCAAGCTCTGGCCGGGCATGAAGATCGGCCAGCTGTGCATGTTCCGGCTCACCTCGCCCGCCGAGTTCCCGTACGGCTCCGAGCGCTACGGCTCCCGCTACCAGGGGCAGCGCGGGCCCACCGCCTCGCGCTCGTTCGTCAACTTCCACCGGACGCAGGTGTGAGCGGTTCATGAGCGATTCCGGGAAGCGCGAGAACCTCACGTACGAGGACTTCGGCGTCGCCGTCCGTGAGCTGGCGCAGACGATCGCCGACGACGGGTACGAGCCGGACATAGTGCTGTCGATCGCGCGCGGCGGCGTCTTCGTGGCGGGCGGGCTCGCGTACGCGCTCGACTGCAAGAACATCCACCTCGTGAACGTCGAGTTCTACACCGGCGTGGGCACCACCCTCGAGATGCCGGTCATGCTCGCGCCCGTCCCCAACGCGATCGACTTCACCGACAAGAAGGTGCTGATCGCCGACGACGTCGCCGACACCGGCAAGACGCTGAAGCTCGTGCACGACTTCTGCGTCGACACCGTGGCCGAGGTGCGGTCCGCCGTGATCTACGAGAAGTCGCAGTCGCTCGTGAAGTGCGACTACGTGTGGAAGCGGACCGACGACTGGATCAACTTCCCGTGGAGTGTTCAGCCGCCGGTCGTACGGCGCGGTGGGCAGGTTCTCGACGCGTGACGCGTACGCCTCGCTACTCCGCGATCTCTGTTCGCTCCCACCACTCGTAGACCGGTACCTGCCCTTCTGGCGTCTTCTTCTGCCGTTGGGTGGCGCGGTAGTGCTCGTATCCGCCGCGGTGGGGGATCTTCAGGTCCTCTCGGGCGGCGGGTTCGGGAGTGGTGACGGGCACGATCTTCTCGCGCAGGTCGTCCGGGCCGCCCTCGAGAGCTGCCTTGTGAGACTTTGTGGACATGGGCCCAGTTTTGCCGTCCTTCGATGGCGGCGCACGTCGACGGTTCAGTCGCCTTCGGGCAGGCAGAACACCGCGATCCGCTGGACGACGTTGTTGCCGAATCCGCCGCGGTCCCACGACTGGGTGAGGGGCTGGGAGTGGCCCGCCTCGTCGGTGGCGCGGGCGACGAGTACGTGGGTGCCGGGGGTGGCCGTCCAGGTCGTCCGCCAGCCTTGCCAGGCCCATGCGCGCCCGTGATCGTTCTCCGGCGAGGCCAGTTCCGCATCCCGCCAGGACTCCCCGCCGTCCGTGCTCACCTCGACCCCCGTGACCGGGCCGTGGCCCGACCAGGCGCGGCCCTCCAGCGCCACAGGCCCTGGGCGTACGACACGGGTGCGGGACATGAAGTCGGGGAAGCCGGGCGGGATCATCAGCGCCCGCGGGGCGATGCGGGTGACCGGTTCGCCGGGGTCGTCGGCCGACCGGCGGTAGCGGTAGGCCACGGCTTGCTGGAAGCCGGTGAAGGGTGTGCTGGTCAGGGCGATGTCGCGTAGCCATTTCACATGGGCCATGCCGTACCAGCCGGGGACCACCAGCCGTACGGGGTGTCCGTGCTGCGGTGGGATCGGGCCGCCGTTCATCTCGTACGCCACCAGCACCTCGGGGCCGGGATCTGCGGCGGTGGCGTCCGCGAGGGGCAGGCTCCGCTGGTAGTCCTGTTCGATACCGCGTTCGATTCCGTGATCGGCCCCGGTGAAGACGGCCTCGACGGCGTCCGGCTCGACACCGGCCTCGGCGAGCAGCATCCGCAGGGGGACTCCGGTCCAGTCGGCGGTTCCGACGGCCTCCACGAGCCAGGGCTGGCTCACGGGCCGCGGTGTGAGGCGGGCCCGGCCGTTGCCCGCGCACTCCATCGTCACCCGGCGGGTGACCGCCGGGAAGGCGCGCAGGGCCGTCATGTCCAGGTTCAGCGGGGTGCGTACGCGGCCGTGGACGGTGAGTGTCCAGTCGGCGGCGTCGGCGGCGGGGATGTCGTAGTGGACGAGTACGTAGTGCAGTCCGGGCGGGGTGAGGTCGTAGCGCAGGGCCTCCAGGGGCAGGCCGTGGTTGCGGGCCGCGAGCGCGAGCTCCTCCTGGCTGATCCCCTCTGCGGGCTCGGCGACGCGCGCGGGTGCGCTGACGGCCCGTATGGCGCTGATGTGCGCTTCACCGTCGTGGATGTGGGCTTCACCGTCGTGCCCGTCGTGCACGCCCATGAGGCCATGGTGCGCCCGCGCCCCACGCCGCGCGAGGCCGCAGTGGACGGCGCGACGGGACGGCGATTGCGAGTGCCCTGGACCAGCGAGACGCTGGTGAGGTCAGCCCTTGCCTCTGCAGGGAGATCGTCATGGCCAGCATGGACGACATGACTCTGGAGGGGATGCGGACCGCACTGCGCGGTCCCGTCGTCTCCCCGCAGGACCCGGAGTACGACGAGTCCCGCAAGATCTACAACGCGATGATCGACCGCCGGCCTGCGGCCATCGTGCGCTGCTCGGACGCCGCGGACGTCATGAACGCGGTCGACTTCATCCGGGACCACGGTCTCGAGCTCGCCGTCCGCGGCGGCGGGCACAGCGGCGCCGGACTGTGCCTGGTGGACGGCGGCGTCACCGTCGACCTGGCCCCGATGCGCTGGGTCCGCGTCGACCCGGCGACGAGGACCGCGCAGGTCGGCGGCGGCAGTCTGCTCGGCGACCTCGATCATGCCGGTCACGCCTTCGGCCTGGCGGTCCCCGCCGGGGTCATCTCGACGACGGGTGTCGGGGGTCTCACCCTCGGCGGCGGGCACGGCCATCTCACCCGCAAGTACGGGCTGACGGTGGACAGCCTGCTCGCCGCGGACGTGGTGCTGGCCGACGGCAGCTTCGTCACCGCGAGCGAGAAGGAGCACGCGGACCTGTTCTGGGCGCTGCGCGGCGGCGGTGGGAACTTCGGGGTCGTGACGTCCTTCACGTTCCAGCTGCATCCTGTGCACACGGTGGCCGCCGGCGTCACGGTCTGGACGCTCGACCACATCCGCGAGGTGCTGGAGTGGTACCGCGAGTTCATCCTGCAGGCGCCCGAGGACCTCAACGGCTTCTTCGCAACGTTTGTCGTGCCGCCCGCACCGCCGTTCCCGGAGGAGATCCACGGCCAGAAGATGGGCGGCATCGTGTGGTGCTGGACGGGGGACATGGGCCGCGTGGACGAGGCCTTCGCGCCGGTGACCGAGCCGGCCCCGCCCGCCTTCCACTTCGCCGCGCCGATGCCGTATCCCGCGCTGCAGACGATGTTCGACGGGCTGCTCCCGCCCGGCTACCAGTGGTACTGGCGCGGGGACTTCTTCGACCGGATCACTGACGAGGCCATCGACGTGCACGCCAAGTACGCGGAGGCCCTGCCCACCGAGCTGTCGCTGATGCACCTCTATCCCGTGGACGGGGCGGCCCACCGCGTGGCCCCGGAGGACACGGCGTGGGCGTACCGGCACGCCCGCTGGTCCGGCGTCTTCGCCGGCGTCGACCCCGACCCGGCCAACGCGGGGATCGTCAAGGAGTGGTGCGTCGACTACGAGAGCGAGATCCATCCGCACTCGATGGGCGGCGCCTACGTGAACTACATCGGCGAGGGCGAGGCGGAGGACCGGGTGAAGGCCACGTACCGCGACCACTACGACCGCCTCGCGGAGATCAAGCGGACGTACGACCCGCACAACCTCTTCCACGCGACCCAGAACATCAAGCCGGCCCCGGCACCGGCGGCATAGTGCCGCAGGAGACGGGGCCGGTAAGGCCGGTAGGGCCGATAACAGGGCCGGGCGTCGTCAGAACGTGCCGAGCTTGATCAGCGACAGGAGGGCGATCAGCTGGATCGCGGAGGCCGCCAGGGCGCGCGGCCACGGCAGGTCGTGCGACTTCGACACCATCGACGTCAGCAGCGCGGCGGCCGCGATCCAGGTCACCCAGCCGATGACCTGCACGAACGACGCGTCTCCGCCGAGGAACAGCGCGAAGACGAGGCGAGGGGCGTCGGTGATCGATGTGATCAGCATGGACAGGCCGACTGTCGGCTGCCATGCCCCGTCGCCGCCGAGTTGCCGCGCGAGCGTGTGGGTGACCGCGCCGAGCACGAAGAAGCTGATGACGATCGCGACGCCGGTGAACAGGACGTACGGGATCGCCGCCGAGAGTGTGGCGTTGATCGCGTCCTCGCGGGCGCCGTCGAAGCCGAAGAGCGCCAGCAGGCCGTAGAGGAACGTGACGATGAGGGCCGGGCCCCACATCGTGTAGTCGCGCATCTGCAGGAAGGTCGGGCCCGGGCGCAGCACGATGCCGCTGAGCAGCTCCTTCCAGTGCAGGCGCGGGCCGGCGGGCGGAGCGGCGGCCTGGCCGGCGCGGTACGTCCCGCCCTGGCTGTAGGGGTCCTCGCCGACGGAGAAGGCCTGGGTGTGACCGGGGTTGTTCGCCGCGTACGGGTCGGGGCCCTGCTGGTATCCCTGCTGGTAGCCGCCGTCGCCGAAGTACTCCGGCTCCTCCTGGCCGCCACCGCCGTTCGCCTGGGTCCACTGCTGCCCGCCGTACTGCGGCCCCGCCTGCGGACCGCGCGGCGGGGAGCCGTACGGGGCCTGCCCGCCGCCGCTGTGCGGGGCGCGCTGTCCGTACGGCTGCTGCTGCCGCGGTTGTTGTTGGGAGGTGCGGTTGTCCCGGCCGCGTCCGATCCTGAATCCAGCCACGTAATCGAACGTACCTGGTCCTGAGGGGTGACGTGTCCGGCCTGGGGGAAGGGGTGGGCTTTGCGGCCGAGCTGTGACATCCCTTACGGGGACCCTGGGGGGAACCTGGGGGAACTCTCGGGGACGCCAAGGGCTTACGGCGCGCTTAGCACCGCGCCGTACGCCAGGGCGCTCGTCGGCGACGGCAGGCCGAGCCGGGACGGGGTGAGGGCGACGGAGCCGTCCACACCGGCGCGCGGCAGCACCCAGACGCCGCCCGACGAGAAGTTCTCGCCGGGTGAGCCGATGGCGAGGTCGGGTGTGCCGTCCCCGTCGTAGTCGCCGGTGGCGAGAGCCGCGCCGAAGGTGTCGCCGGCCTCCGCGGCACCGGGAACACGCGGGGTGCCCTGGTTGTACGCGACAGAGACCGCCTCTCCGTAGGCGTCGACGATGCCGTCCGCACGGCCCAGCAGGAGCGTGGCGGCGCCCGCCTTCGCGCGGGTGCCGATGGCCTCGCCCGGGGCGCCCGCTATCAGGTCGTCGCGGCCGTCGCCGTTGACGTCCGCGACCGCGAGGGCGGCGCCGAAGTCGTCACCGGCCTCGGCCTTGCCGTACACGCCGACGGTGTCCTGGTTGAGCGTCTGCTGCCCCCCGTGGACCTGCGTGGTCCCGTCGCCGTAGTGGATGTGGATACCGCCGCCCAGCGCCAGGTCCTCGGGGCCGCACGGGTCGTCGATGTTCTCGTCGGCGTTCTCGCGGCAGTTGCCGAGGGCCAGGTCGTCGTGGCCGTCGCCGTTGAAGTCGCCGACGGCGAGGGCGGAGGCGGCGGCGTTGTCGGTGGTCCAGAAGCGGATCAGGTTGTCCTCCGCCGGATACCAGTGCAGGAGCTGGACGTGGGACTGCACGTACGGGTCGCCGGTCGTGTAGTACGCGACTCCCAGGTCCGTCGCGCCGTCCTCGTCGAAGTCGCCCGTTGCCAGCACGGGGGCGCGGCCGCCCATCGGGTCCGTCATGACGGTCTTCGCGGCGCCGGACGCCGTGAGCGGGCCGAGACGCAGTGCGACCTTGTCCGTCGCGCCGATCGCCACGTCCGTCGTTCCGTCTCCGTCGAAGTCGCCCGCGGCCAGGGACTTTCCGTACGCGGCGGAGGCGGTGCCCTTGACGGTGGTGACGCCCGAGCCGAAGCCGGTGGCTGCGCCGCGGACCAGGGTGACCGTGCCCGCGTTGGTGCCCACGCCGGTGATGTCCTCGCCGGGCGCGGCCACGAGGAGGTCCGTGCGGCCGTCGCCGTTCATGTCCGCCGTGGCTACGGCGGCACCGAACCGGTCGCCCGACTCCGGGGCGCCCGGCACGCCGGCGGAGGCCTGGCTCACGCGTATGCCCCCGTGGGCGCCGAGGCCGTTCGGGCCGCCCCACACGACGTTCACGTATCCGGCCTTCGCCTGCCCGCCGACGGTCGCCGCGGGTACGCCGACGGCGAGGTCCGCGTACCCGTCGCCGTTGAAGTCGCTGGCTGCGGTCGTGGGTTCGGCGGCGTGCGCCGTCGGCGTGAGGGTCAGTCCCGTGGTGGCCGCGGCGGCGACGGTGGCCGCCAGGGCGTATCTCCGTATGCGCACGGCAGGCTCCAACTCGTGAGCGGGTGTGGGGGTGTGCGGGATTTCCACTTGTGTGACCGTCGAGTGGGTTGCGTGGTTGCGCGGAGTTCACGGGTGAGTCGCCCCGAGTTCACACCAGACGTACTTGCCCGAGGCGCCGCCGTACCCCGGATTGACCTGGAACCACCCCCAGTCGTCCGCATACGCCCGCACGATCCGCAGCCCGCGGCCCGCCTCGGCGGCGGGCGGTGGCGGGACGACCGCCGGCTCCGGCGGCGCGGGGTCCGTGTCCCACGCCCCGAGCCGCAGGGCCCCACCGGATCGCCGCAGTTTGAGGGCGGCCGGGCCCTTCGTGTGCCGGATGGCGTTGCTGAGCAGCTCGGAGGCGAGGAGTTCGGCGGGTTCGAGGAGGGCCGGGAGGTGGTGGGTGGTGAGGATGTCGCGGAGGGTGCGGCGACCGATCGCCACGGCGCGGGGGTCGTGGGGGATGTAGAGGGTGTACTCCCAGGGTTCGTCATCGCATTCGGGCATACGGGACTCCGGTGGGGAGGAGGGTTTGGGGGAGCGGCGGAGTTCGGGCGGTGGCAGTGCCGCTGCCGTCACGGCATGACGGGGCGGTGCGCTTCCGGGTCCCGGCGGTTCCGCAGCGTGTGCGTCGCGTCACCAAACGTAGGGGTCGAGCTTGACTCGGGTCAAGTTCGACCCGGACTATGGTGTCCTCAACGCACGGGAAAGCAGGGGCACATGGTGGCAAGGAGCACCATCACGGTGCGGCAGGAGCGGCTGGGTAAGGAGTTGCGCAAACTCCGGGAACGAGCGGGCCTGGGTCTTCGCGAGGCGGCTCGCGCGACGGGGATCAACGAGGGCAAGCTCTCCAACGTGGAGGCTGGGCGCGTCGGCGTGAGCGCGGAACGCGTACGGTTCTTGGCCAGCCACTACGGTGCCGGGGACACCCCACTGGTGGATGCGCTGGCGGTCATGGCGACCGAGCGGGTGCGCGGGTGGTGGGAGGAATACCGCGGCCAACTCTCGCGAGGATTCCTCGACCTGGCGGAACTGGAGCACCACACGAACCAGGTGAGGTCGTTCGAGCTTGTGTTCATCCCCGGTCTCTTGCAAACCGAGGAGCATGTTCGGGCGGTCTACGCGGAATCCACTTGGGGGATGGCCGAGGAGCAACGTGAACTTCGTACGCAGTTCCGTCTGAGGCGACACAAGGTCCTCGACAGGGATGACCTGGTGTACGAAGTGGTGATTCACGAAGCAGCGCTGCGGATCAGAAGGGCTGACCGCCGTGTTGCCCGACTGCAGTTGCTGCACATTCTCGAGCAGTCAGAACGACCCCAAGTCGGCGTGCGTGTAGTGCCCTTCGATATGGACGGCTTCAACATGGGCTACTCGCCGCTGATCTTGGGAGGGGCCGTCCCGCAGTTGGACACCGTCCTGATGGACACCCCGCACGGGGGCAACTACCTGGACGCGGAGGCGCAGCTCAACCGGTATCGGCGGGCATTCGTCCATGTGCAGAAGTCGGCGCTCGGGGTCGTAGAGTCGAGGGACTTCATCCACCGCTTGGCGCAGGACGTCTGAAAGGCCCCGACATGGCAGAGGCCCTCGTATGGCAGAAGTCGTCGTTCTCGGGCAATGACGAGGACGCCAACTGCATCGAGGTCGCCGCCTCCCTAGGAGCCCTGCGGCTCCGCGAAAGCGACGAGCCCGGCACCGTGATAACCACCACCGGTCCCGGACTCGCCGCCCTCATACGTCACCTACGTGGCGACCGTCAGCCCACCAGGAACATGCCCAACTGCGGGTAATACGCGGCGGACATGGAGAACGCGCTCGGGCCGTAGCTCGCGGCGCCGTCCGTCGTGACGCCGGTGGCGGAGCCCTTCAGGAAGGTCAGCGAGCCGTTGCCGTCGTTCTCCGTGTCCGAGCCGACGACGAGGTCCGCGTAACCGTCGCCCGTGACGTCCCTGAGCAGGGTGGCCGTGCCGAAGAAGTCGTTGGTCTCGGCGGTGCCGGGAATGCCCGCGGTGTCCTGGGTGAACGTCACGGGGGAGCCGAGCCCGTCCGCGGTGCCGTAGTGGACGAGGACGGCGCCCGAGTACTCGGCCGCGGCGTCGCTTGCGGGGGCTCCCACGGCCAGGTCCGGGTAGCCGTTGCCGTCGATGTCGCCGATGGACGGGCGGCCGTACGGGCCGTCCGCGAGCTCAACGGCGGCCTCCACCCCGGTGGACGTGCCGTACGAGATCGCGGTCTTGCCCGTCGAGCCGAGGTCGCCCTCGGTGGCGTCCTCCGTCTCGCCGGTGACGATGTCGCCGTAGCCGTCCTGGTCGAGGTCGCCGACGGCGATGCTCCTGCCGTACGGGAGCTCGGCCTTCTGGGTGGGGGCGGACGTGGTGCCGTAGTAGAGGAAATTGCGGTGCAGGTAGCGCTCGGAGCCGAGCTTCTTCCGGCCGCTGACGACCAGGTCGGCCTTGGCGTCGGTGTTGATCTTGCCGGCGGTGAGGGCGAGGACGCCCGTGCTGCCGGTCCAGGTCGTGGTGTACGTGATCTTCGAGCCGGTCGAACCGGCCTTCGTGAAGCCGCCCTTGATGATGTACTGCGTGGTGCCGGACGCGCCGACTGCGAGGTCGGCCTTGCCGTCGCCGGTGAAGTCGGCGATGGCGAGCGCCTGGCCCCAGCGGTCGTGTCCCGAGACGGCCGGGTCCTTGACCGTCGTGGCGCCCGACAGACCGCTCGCCGACCCCCAGACGATCACGACCGTGCCGCCGTTCACGTCGTCGCCGACCTGCTCGTAGGGGGCGCCGACGGCGAGGTCGCTGTAGCCGTCGTTGTTGAGGTCGCCGACCGCCGTCGAAGCGCCGAAGTGGTCGGACTCCTCGGCCGAGCCGGGGACGCCGGAGGTGTTCTGGCTGATGGTCTTCTTGGTGCCGATGCCGGTGGCGGAGCCGTACGCGACGGCCACCGCCCCGGCCTCGAACTCGCCTCCCGCGGTGGCGAAGGGGGCGCCCGCGGCGGCGTCCTGGTAGCCGTCGCCGTTGAAGTCGCCGACCAGGCCCGAGGGGGCGGCCGATGCGGTCGCCGGGAGGGCCATGAGAAGACCGCCCGTCAGCGCGGCAGCCGTGGCCGACGCGAGGGCGAGTCGCAGGTGCTTGTGCATGGGGGAGTCTCCTGCTGCATGCGGGGCGCCTGGCGGGTGCCTCGCAGTCGATGGGGCCGAACGCCCGGGATCACCCGAGGTTTACCTGTGCTTTGCACGACGGTCGGTGATCAGGAGACGCATGTGGAGGGGCGAGGGTTGTACGAGAGTGCGGGAATGTTGTGGCCGGAGGGACTAGTGAGGGGCGCAGGTGGGGGCGCCGCCCTCCTGAGGGAGAGCGACGCCCCGCCGACGTACTGACCGTGCGCCTTGAGGCGCTTTCGGCACCCACATCAGCCGGTGATCAGCGTGCCGAACTCGGGGTATCCCGTGGTCGGTACGCCTATGGTCGCAGCGCCGAAGCTCACCGCGCCCGTGGTGGTCAGGCGCCCAGAGGTGCCCTTCAGGGACCACAGTGCGCCGTCGCTGTTGTTCTCACCGGACGCGCCGATGGCCAGGTCGGCGTAGCCGTCACCGTTCGTGTTGGTCAGCCGTACCGCGCTGCCGAACCAGTCGCCCCCTTCGAGCGCTCCCGGCACGCCGGTTGTGCCCTGGTTGTACGCGTAGGAAGTGCTGGTGGACAGGCCGCCCGCGGCGCCTGGAATCACCGTGACAGCGCCCGCTCCTTCGTACTCCTCCGAGCCGATGGCCTCGTAGGGGGCGCCGACAGCGAGATCGGCGTAGCCGTCCGCGTTGATGTCACCCAAGGCGACCGAGTACCCGAAATGGTCGTTCTGCTCGGAGGCGCCGGGGACTCCGGTGGTGTCTTGGGTGATGGTCTGCGCGGCGCGTGTGGAGTCGATGCCCTCGGCACTTCCGTGGACGACGGTGACGGCGCCGCCGAGCGCATCCTCTCCGTCGTACGGATATGCGTCCGCATCCCACGGATTGCCGGTGACGATGTCGCCGTATCCGTCCCCGTCCACGTCACCGATCGCCGCGCTCGTGCCGTGCCCGGCGGAGCCCGCGTACACCGGTTGGTGTGAGCTGGAGGAGAAGTCGTCGAGGAGGTAGAGGACGTACTTGTGGTCGTCCGTGGATTCACCGTCGACCGTGTTGCCGCCGATGAGGAGGTCGTCGAGACCGTCGCCGTTGACGTCACCGGCCGTGAGCCCTGTGGTGAGTGACTCCGGTCCGCTGTCGTCGATGGTGGTGGCGACGAAGCTTTCGGTACGAGTGGCGAGGCCCGCGTCGTCCACGACGAACCCGCCGAGGCGGAGGCTCACCGTGTTGCTGCCCGACTGCGCGAGGGCCAGGTCCGCCTTGCCGTCGCCGTTGAAGTCGCCGGAGGCGAGCTGCTCGCCATAGCCTCTCGTCGCGGTTCCGCCCGCCAGATTGTCTCCGCCGGACAGGCCGTTCGCGCTGCCCCACAGAATGGTGACGAGCCCCTGGTCGGTGACGCCGCTGACGTCTTCGCCAGGGGCGCCGACCGCGAGGTCTGTGTAGCCGTCGTCGTCGAAGTCGCCTTCGGCCAGGGCTTGTCCGAAGACGTCACCGGCCTCCGGGGTTCCAGGGACGCCGGACGAGCTCTGCGTGACGAGTTGTGTCTTGGCGGATGTGAGGCCGCTCTTCAAGCCGTAGGTGATGACGACGGCGCCTGCCTGATCGGCCGAACCGACCGTGGCGTAGGGAGCGGTGACGGCCAGGTCGCCGTATCCGTCGCCGTTGAAGTCGGTGAGGGCGCCCGCCGGCGCGGCGGTCGCCGGGCCGACGGCGAACGTGAGCAGTCCGCCCGCCAGTGCGGCCGCCGTCGCGGCAGCCAGAGCCGTGCGGCGGAGTGGGTGCCTTGTGCTCATGTGTCTCCTGAAGTGGGGGGAAGTGGGATGAGGTGGGGGGCACTCGGCCGGTTCGTGCCGGTGCTGGTCCATGGGGCCGGGCCCGCACCCCGGGTGAACGGGGTGCGGGCCCGGTGATCAGCGGAAGGAGGGAGCCAACGGATCAGTCGGCGAAGTTCGCGCCGAGGAGCGGGGTCCCCGACGCCGAGATGCCGACCGTCGAGGTGTAGATGCCGGAGGAGCCCGACAGGGAGCCATCCGTGCCGGAACGCAGGACGTAGACCGCGCCGTTGTAGCCGTTCTCGCCCTTGGCGCCGATGACCACGTCGCCGAGGCCGTCGCCGTTCAGGTCGTCGACGTGCACGTCGGAGCCGAAGTTGTCGCTCTTCTCGTTGGAGTTGGGCACCCCGGCGGTGTTCTGGTCGAGGAACTTGGCGCCCGCACCCGTGATGCCGGAGCCGTCCGCGGCGCCGTACAGGACGGTCACCGCGCCGGCGTCGGTACCACCAGTGACGTTCTCGCCGGGCGCTCCGACGACCAGGTCGAGGTGGCCGTCGCCGTTGATGTCGCCGAGGTCCAGCTCCGCGCCGAAGTGGTCGCCCTCCTCGCCGGAGCCCGGGACGCCCGACGTGTCCTGGTCGATGGTCTGGAGGTCGCCGTACGCCGGTCCGTCAGCGGAGCCGTGGCCGATCAGGACGGCGCCGCCGAGCTGTGCGTTCGCGATGCCCTCGTCCCAACCGAGCCCGTAGACGATGTCGCCGTAGCCGTCGCTGTCCGTGTCGCCGACGTCGGTGATGAAGCCCGCGGGCAGCTTCTGGTAGCTGGACGAGGTGACGCCCGAAGCGCTGCCCGGGTACCAGAAGTTGGCGTTGTAGTCGTCGTCGGTGGAGTAGCCGTTGACGATCAGGTCCTCGACTCCGTCGCCGTTGGCGTCACCCGAGTGCAGGTTCCGTATGCCCCAGCCGTCACCGCTGTAAATGGGGACGGACAGGGTGTAGTGGCCGCCGGTCGAACCGGAGCGGGTGAAGCCGCCGCGGTAGATGTCGACGGTGGAGGAGGACCACGTGCCGAGGGCGAGGTCGTCCGTGCCGTCGCCGTTGAAGTCGGCGGCCTCTATCACGCTGCCGAAATTGTCGTGCTTGCTGGGGCGGGGGTCCTTGATCGTCGTACCGCCCGTGAGGCCCGAGGCCGAGCCCCAGAGGATCACGGCTGTGCCGCCGTCCGTGTCGCTGCCGACGTTCTCGCCCTGGGCGCCGACGGCCAGGTCGTCGTAGCCGTCGCCGTCGAAGTCTCCGTACGCGGTGTCGGAACCGAAGTAGTCGTTTGTCTCGGCGGTGCCCGGGACGCCCGCGGTGTTCTGGCTGATCGTGGCGTGCTTGCCGCCGCCGTAGAGCACGGTGAGCTGCCCGGCGGCGGCCTTGCCGTTCACGTAGGCACCGGTGGCGGAGACGGCGACGTCGGCGAGCCCGTCGCCGTTGAAGTCGGCGTCCGACGCGGTGAGCGGGGCGGCGTCCGCGGCCGTCGCTGTCGCGGCCGAGAAGGTGAGCAGCCCGCCCGTCAGCGTGGCCGCGGCGGCCGTCGCGAGGGCGAGTCGCAGGTTTTTGTGCATGCGGGTATCTCCTGCAGCATGCGGGGATGCCTGGCGCGGCATCCACCAGTCAATGGGGTGCGTTCCGCCCGCGTTTGCCGGGAATTCGCCGGGAGGTGGCGCCGGGTACGCGGGTGCGGTCGGCGAACAGGAGACTTGCAGCGGGGCCCAAGGGTTGTACGTGGCCATTGAAATTATTTGGGTTACCGGGAGCTGGTGGGGCGCAGACGGACGCCGTGCCCCCCGGCCACTGGCCCGGCACCTCGCCGTACGGCCTTGCGGCTACTGGGGCGGGCGGACCGGCCCGCACCCCGGGGAGGGGTGCGGGCCAGGTGGAAGGCGTGACGCGGCGCGTCAGTTCGCTGCGTTCGCGCCGAACTGCGGGTACCCGTCGGTGTTGACGTCGACCGACGAGGGCGAGAGGGAGAGCGCGCCGGTCGTAGTGATCTTCGAGCCGTCGGAGGGCAGGTACGTCACGGAACCGTTCCCGTTGTTCTCGCCGAGCGCGCCGACGGTCAGGTCGGACTTGCCGTCGCCGTTGACGTCGGTGAGCTTGGCCTCGGAGCCGAAGTAGTCGTTCTTCTCGTCGGAGCCGGGGACGCCCGCGGTGGACTGGGCGAAGTACTGGTAGCCGGAGGAGGTGTTCAGGCCGGCGGCGGAGCCGTACAGGACGGTCACCGCGCCCGTGTTCACCACGCCGTTCAGATTTTCGCCGGGCGCGGTGACGACCAGGTCCTGGTAGCCGTCGCCGTTGATGTCGCCGAGCGACAGCTCGCTGCCGAACCAGTCGCCGCGCTCGGAGGAGCCGGGCACGTTGCCGGTGTTCTGGCTGACGGCCGCGGTCGTCGTCGGCCCGTCGGACGAGCCGTAGGTGACGGTGACCTTGCCGCCGGTGACGGACTCCGGGATGGACGGGTCGGTGTCGTCCTTCGCCGGGTCCCACTCCTCGCCGGTGACGATGTCGCCGAATCCGTCACCGTTGACGTCGCCGATGCCGGTGATGATGCCGCGCTTCACCTCCTGTGCGTAGGACACGTCGAGTCCGGACGCGGTACCGGGCACGTAGTAGTTGGTGTTCCAGCCGTAGTCGCTGTCGGTCTCGTAGCCGTCGACGACCAGGTCGGTCTTCTGGTCGCCGTTGACGTCGCCCGCCGTCAGGTTCAGGGGGCCGGTGTTGTTGCCGGACACGATGGCGGGCTTCAGCGTGTAACGGCCGCCGTACCCGCCCGACTTGGCGATTCCGCCCTTGAAGACGTAGATCGTGCTCGCCGTCGAGCCGACGGCGAGGTCCTCCGTGCCGTCGCCGTCGAAGTCCCCGGCAGCGAGCGCGCGGCCCCAGCGGTCGTGGGACGAGGGAGCCGGATCCTTGATCGTCGTGCCGCCGGACAGGCCGCTCGACGAGCCCCACAGGACCGCCACGGTGCCGCCGTCGGTGTCGCCGTCCACGTCCTCGTAACTGGCCGAGACCGCGAGGTCGTCGTACCCGTCGGAGTTGAAGTCGCCGTACGCGCTTTCCCAGCCGAAGAAGTCGTCCGTCTCAGCGGTGCCCGGTACGCCGGAGCTGTTCTGGTTGAAGCCCCTCCAGTCCGTCACGGTCACGCCGTTGGCGGTGCCGTACAGGACGACGATGTTGCCGGCGCCCTTCTTGCCGCTGACGGTCGCCGAACCGGCGGAGTAGGCGAGGTCGCCGTAACCGTCGCCGTTGAAGTCCGCCTCGTGGTGGTGGACGGAGTCCGCGGCCGTCGCCGTCACAGCCGAGAAGCTGAGCAGACCGCCCGTCAGCGTGGCCGCGGCGGTCGTCGCGAGGGCGAGTCGCAGGTTTTTGTGCATGCGGGTTTCTCCTGCTGCATGCGGGGATGCCTGGCTCGGCATCCACCAGTCAATGGGGTGCGTTCCGCCCGCGTTTGCCTGGAATTCGCCGGGAGTCGGCTCCGAGTTCGCGGTGCGGTAGGCGGACAGGAGACTTACAGCGGGGCCCAAGGGTTGTACGTGGCCGCTGAATTTACTTTTGGCTGCTGGGGCTGCTGGGGCGGATGAGGCCGAACGTCGATGGGGTGCCGGACCGCCCGACCGCCCGATTCACCTCGCCCCAGGGCTACTTCAACCGGAGCGGGGTGCCGATGTCGGCCGGGGTGAACAGCTGCGCCTCCCGCGGGTCGATCCCCTCGCCCGTACCCCGCAGCACCAGGAACGCACCGCGTCGCTTCTCGTACAGCGGCAGGAAGACGATCACGTCGGAGCGGCCGTCGCCGTCGACGTCGAGCAGTGGCGGCTCATGGTCGAAGGCGTTCCAGGGGGCCGGGTTCGGGGTGCCGGGCAGGCCCTCGGTCTGTGCGTCGACGGAGTGCTCGCCCTCGGCGGACGGCACGCCCGCCGAGCCGCCCGGCAGCAGCGTGACCTGGCCGTCGTGGCGCCGGAAGGTGGGGGTGTTCACCACCACGTCCGGTCTGTCGTCGCCGTTGACGTCGCCGACGGCGGGCGATGTGCCGAAAGACGCTTGCCGTTCCCCGCCGATGACGGTCGCCTTCCGTCCCGTGCCGAGGCCGGACTCGGCGCCGTACAGGATGGTGAGCGCCCCGCCGCCGCCTTCCGCCGGGGAGGTCGGCAACTGGGTGGGCAGCAGCAGATCGTCGGTGCCGTCGCCGTCCGCGTCGCCCGTGGCCGGGCCGCGGGGGCCGTCGGACGACGAGACGGCGTCGGTGATCCGGGCCTCCAGGGGGATGTCGGGTGTGAGGCCGTACTCGGCGCCCTCGTAGTAGGCGACCGTCCGCAGATCGGCGGGTGCGCTCTCGTCCTCCTCGGCGTCGAAGCTGTAGGTGAGGACCACTTCCGCACGGCCGTCGGCGTCGAAGTCGCCGGTGGTGGCGGTGGCCGGGGAGGCGTAGCCGTGCTGACCGAGATCGAGGTCGGCCGTGCGCTGCGGCTTCCCGGAGCGGCCGAACGGGCCGTAGAGCAGGCGCCCTGTGCCGGCCGGTGTGCCGCCCTGCGGTGGGCCCGAGCCGCCGGACCCGGCGTCCAGCAGATCGGCCGAGCCGTCGCCGTCGAAGTCCGCGACGGCCAGCGGGCGAACGTCCTGCGGGACGTCGAGCGCCCTGGGCGCGGACAGTCCGCGCGCACCGCCGTACATCACGAACGTCTGCTGCTGTTGTGCGGTGCCGGCCGACGGGCCACGGCTGCCGACCAGGTCGGTGAAGCCGTCGCCGTCGAGGTCGGCGCGGAGCAGCGGAGTGGCGAACGACGCGTCGCTGCCCGAGCCCGCAGGGGTGCGCACCGCCCAGTCGGGGTTGAGCCCCTTCCTCGAGCCGTACACGACGACCAGGGTCGATTTGGTCCGCTTGCGGTCGCGCGACGCGGCGGTGACGACGTGGGCGTAGTCGTCGTACCCGTCGCCGTTGAAGTCGCCGGGGTCCGGATCGGCGGCGGGCTTGCCGGGGGGTGGGGTGCCGTTGGGCTTCTGGGCGGTGCCTTCGCTGCTGCCGCCGTCACCGCCCCCGCTGCAGGCGGTGAGAGCGATGGCGTAGCACACGGCGACCGCGACGGCGCACCGCCTGCCCCTCCCACGCTCGCCGGCACGCCTCGGCGTCATACGATCCCCCAGCGTCACGCAGATCCCCCTAGGAACTGGCGGCGGAGAACACCACTTCCGGCTCCCCTGCACCCAGCCCGCTCTTCTTCCCCGGAAACACGGCCACCGTATCTGTCGTTTCCCCGAGATACGTCCGTACGACTGGATCGGCCCTTTTACGACGGTCAGCTGTCCAGGTCGGGCCGCCGCAGCGTCAGCAGGTGCATCGCCCCGGCGGCCGCGAGAATGATCATGATGCCGTCCATCGGCAGCCGGAACCGGATCCGTACGAAGAAGACGGCGAACAGCAGGATGCCGGTGACGACCATGCCGAGCATCAGCTTCTCGGTCGGCGTGAGCGCACGACGTCGAGACAGGAGCACGCGTGCCGCCACCAGCAGCAGCACCGGATAGAAGCTCAGCGCTGACACCAGATCTCGCAGCACGCTCTGCTGGCCGCTCGTCGCCAGGTCGTTGCTGTAGGCGAAGGTATAGGCGACCTTGTTCAGATACAGCAGGGCTTCTTCGCCGGGGTTCGCGCGGATCCAGGCCAGCGCGCGATCGGCGAAGTAACCGTCCGCCTCGGCCTCGGTCAGGCCCGCATTCTCGGCGTCGGCATAGATCTGCGAGACGTCGGCGCGCGTGCCGGTGGCGGCGGTGACCCCCTCGTAGTTGCCCAGCAAGAGGTTGAACCCTCCGTTGGTGGCCACCGGGACGAACCGTTTGAGCTCGATCGCATTGCGTACGGTCCAGGCCCCGACCACCAGGATCGTCACAGCGAGCGCCGCCGTGAGCGCGCGCCGGACGACTGCTCGGTTCGCCTGCCGCCGCTTGGTCCAGGCGACCCAGCCGAGGATCAACGGGATGGCCGGGGCGAAGGTCGGCACGGTCAGGATCAGCAGCCCACCGGCGACGCCTGCCGCCAGAATCCAGCGCCCCAGGCGGGGCGGCCGGTCGGCGATGCGCAGCGTGGCCTCCAGGACGAGAAGCAGCAGCGCGAGGGCCGGAATCTGCGGGTAGAGGGTGGTCGCGGTGAACAGGAACAGCGGATAGCCGGCGACGCCCACAGCCGCCAGAGCACCGGTCCCTGCGGATCCCAGGCGGCGACCGAGCAAGAAGGCCAGCCACACCGATGCCGCCAGCGCCAGCACACCGACCAGCCGCAACGCGACGACTCCGCCGCCGGCCAGGTAGACGGGCAGGTAGAGAAAGACGATTCCGGGCGGACGGTAGGCAGTGGCCTGACCCTCGGCCACCCCCACGGGCCGAAAGGCCGAGGGGATGCTCTGATAGCTGAAGCCACGCCCGTCCGCCAGGTTCTGGGTCAGCGTGACGTATTCCTGCTCGTCGGGGAACCGGATCGTGTCCCCGAGGACGAGCGCGTAGCTGCCGGCCAACATCACCGACAGTCCGACCGCGACCATCGCGATCACGCGGGCGTGTGACTCCCACCAGCAGATCGCGCGGGACATGCGGCTCGGTGGCCTCTTGGCAGCGAACTCCGGGCGTGTCACCAGGCTCTGCGGCAAGGTCACCCCTCCTGGGTCAGGTGACGTGGGGGCGGCCGATCCGGTCCCCGTGCTGAATCCCGTGCCAAACGAACGCACGGAACATCGGTCACGCCAGGGGGCAGCCGACAGTGTCACAAGCGTTTCGAGAATAATTGGTAATTTGCATTCTCAGTCAAATGGCGGCCCTTGCGGCGGAGTGAAGCCGAGGAGTGAAGCCGGTCGAGTATGCGGCGCTTGAACGACCACACGGGTGACCTTCGTCGACTGCTTCACGGGCCTGGCCGGTCGAGCGGCATAGGCTTGCAACGGGACTTTACTCGGCAATCAGAAGTCCCCCGCCGTAAGAATGGGGCCGTGAAATGACACGATCAGGGTGGAGCGGCTACAGCACCGCTTTCGTCGACGAGAGGAGCGTCGAAAATTATGCTCTTCTCTACGAAAACGGCAGTTATGATGATTATGTCTGGAACCTGGAGAAGCCTACGGTCGTAGGCGTGCTGCGCGGCGAGCGCGAGAAACGCGGGCGGCTCCGGTTGCTCGATTTCGCATGCGGCACCGGCCGGATCCTGCGCGCCGCCGAATGCGCGGCGGACGAGCTGACCGGCGTGGACATCTCGCCCGAGATGGCCGGGCGAGCGGCCGCCGCCAGTCCGAAAGCACAGATCAGGACCGGCTGCGTGCTCAAGGAAGACCTATTGTCCGGCCCCTACGATGCCGTGACCGTCTTTCGCTTCTTCCTGAATGCCTCCCACGACATCAGGATTCCCATCCTGCGCCGGATCAGGGAGCATGTGGAGCCCGGAGCCTTGCTCGTGCTCAACAATCACGGCCACTTTCCCAGTATGCGATCGCTTGCTGTCCGTGTGCCCAAACCGAGGAAAGAGCGGCCCAACGAGCTGCGGCATCGGGATATCGCCGCTCTGCTCGCTTCGACGGGGTTCCGGATCGAGCGTCGGTACGGATTCTCGATGTTCCCGTCGGCTCTTCACCGGCATCTTCCCGGCGCGGCGCTCCGGCGGGTGGACTCACTCGCGGCCGGACCGCGCATGCAAGGGCTCGCCGGGAAGCTGATGGTGGAACAGTTGTACGTTGCCAGAGCTGTGGAATGAGCCTGTCCAGCGGCCTTTGCTGCTCCTGGCGGAGCGGGTTTCTACGGGCCGGCCCACTGGGGCGACGCATCGGACTGAGGACCACGGGCGGACGGGACGCCGTCGCGGCGGCCCGGCTGATCGACCGTCCGTCCCGGCCGGCCGGCCGTGTCGCCGCCCTGCTCGACCAGGCGGCCGCGCGTATGGGGCTCGGCGTCGGGGTCGCGAATCCACTGGCCGGCCTGGAGCCCTCCCTCTCCGAGTTCTTCACCGATGCCGATGGCGCGGCTGTCGTGCAGTCGTCGATGCCGGGCAGGCTTATCGCCGCGATCTCCTCGGGGGGAGTTCCGCGCTATGTCCTGAAGGTCGGCCAGGCGGATGACCGCCCGCTGCGCAACGAAGCGGAATTCCTTCAGACGATCCCGGGTAGGGGGCTTCGCCTCGCCGTGCCGAAATTCCTCTTCGCCGGCCTGGTGGGGGAGCGGTACGTCGTGGTGACTTTGGCCTGGCCGAATTCGCGGCCCGCCGGGCCGCTTGAGCGAAACGAGTTGCTGGAGATCACCGAGGTGCTCGGCATGACGGCTTCCGGGTGCGGCCCGATCGTGCACGGGGACTTCGCGCCCTGGAATGTCCTGCGGACCCCCGCGGGGATCGCCCTGGTCGACTGGGAGCGGGCGGGGATCGCGGATCAGCCTCTGCGAGATCTGATCCACTACCTCGTGCAGGCCGGCGCATATCTACGCTGGCACGACGTCGACACAGTCGTACGGGAACTGACACATCCGCAGGGGATGGTCGCCGAGCTCGCGCAACGCCTGGAGCTTTCCCCCGCACTCGCCAGGGAGGCGCTGGGCGAGTACTTCAGGCTTCCTCCGGCGGCGCGGACTCCGCCCAAAGCGTCCCGCTTTCGTGACCGCGTCGCTGTCGCGGCCGGACTTCCGCCCTCCGCCCCTGGATGAACGCGAGCCCGAGCCCCGTATGACGCGACGGAGGCCGGTTGTGCGCCTGACGCACAACCGGCCTCCGTTCAGCCCCGTATCGCGGTGTTACTTGACGGGCTCCGGCTCCGGAGTGCTCTCCGCCTCCGCCTCACCCGCCGGGGGCGGGTTGTCGGCAGGTGTCTTCACCGAGTCGAGCAGCAGCTGCGCGACGTCCACGACCTGGACCGATTCCTTCGCCTGGCCGTCGTTCTTCTTGCCGTTGACCGAGTCGGTCAGCATGACCAGGCAGAACGGGCAGGCGGTGGAGACGATGTCCGGGTTGAGGGAGAGGGCCTCGTCGACGCGCTCGTTGTTGATGCGCTTGCCGATCCGCTCCTCCATCCACATCCGCGCGCCGCCGGCGCCGCAACAGAAGCCGCGCTCCTTGTGGCGGTGCATCTCCTGCTGGCGCAGGCCCGGAACGGCCGACATGATCTCGCGCGGCGGCGTGTAGACCTTGTTGTGGCGGCCCAGGTAGCAGGGGTCGTGGTAGGTGATCAGACCCTCGACCGGCGTGACCGGGATGAGCTTGCCCTCGTCGATGAGGTGCTGCAGCAGCTGCGTGTGGTGGATGACCTCGAACTCGCCGCCCAGCTGCGGGTACTCGTTCGCGATCGTGTTGAAGCAGTGCGGGCAGGTGGCGACGATCTTCTTCGCCGACTTCGGCTTCTTGGTCGACTCGTCTTCATCGTCTTCGCCGAAGGCCATGTTCAGCATGGCCACGTTCTCGGCGCCGAGCTGCTGGAAGAGCGGCTCGTTGCCCAGGCGGCGGGCGGAGTCACCGGTGCACTTCTCGTCGCCGCCCATGATCGCGAACTTGACGCCCGCGATGTGCAGCAGCTCGGCGAAGGCCTTGGTGGTCTTCTTGGCCCGGTCCTCGAGAGCACCCGCGCAGCCGACCCAGTACAGGTAGTCGACCTCGCTGAGGTCCTCGATGTCCTTGCCGACGACCGGCACCTCGAAGTCGACCTCCTTGGTCCACTCCAGGCGCTGCTTCTTGGCCAGGCCCCAGGGGTTGCCCTTCTTCTCCAGGTTCTTGAGCATCGTGCCCGCCTCGGACGGGAACGCGGACTCGATCATGACCTGGTAGCGGCGCATGTCGACGATGTGGTCGACGTGCTCGATGTCGACCGGGCACTGCTCCACGCACGCGCCGCAGGTGGTGCAGGACCACAGCACGTCCGGGTCGATGACGCCGTTCTCCTCGACGGTGCCGATCAGCGGGCGCTCGGCCTCGGCGAGAGCGGCGGCGGGCACCCCGGCCAGCTGCTCCTCGGACGCCTTCTCCTCGCCCTCCATGGTCTTGCCGCCGCCGGCGAGGAGATAGGGGGCCTTGGCGTGCGCGTGGTCGCGCAGCGACATGATCAGCAGCTTCGGCGAGAGCGGCTTGCCGGTGTTCCACGCCGGGCACTGCGACTGGCAGCGACCGCACTCGGTGCAGGTGGAGAAGTCCAGCAGGCCCTTCCAGGAGAAGTGCTCGATCTGGCTGACGCCGTAGACGTCGTCGTCGCCCGGGTCCTCGAAGTCGATCGGCTTGCCGCCGGAGGTCATCGGGAGCAGTGCGCCGAGGGCGGTCTCACCCTTGGCGTTCCGCTTGAACCAGATGTTGGGGAACGCCAGGAACCGGTGCCAGGCGACGCCCATGTCCGTCTTGAGCGAGACCGTGATCATCCAGACGAAGGACGTCCCGATCTTGATCATCGCGGTGAGGTAGATCAGGTTCTGCAGCGTGGAGACGCTCAGCCCCTTGAAGGCGGCGACCAGCGGGTACGACGCGAAGTACGCCGTCTCGTAGCCGTGCACGCCCGCCAGTGCACCCTCCAGGCCGCGCAGGGTCATGATCGCGAGGCCGATGATGAGGATGACGGCCTCGACGAAGTAGGCCTGGCCGAAGTTGGAGCCGGCGAACCGGGACTTGCGTCCGGCCCGGGTCGGCAGCGACAGCTGGCGGATCACGATCAGCGTGAGGATGCCCAGCGTCGTCATCGTGCCGATGAACTCGACGAACATCTCGTACGGCAGCCAGTGGCCGATGATCGGCAGCGTCCAGTCGGCCTGGAAGAGCTGCCCGAAGGCGTTCACCAGGGTCGCCACCAGCGAGAAGAAGCCGACAGCGACGAACCAGTGCGCGACGCCGACGACCCCCCACCGGTTCATCCGGGTGTGGCCGAGGAACTCCCTGACCACCGTGACGGTGCGAGCGGCCCAGTCGTCGGTGCGGGTGCCCGCGGGGACGTCCTGGCCGAGCCGTGCGAACCGGTAGATCTGTGCGATGGCACGGCCGAACAGTGCCACGCCGACCACGGCGAGTACCAGCGACACAATGATCGCGGCGAGTTGCATTTGGGGGCTCCTCGGGCCTGCGAGGTGTGCTTCAGCGGTGTGCTTCAGCGGAGCTTCGGTCTTCGGTGACCACTAAGATTACTAAGCAGTAACTTATGTAGTCCGTCTGAGACTACCCAACATATGCCGCCGCGCTGTAGTCGCGCGGGCGGTGATCTGCGTCGCTGAGGCACACCTTCCCCGCCCGGGCCGGGGTCGGGGCATGGTGCGGCGTCCGCGTCGGCCCCAGGGTGGCGGCGGAGGATAGCACAAAATGAGGGGGTTCGACGCAGGCCACACGAGGGCACCGCACGCCTTGGCCGAGACGGACCTTCATGGTCTCCGCCGTTCGTATGGAATCGCCCCTGGCCGCTGGAGCCTTGCCTTTCCGGCCGGACGTGTCGGCCACGATAGCCCCCATGATCGCATTTGCTCTGCGGTGGTTCGGGGCCATGAGGGCCGCTCCCATGGTGCCCTGCGCCGTCCTCGTCGCGCTGGTCGCGGTGGCAGGCGTGGTGGCGGCGGGATTCAATCCGAGCGACAACCTGAGCGACTTCGACTTCTACCGTGCGGCCGGTGCTGCGGTGCTCTCCGACGAGTCGCAGCTCTACGCCGTGCGTGACGGCGTGCTGAACTTCGTCTATCCCCCGTTCGCCGCTCTCCTCTTCGTGCCCGCGGCCGGGTTCGGCAAAGCGGTTCCCGGCGCGGTTTTCAGCCTGGTGTCACTGGGTGCGTTGGCGATCTCCTGCTGGGCTTCGGTGCGGCTGGCCGACCGTTTCGACTTCCGGCACGCCCGGCGCAGCGGACTCCGTTCCGCCGTGCTGGTGCTCCCCCTGGTAGGGGTGTCCTTCTGGCTGATGCCCGTCTTCCAGGTCTTCTACTTGGGGCAGGTGGGTCTCATCCTGCTCGCCCTGGTGCTGGCGGACTTCGCTCTTCCCCCGGGGTCTCGATGGCGCGGGGTGGGCATTGGTCTGGCGACGGGAATCAAGCTCACCCCCGTGATCTTCGTCGGGTATCTGCTGTTCACCCGGCGCATCCGGGCGGCGATCACTGCCTGTGCGACGTTTGCGGCGACGGCCGGCATCGGATTCGTCGTCTGTCCTCGCGCCTCCTGGATCTTCTGGAGCAGTGGCGGGCTTCTGACGGAAGCCCGCGACAAGGCCGGCCTGGGCCTCGCCCGAGTCGCCACCCGAGTCGAGAACCAATCGCTCAACGGTGTCGTGGCGCGGGCTGTCCACGACGCTTTCGCAGAGCACGCTGTCTGGCTCGCCACGGTCGCGGTCACTGCTGTCGCCGGTATCGCGTGCGCCGTGCTGGCCCATCGCTGTGGCGAAGAGCTCCTGGGGATCGTGCTGTGCGGCGTGACCAGCACACTCGTCAGCCCCATCTCCTGGCTGCACCACTGGGTGTGGGTCGTACCTGCCCTGGTGCTTCTGGTCTTCGCGGCGCTGACCGCCACCACGAGACGTGAAGCCGTATGGCGCTGGTGCGGTGCGGCGGCGTATCTGTTGTGCTGCCTGCCCTGGACCGTGTGGACCGTTGCCGGTCCCGGCGGTGAGCGGATCATGGGCCGGCTGGGGCTGGTCGGTCTGGCTCCCTGGTCGCTGGACGGCCGCCCCGAGACGAGCTGGTCGTTCTGGCAGTCGGTGTACGGCAACGGACTGGCGCTGAGCGGCCTGGTGTCCATCGGCGTGGCGGCGCTCCGGCTCCGACGCCACCTGCGACCGCGTGCCCAGCCTTCCGGACCGCACGCCGAGGCGGGGCCGGCGAAGTCCATCGGTGTGGTCCGGGCCGACAGCGGCTGAGGCGTTCGCCGGACGACCGCCCGGACAGCGTGCGACGGGGAACGGATGACTCGCGCTGCCCCGGAGGAGCCTCGGGCTGCCGGGAGGCCGGCTCCTCTTTCCTGGTTCTCCCGTTCTGTGTGAATTGATCTTTGAGTGCCCAAGGAGACGATTCGTGGCCGACATCGACGCAGTGGTGACAGGAGCCGGCGGCTTCATCGGCGGACATCTGACCCGGGCTCTGCTCGCCGAGGGCAAGAGCGTGCGGGCTGTGGACCGCAATCCCCTCGACGAGTGGTACCAGACCCATGACGGAGCGGTGAACCTGGTCGCCGACGCCTCACTGCACGGCACCTGCAACGAGATCCTCGACGGCGGCGCCGACGAGGTCTACCACCTCGCAGCCGGCGTGGGCGCCATGGGCTACATCGAGAACAAAGCTGCCTGCATGCTCTCCGTGCTCTCCAGCACGCATATGCTGCTCGCCTCCCGGCTCCACGAGGTCGGCCGCTACTTCTACGCTTCGTCCGCCGAGGTGTACGCCGCGCACGCGCAGACCGAGGCCGACGTCGTTCCGTTGCGCGAGGAGGACGCGTACCCGGCTGTGCCCGAGGACGGCTGCGGCTGGGAGAAGCTCTTCAGCGAACGCATGGCCCGCCACTTCCGCGAGGACTACGGACTGGCGACCCGTGTCGGCCGCTATCACAACGTCTACGGTCCCTACGGCCCCTGGACGGGCGGGCGCGAGGAGGGCCCCGCCACCGCCTGCCGCAAGATCGCCCTCGCCGTCCTCACCGGCGCCCGCGAGGTCGAGATCTGGGGCGACGGCGAGCAGACCTGCAGCTTCACCTACATCGACGACTGCGTCGAGGGCACCCTGCGTCTCATCCGCAGCGAGTACACCGAGCCGGTCAACATCGGCTCGGACGGGGTCGTCTCCGTCAACCAGCTGTACGCGATCGTCGAGCAGATCGCGGGCGTCAGGCTGAAGCACCGTCATGTGCCGGGCTCCCTCGCCGCAGGCGGCCGCACCAGCGACAACACCCGCATCCGCAAAGAGCTCGCCTGGGAACCGGAGGTCTCGTTGCCGGACGGCTTGGAAGCGACCTATCGCTGGGTGCACGACCAGGTGAAGGCGAAGCTCGACGGCCGTCTGCAGCAGAACTGATGGGCCATCACCCACGGGTCGACGTGCTCGGTGTGGGGATCAGCGCGGTCGACCCGCACATGACCCTCGAGAAGATCTCCCACTGGATCGAGACCGGCGAACGCAACTACGTCTGCGTCACCGGTGTCCACGGCGTCATGGAAGCTCAGCGTGACCCGCGGCTCCGCCACGCTCTGAACGCCTCAGGCCTGACCGTCCCCGACGGCATGCCCATGGTGTGGGCGGGCCACCGGGCCGGGGCGCACTGGATGCGCCGGGTCTATGGACCTGACCTGATGCTCGCCGTCCTCGAACGGGCCGCCGAGAAGCGTTGGTCGTCGTTCCTGTACGGCGCCGGCGAGGGCGTGCCGGAACTCCTCGGCGAGCGCTTGGTCGGCCGGATTCCCGGGCTGAAGATCGCGGGCGCGTACTCGCCGCCGTACCGGCCGCTGACGGCGGACGAGTCGGCCGCGGTCGTCGCCACCATCAACGCCTCCGGCGCCGACCTGGTCTGGGTCGGCATCGGAGCACCCAAGCAGGAGCTGTGGATGGCCGAGTACCGAGACCGGCTCGACGCTCCGGTGCTGCTCGGCGTCGGCGCGGCCTTCGACTTCCACGCCGGCCTCAAACCGCAGGCCCCCGGATGGCTGCAGCAACGCGGCCTGGAGTGGGCGTACCGCCTGGCGAAGGAGCCACGCCGACTGTGGCGCCGCTATCTCCGCAACAACCCCCCCTACCTGGCGCGCATCGCCCTGCGCCCTCCCCGGCTCATGCCCGAAGGGCACCTGTCATGAGGATCGCGGTCGTCCACAGCTTCTATGCGTCCGGGCAGCCCAGCGGAGAGAACGAGGCCGTACGCGATCAGGTGCGCGCGTTGCGGGCGGCGCAGCACGACGTGGAGCTGTTCGGCGTCCACACCGATGAGCTGGCCCGGGACCCCTTCTACCCCTTGCGGGCTGCCGCGCGAGTGATGTCCGGACTGGGCGCCAACCCGCTCGACCGGCTGCGCTCCTACGCCCCCGACGTCGTGCACGTACACAACCTCTTCCCCAACTTCGGGCGTTCCTGGGTACGAGGGTGGGACGGCCCGCTTGTCGCGACCCTGCACAACTACCGTCCGCTGTGCGCCGGGGCGACCCTTTACCGCGAGGGCGCCACGTGCACCCGCTGCCCGGACGGAGACCGCTGGGCGGGCCTTCGCCACGGCTGCTACCGGGACTCGAGCGCCGCGACACTCCCACTGGCCTGGGCCGGACGTCGTGGCGCGACAGGAGACCCCCTGCTGGCCCGCGCGAACCGGATCGTGGTGCTCTCCGCACTGAGCCGACGCGTCTATCTACGAACGGGCCTGCCGGCCGAACGCCTCTCCCTCGTCCCCAACTTCGTCAGCGAACCGCAGGACGAATGCCAGTCCGACGAGACCGGCCGTTGGGTGGTCGCCGCCCGCCTCACGGCGGAGAAGGGCGTCCTGGAACTCCTCCGCCGGTGGCCGGACGGCGAACCCCTGGACGTGGTCGGCGACGGCGAACTCCTCACCGCCTGCCGAGCCGCCGCCCCGTCCTCGGTCCGGTTCCTCGGGCACCTCGACCGCGCGGAACTGCGTCGCCGGATGCCTTCCTGGCGTGGACTGGTCTTCCCCAGCCGCTGGTACGAGGCAGCGCCGTGCGTGGCGGTCGAGGCGCTGGCGGCCGGACTGCCGATCATGGCGTTCGCCGGATCCTCGGTCGCCGAGTCCGTGCGTGAACACGGCACCGGCCTGGTCACCGAGTGGGATCAGCCCCTCGCCCAGATCCTGAGCGAGGCCGCCGCCCGCTTCCCCTCCCTGCGCAGCCGCTGCCGCCAGGTATATGCCGATCACTTCACCGAGCGGGCCTGGACGGCCGCCATCCGTCAGATCTATGAGGAAGTCCTGGAGACCCGCGAAGAGCTGTGTGTCGCGCCCGACTGAAGCACCCTCCGGGCAGTGGTCCTGGGCCGGCCCTTCCTCTGAGTCCACCGATAACAGTGCCTGCGCCGCCCATCACAACCGAAGGACCGGTTTTCTGCCGTGCGGATTCCCCGCGGTACGGGAGTCGCGCCGGACTGCTGAGCAGCGCCTGATCACCGTCACCGCAGTCCCTCCGGGGTTTCGCGGAATGTCGGCAGGGATGACCCTCGCGGACAGAACAAGGAGTGCACGTGTTGTATCCGAAAGCGGCCGGAACCGGATGGACAGCCCCTGGTCCAGACCGAATCGGTTCTCTGGACACCGCCCCGGCAGACAGCGGTGGCCGAGAACGCCTGGCCGGGACCGTGGTGGTCGCCATGCTGCTCATCGGCGGCCGCTGGATCTCCCACGTGTCGTTGGGGCCGGTCTACATCACGGATGCCCTGCTGGTTCTGGCCGTCGTCCAGGCCCTGGGCCGTCGAGTGCACTCCGGGAAAAGCGCGGAGGACACCCGCGGCCCCGGAATCCTGGTGGGGCTGGTACTTCTCGTGGTGCTCGCCCGCTTCGTCGACATCCAGGGTGATGTCCGGACGGCCGCTCGTGATGCGGCTCCCTTCGCCTATGCGGCGATTGCCTACCTCTCCGCGAGCACCTGTCAGCAAACCGGCGAGGCGGGCAGGAAGCGAACCATCCAGGTTCTTCATGGTGCGCTTGTGATCCACTTGGGATGCGTTGCGCTGGCCATGTTCGCGCCGGAGGTCGTACGGAGCCTTCCGGAGGTAGAAAACGGTGTACATCCCCTGCAGATCAGGACCGATTTCGACTCGGCGATGCTCGGTGTGCTCGTAGGCCTGTCGATCCTCCGGATCCGGCGGGGCTGTTTCTGGTTCAACACATCCCTGGTGGCAGCCGCTCTCGTGGTGTCCTTCAACCTGCAGTCCCGAGCCGGCCTTCTGTCGTTCTGCGCGTGCGTGGTGACTGCCTGCATGATCAGGCTGGACAACAGACGCCGGAACGTCGCACGCACCGTGCTGATCGGCACCACCACGGTCCTGGTACTGGCGGTTGTGCTGCCTGCCACCCCTGCCGGTCAGCGCCTTCTCGCGACGACGGGAAGCGCGGGGGCTTCTCAACCGATGGCGCTCGGTGTTCAGGGCACCACACAGGCCCGCATGATCGCATGGGAGAGAGTCGCGACCTTCACCCTTGACGATCCCGTCCGGGCGACACTGGGCGTCGGTTTCGGAACGGACTTTCTGCGACTGTCCGATGGCGATCTGCCGTTGGGCGGGCGAACCATCGGTCTGCGCTCGCCCCACAACTACTTGCTGACCACGTTTGCCCGGCTCGGTTTTGTCGGGCTCACCGCCATCGCTGCCTTGCTGATGACCCTCATCGCCGTGGTGATCCGGACTGTCTGGTCGGTGGTGCCGGACGAGCTGGAAGCACTGAGCATGCTGCTGGTGATCGCCATTCTCATCGCCGCCATGGTCGGCGTCGTTCTGGAGTCACCCTTCGGTGCGTTGCCCTTCTTCTGGGCAGCCGGAATCCTCCTCGGGAACAGTCGGCTGCGAAGGAAGAAGCGCCGGGAGAAGGCCGAGTCTCACTCGTCTCGGCTCCCGGCGCAGGCGGCGAACATGGCGCCTTCTCTGACGGGTTGCGTTCACAGCTCCAGCAGCAGCCGGGTGCGGTGACGCGCACTGTCCGTTGTCCACCAGCGCAGGTCGCCGGTCCGCGCCGCCTGGGCGGCACGCACCTGTCTCAGGTACCCGTGGGTCCGGACCTTGTGAGCGATGTGGGTGAACCGGCCGAGCACGTGGGAAGCATGCCGGGCTCTGGCGTTCTGAGGAAGACCGTGGAGCGTGCGAATGAGCTCCATCTCGGCAGCGTCGTGTGCCGCAGGACGGCTGGTGACCTGTGCGGCATGCACCCGGAATGCGGCCAGTACGCGTGGCAGGTAGCGGAATCGCGCTCCCCGAGCGGCGAGCGAGAGGAACAGGCTCCAGTCCATCGCCCTGCGCATACGAGGGTCCCAGCCGGGGTCGGGCAGGACGCTGCGACGGATGAAGGTCGTGCACGTCGGGATGAAGCAGCCGTAGTGCCGCAAGGTGAACGGTGAGAACACATGTGACGGCAGGAGCCGCAGGAATCGGCCGGACACATCCACGAATGCGCAGTCACCGTATACGACGTCGATATCCGGTTCCGATGCGATGACTTCGGCGGCGGCGGCCACCGCTCCGGGAAGGTAGAACTCGTCGGCGTTGAGCCAGCCGATCCAGTCCGAGCTGCTGCGCGCCACAGCACGGTTCAGCGCGTCGGACTGACCCTCGTCCGGCGCGACCTGATAGGCCAGTCGTGGGTGGCGCGCGGCAAGCTCTGCCAGCAGTCGGTCCGAACCGTCGCTGGACGCGCCGTCCTGAACGACATGCTCGAGGCGGGGATAGGCCTGTTCGGCAACCGAGAGCACCGCGTCCTCGAGGAACCGCCGGTAGTTACGACTTGGTGTGAGGACACCGATGGAAGGTCGTTCCAGTGTCATGACTCTCCTGCATGGGAGCTCGGCAATGGTGGCCTCGGGCTCGACAGCCCGTGGATCTCGGTTGTACTGACGCCATCTAGGGCCTGTCGTCACGTTCCCGTCGTCGCCCGAAGGGCGGCCCCGCGGCGTCGTGGGGGCCCCTCCCGCTCGAGCGAAGCCGAGAGTGGGGGAGCGTGCTCTGGGGGTCCCCCCCGCCCGAAGGCTGGGGGAGTGCCGGGCGGAAGTCCTCGTACTGGTCGTACTTGGGCTTTCGCCCGGTGCGGCGAGAGGGGGTGCCTCCTACGCCCTTAAGGCAGTGGGGAGCGTGCCAGGCGTCGCGGGGCAGACGGGAATGTGACGACAGGCCCTAGCGCACTGACAAGCACCGTGTCACCCGGCGGACGGTGCGAGGTCGGTCCGCTTGGGGGCGGGGGACCGTGGGATCGAGGGGTGGAGGAGCGGGTTGAGTTCGGCGTCGACCATGAGCCGGGCGAGTTCGGGGGCGTGTACGGACGGCTTCCACCCGAGGGCGCGTTCGGCTTTGGAGGCGTCACCGACCAGATCGTCGACTTCGGAGGGGCGCAGGTAGCGTTCGTCGAAGCGGACGTGGTCTCGCCAGTCCAGTCCGACGTGGGCGAAGCAGTGTTCGGCGAAGTCGC
>NZ_JBSFWK010000070.1:0-36756 GCF_053594815.1 Streptomyces sp. NPDC002577 | reverse complement strand
AAGGACCGTGAAGTTCACCTTGATACCGGTGTCCTTCGTGAACGTGTCCTTCGTCAGCTTCGCGATGTCCTCCATCTGCGGGTTGCCGACCATCAGCACGTTGATGCTCTTGCCGCCGCCCGAGGATCCGCCGGCTCCGGCTCCGGAACAGGCAGTGGCGAGGAGGGCGGTGGCGGCGGCGCCGGTGATGAGGGCGTATCTGGTCGATCTCGATCGCATGACGGAGGACCTCTCGTACGGGTGGCTCGGGAAACGGCGTAGGGGGCTCCCACGGCGGCTCCGCTCGTCGGGAGCAGCCGCTCAGCGTGGTTCGTCGGGACCTCGACCGAGGTCCGGCTGGGGAGGGAGGGGAAGGGGTGTCGGCGCGGCCCTGGGGTGTGGGGCGCGATATCGATGGCGGAATTATTAGCAGGAGACTGCGCCGTTGTTAACACATCTTGCGAGAAAAATTCTCTGAATCTATCGTCGAGCCGTCTCGCGGGAGGGTGCGGGACGCCTTCGTCCCTCCGCCTCCGGTCGCCGCCGAGGCGGCTGATGACCAGGTCACGGGCGGAGTACCGAACAGCCCCGGCCCCCGACCGTGCCGCCGCCGTCCCCGAGGAACCCCGCATGAGTGCCAGACCGCACAGACCGGAAACCGCAGACAAGCCCGCCGTCGTCGTCGGAGATACGTTGGTGGGCCTCACGCGCCCCCGCGGTGAAGGCGTCCCGCTCCCACCGTGTCGACAACCTCGACTCGTAAGCTCACCCGGGTGGAGCCAGGCGTCCGGATACGGCTGAGCTCGCCCGGCTGCTGTCGTACTCCGTGGAGATCGCGGCCGGCACCTGCACGCGCGCGGGCGTCCAGCCGACGTACCGACGCGACGGCGTGCCGACCCCGGCGTAGTGCCGACGGCCCTGGCCGCGCCGGGATCTCTGTTGATCCCTTATGCGTTCGCTTATGCCGGGGACTCGTTCCGCGTTCTCACTCGGCGGTCTCGGACGTGTCCAGGCGGGCCCAGACCGGTCCAAGAGCCTCCAGTGCCTCGCGGTACACCGCATACGCCTCGTCGAGTGCGACCCGGTCGGCATGGGGTTCGTGGCGTCTGAGCACGGCGGCGCCGGCGCGCGGGTCCGTCACGTCGTCGAGCAGGCCGACGGCGGTGGCGGCAAGCAGGGCCGCTCCCCGGGCGGCACTCTCCTGCACATCGGTCACCACGACCGGCCGCCGCAGAGCGTCGGCGAACATCTGGCTCCACACCTCGCTGTGCGCGGCGCCGCCGGTCAGCCGGGCCGACCCGGTGATCGGCGGCTTCGAGCAGAGCGCGTCGACGTGCCAGCGGTGATTGAGAACGACACCCTCCATCAAGGCCCGCAGCAGGTGGCCGCGGCCGTGCCAACCGCGCAGACCGAGGAACGTCCCGGACGTCGGCCCCGGGTGCGGAGAGCCGTAGAGGAACGGGTGGAACAACACCTCCGACGGACCGTCCAAATGCGCCTCGACCTCTCGGCCGATCGCCTCATGGATGCCATCGCGCTGCTCGGCCGGTGTACCCGTCACTCGCAGGAACCACTCCAGGTTCGCCACCGAGGCGGGTGAGGTGGACATGGTCATCCACTGCCCCGGGCGGACGAAGTGGCGGACCTGCCAGCGCGGGTCGACGACGGGGCGCTCGCTGATCACCTGATTGCTGAACGACCCGGCGATCATCGCCCTCGCCTCCATGCTCCGCTTCTACCTGGAGCGCGTGGCCCGCCACGGGACCATGGGCCGCACACCGCGGGCCGCGGCACACCCCCTGCTCGACAGCCTCCCTGGGCGCCTGCTGCTCTACTCATCACCGCTGGTCACGGTGCTGGACCGAGTTCTGGAACCCCACAGGCAACCCGAACGCACCGTACGCCCGGCTCATGGAGCAGATGACAAATTCCCTCCTCGCCCTCGGCGACGCGATCCTCGCCTCATTCCGCCCCGCGCCGCAGGAATGAGCGCCGCGCTGCTGGTGCCGACCGTGAACAAGCCAGAGGTGGGTTTCCGGGCCGCGGGCACACAGAACTCGACCCCCAGCAAGGCGGGCGATCGGGACTGTCTTACGGCGTGGGAGTAGGGGAAACCTTTACAGCGGGAAGGCTTTTCCCAACTGCATGCTGTGATATCCGGGTTGTCGCGGAGTCCTCGGGCACTTAGCCTCTTGCGAAAGATCCCTCCGGCATTCGAGGAATCGCCCATGGCATTTCCGCGCGACCGGGTGATGAACACCCTGACACGCTACCTGCAGTTGTGCGATGTCCCCGTCCCCCATGGTGCGGAGGGCGAGATCGGTGATCTGTTCACCGATGACGCGGTCTGGGAAGGTGTGGGACCGAAGTACGGCGACAAGTTCGGCCGCACCGAAGGCCGAGAAGCCATCGTCGAAATGATATCGGCGTACTTGCCGCCGAACAGTCACTTCCGGGAGAACGTTCACCTGCTCTTCCCCGGAAACATCGATCTCGGGGACTCGACAGCCCGGGGAAGCTGGCTGATGCAGCAGCTCTCACGCTATGAATCGGGCGCCGCCGAGGTCATGGTGGCCAGGCTGGACGTGACCTTCCGGTTCGACGCACGGCGGGCGCTGATCCGCCGGTTCCGGACCGAGCAGCTCTTCAGCGCTCCGCTGGCAGGTTGAGCGCGGTTGTGTGCACAGAGGGAGAACTTCACAAAGATGACCGACTCGGGCGGACGCACCACCTTCCTGACCTGCTACGCCGACCTCCACGGCTACGGATGGCACCACGTCGACCTCTTCGTCCACGACTCCGCGGGCAAGGAGGTCAACTGGGTTCACTGGCAGGTCGACGAGGACGGGCCGGACGCCGCGGACCGCGCGACCGCTCGCGTCGAACCGGCGCTGCGCCGGACCAGCGAGTGGGAGCATGGGATCCGGGCGGACGGCAGCAGCTACTGGATCGCGCAAGCGGCGTGGGACGAGTGAGCCGGAGGTGACGGCGATGCAGGGCCACCACGCGCCCCCGGGACCGCAGGGCCACCACGCGCCCCCGGGACCGGGGGCCCACCACGCGCGCCCGGCTCCGGCGGACAGACCACCGGCGGACAGCGTCGTGTACATCATCGACGATGATCAGGAACTGTGCAGGTCACTGGCCTGGCTTCTGGAGTCCGTGAGAATCAGGTCGCAGTGTTTCACCGACGTGCGGGCCTTCCTGGAGTCCTACGACCGGGACCAGCCCGCCTGCATGGTGCTGGATGTGCGCATGCCGGAAGTGAGCGGCTTTCAACTGCAGGAGATCCTGAAACAGGCAGGATCAGCCATCCCGGTCATTTTCGTGTCCGCCCACGGCGACATCAGGATGTCGGTGCGGGCATTGCAGAACGGCGCTGTGGACTTCCTGGAGAAGCCCTACGATCCGCAGCACATGCTCGAGGTCGTCCAGCAGGCGCTGCGGACCGCGCAGGAACGATTCGCCCGTGCCGCCAGGCAGCAGGTACTCCAGGCGCGCCTGGGCAGTCTCAGCCCGCGTGAACGGGAGATCCTTCGTATGGTGATCGACGGCGTACCCAGCAAGAACATCGCGACCCGGCTGGGGATCAGCACGAAGACCGTCGATGTGCACCGCACCCGTATCCGGGACAAGGCCGGTGCCGAGAGCATGGCGACTCTCGTCCGCGACGTGCTCCAGGCGGGTCTCGGACTGCCGTCGCAGTGATTCCGCCGGTCTTGGTGGTTTTGCCGGACTCAGCGATTCTGCCGGTCCTAGTGATTCTGCAGTCCCAGTGATACGGAGCAGCGGGGTGGACGACCTTGAACTCGCCGACTACCGGGAGCTCGTGCAGGCCCTGAAGTACTGCGTGCTGCTGCACGACGCCGAAACGTACGAAATCCTCTGGGCGAACAGGGCCGCCTGCGAACTGCTGGAGTGGACGGTCGACGAGCTGAAGCCGCTCAAGGCACCGGACATGTCCAAGAACGCGCAGCAGTACAGCCGTGAACTAGGACTCCTCTGGCTGCGGCGGGCGGTCGACCAGGGAGTGAGCGCCACCGAGTGGTGCTACCGGTCGAAGAGCGGCGAGGAGATTCTCACCGAGGCCATCGCGATCCGGGTGGAGCTGCCGTCCCGGCCGGTCCTGATGGTGCAGTTCCGCGACATCGCCGCGGAGAAGGCCACCCAGCGCGACCTGTTCCGGACCGAGGGCCGGCTGCGGGCCTTCCTGCGCAATCTCGCGGAGGGCATCGTCGTCCTCGACGACGACGGTGTGGTGGCCTTCGCCAGTGAGTCCGCCGCCAAGCTGCTGGACGTGAACGTCGCCACACTGACCGGATCGGACTTCGCCTGGTTCTGCGATCCCGAGTCCCGGGCGGCCCTGAGCGAGAGCATCGAGAAGACATTCAAAGGCGCGCCGCCCCAGGATTCGAGGTACCGGCTGGCCGCGCCAGGCGGCGAACCCCGGTGGTACGCGGGCACCTGCCAGTACATCGAGATCGAGAGCGACCTGCGCGGGCACCTTCTGCTGTTCCACGACATCTCCGACCGGGTGCGCGCGGAGGAAGAGCACCGCAGGGACAACCAGTACCTCAACCACCTGGCCAGGTACAACGCGATGGGGGACATGGCGATGGCCATCGCACACGAGGTCAGCCAGCCCCTCGCCGCCGCGTACAACTTCATCGAGGGCGCCCGGACCAGGCTGGGCGAATCCGGCCTCGACGAACACGAGCAGCAGGTGGCCTGGGGGCTCGACAACGCCAAGCGCCAGATCGAGCGGTCGAGCCGGATCCTCAAGAGCCTGAGGCAGTACGTCGTACGGCTCGAGCAGTCCGAGCAGCTTGTCGACCTCAACGCGATCGTCAGGGACTGCCTCTACTTCATCGACCTGCGAGCCCAGCAGCATTCCGTCGCCCTCGCGCTCGATCTGACGGCCGAGCCTCTTTTGGTGCGCTGTGAGCAGGTCCTCATCGGACAGGTCGTGATCAACCTAGCCTTCAACGCCATCGACGAGATGGCGCGATGGCCGGTGGAACAGCGCAGAGTGGAGCTGGCCACCAGGCGCTCGGACGGGCACGCGGAGCTGGTCGTCCGCGATTACGGGCAGGGGCTCTCCGCGGTTCCCGGAGGCAAGGTCTTCGACGGTGTCTTCACGTCGAAGGAGAACGGAAGCGGCATCGGTCTGGCGCTGAGCCATCGCATCGTGACCCGTCACCGCGGGCACATCGAGGCCGTGGAGAACACTCCTCGCGGAGCGGCCTTCTCCTTCGCCCTCCCGGCGGCAGGCGAGGGCGTGGAAGCGTAGCGGCGCCCGGCCCGCAGAGCATCACCGGGGCGCCGTAAAGGATTCTTCACTCGTATAGGGAAATCCCGCCAAGGCGTCGGTGGATTCCCAATTGCGTGGCGTTCCGGCACGGAAATAGCATCCCCGCACATCCGAAAAGCGGAAAATCCCATCCGGCAAACCGTCAAATGACCTCTGTCGAATGACGACCGTTGGATGACCATCAAGTGTCTGCCTATGGGTCGCCGACCCGTCCTGTTCCATCGGTGTTTCCGCCTAATGCAATCCACTGCAGGTGCCGCAAGTCCCACGCTGAACAGCCTCACCGGAGACGGGAGCAGACGTGACCGAAGAATCCTCACACGACCTGCAAGTCGGCGCGAAGCCACTCGAAGGAGCGGCGAGGCAGGACCACATGACCCTGGAGAGCATAGCGGCGAAGCGGATCAGGCTCGCCCTCACGTTCTCCGCCGTGGTGTGTCTCGTCTTCTTCCCGCTGCCGATCCTCGGCCAGTTCACCTCGACACTCGACGGTGTCGCCTTCGGCGGGCTGACCTGGGCGTGGGTCTTCGCGTTCGTGCAGTTCGCGGTCGCTGTCCTGGTCGCGGCCCGTTACGCCGCACGCGCCGCCGGGCTCGACGCGGCGACGGCCGAAGTCCTCCGGAAGAAAGG
Source organism: Streptomyces sp. NPDC002577 (assembly GCF_053594815.1). Taxonomy (NCBI): domain Bacteria; kingdom Bacillati; phylum Actinomycetota; class Actinomycetes; order Kitasatosporales; family Streptomycetaceae; genus Streptomyces; species Streptomyces sp. NPDC002577. Next base: position 30,836 of record NZ_JBSFWK010000070.1, on the reverse strand, counting down.
CTGAACGGCCATGGACCTCGTCTCCGCCGGCATGTTCCTCGTACTCGTGCTGATCACCCTTGGAATCACCTGGATCGCGAACCGGCGCAGCAGTTCCGCGGCGGACCATTTCGTCGCCGGCGGGCAGCTATCCGGGCGGCAGAACGGCATCGCCATCGCGGGGGACTACATTTCCGCGGCTTCGTTCCTCGGTGTCTCCGGTGCGATCGCGCTCGCCGGGTTCAACGGTTTCTACCTCGCCGTGTTCGTCCCGGTGGCCTATGTGCTCGCGTTGCTGCTGGTCGCCGAACCGCTGCGGAACCTCGGCCGGTACACGCTGGCCGATGTGCTCGCCGCGCGGTTCCCCGGGCGTGACATCCGTACGGTCATGGCCGTCAGCACGGTCGTCGTGAGCACGCTCTACCTGGTCTCGCAGTTCGTGGGCGCCGCGCTGCTGGTCACGCTGCTCTTCGACATCGACTACGTCGTCGCCGTGATCGTCATCGGCGGTCTCACCACCGTCTACACCCTGCTGGGCGGCATGCTGGCGACCAGCTGGATCCAGATCGTCAAGACCACGCTCATGATGGCGTGTTCGGCGGCGCTCTTCCTGCTGGTCCTGTACAAGTACGACTTCAACCCCCTCGGCGCGTTCAGCGAAGCCCTCCACACGTTCGGGCAGCAGGCGGTCGCCCCCACCCGGACCACGCCGTTGGCCGGCTTCGACCAGCTGTCCTTGGTGTTCGGCCTGGTCCTCGGCGTACTGGGGCTGCCCCATGTGATGATCCGGTTCCTCACCGTCCCGGACGCCAAGGCGGCACGGTCGTCCGCCGTCACCGCGATCTGGGTGTTCACCGCCTTCTATCTGATGATTCCGGTGATCGGCTACGGTGCGGCCCAGCTCGTCGGCAAGCAAGCGATCGCGAAGAAGCACCCGGCCGGGAACCTGGCCGTCGCGCAGCTCGCGGAGAAGCTGGGCGGCGGAGTGCTGCTGGCCCTCGTGGCGGCGGTCGCCTTCGTCACCATCCTCGCGGTACTCGCCGGCCTGGTGATGGCGACCACCGGCGCCATCGCTCACGACCTCTACGGCCAGGTGTTCAAACGCGGAACCGCCACCCCGCGCGGTGAGATGTACGCCGCTCGTATCGCGACCCTGGCGACCTGCGGGATCGGGTTGGCGGTGGCGCTCGCCGCCCAGCGCCAGAACATCGCCTTCCTGGCCTCGCTGGCCTTCGCCGTGGCGGCCAGCGCCAACATGCCGGCCCTGCTGCTGACGATCTACTGGCGGCGCATGACCGCACGGGCGGTGATCAGCGGCATGGTGGTCGGGCTGGTCGCATCCCTGGGGATCATCCTGCTGAGCCCGGCGGTGAACGGGCCCGACGCGGTCCTCGGCTTCTCGAACCCCGCCCTGGTGTCGGTCCCGCTCAGCCTGCTGGTCTCGGTGGCGGTCGCCCTGGCGTTCCCCGTCCGCGGTGACGAGGCCGACCGCGGCCGGGCCACCTTCCTGGCCATGCGCCTCAAGGCACTGACGGGATACGACTCCGGTTCCCGTCAGGTCGAGCAGCCTGCTGCCGGTGCGAGCACGGCCGTCGGCTGACCGGGAGCGACGTAGAGACGCGCGGTTGGCGACGGACGCCGAGGCCCGTTCCCTGGCGAGCGTGAGCGGGCGCCTGCCGGGCCGGACCGGACCGTCAGGCGCCCAGAACCCCATGGATTCCGCAATGAGTTCGGCACTACCTGAAGGCAGGATCAGCATGCAGATGAATGGAACAGGCGAGGACGGCATCAGGACGACGACGGTCACGGGAGCGGACGGGGTGCCGCTTCACGTACTGGACGCGGGCCCCGAAGACGCTCCGGCCGTCGTACTCCTCCACGGGTTCCTCCAGTCGGCCTGGAGCTGGGTGCAGCAGCTGACGGCACCGGGGCCCCTGCGGATCGTCGCGCCGGATCTCCGTGGCCACGGTCTGTCCGGCAAGCCTGATACCGGTTACGGCGAGGAGCGGGCGTGGGCGGACGACGTGGCGGCGGTGATCGCCGCGCTGGGGCTTGACCGGCCCGTCCTGGGCGGCTGGTCCTACGGCGGGCTGGTGGTGATGGACTACATCGCGGTACACGGTGACTCCGCGCTGTCGGGCGTGCTGACGGTGGATGCGTCGCTCACGGCCGGCGTACCGGGGGCGGAGCGGCTGTTCGGCTCGGAATTCTTCGGTCTCGTGCCCCAACTGCTGGCCGAGGACACGGAGTCGGTGGTCGCGGCCCGGCGGACGCTGCTCGAGCTGTTCACCGCGCGTCCCCTCGCAACGGCCGACCTGCTGACCCAGCTCGGGGCGAGCGTGCAGACGCCGACGCGAGTCTGCGGGGCCCTGCTGGGCCGTGCACTGGACCGCACCGATGTCGCGGCCTCCGTCACGGTGCCATGGCTGGCTGTTCAGGGCAGCGAGGACAGGGTCGTCGCGACCGCCGCGGCGGACCACATCGCATCTGCCCAGCCGGCCGCGGAGATTCAGCGATGGGACGGCGTCGGGCACGCGCCCTTCCTGGAGGACCCCGGTCGGTTCGGCAAGGAACTGGCCGCCTTCGTCACGAACAAGGCCCGTCGCTGACGCCGCGGGCGAGCGAGTGAAGTAACGACCGCGCGGCGCTCCCCGGCCATAAAGAAATCCTCATGCCCGTGAAGGAATTACTCAAAGCCGCTGCATTCAAACCCGATTGAGGGAGCCGTGAACCAAAACCACCGTCATTGCGCAGTGGCCGGGCCTGGGTTGAACCTCGCTGACGCACAAGGAGACCGATGATGATGCGAACTCTCGAAGTATCAGCGGACCGAGACCCGGACCGACCGGCGGCAGCGCTGACCTTCGAGGAGGTCCTCGCGCATGTCGCGGACCGCCGCGCCGAATTCACCGACAAGCGTCACGTTCCGCGCGACCTGATCGAGGAATTCAAGCAGATCGGTCTCTACCGTGCGTCGACGCCGAAGCGGTTCGGCGGCGACGCCCTGCCGCCCGCGGAGTTCCTGCGCCTGATCGAGCGGATCTCCGCGGTGGACGGATCGGCGGGCTGGGTCGCGAGCTTCGGGTTGTCGGGCGTCTATCTGGCGGGCCTGCCCCTCGACACCCAGGCCGAGTTGTACGCCGACGGGCCCGGTGTGGTCTTCGCCGGAGGGCTGTTCCCGCTGCAGCCGGCCGAGCGGGTGGACGGCGGCTTCAAGGTGTCCGGGCACTGGCGGTTCGCCAGTGGCTGCAAGGGCGCCGACCTCCTCGGCGTGGGCATCGGCGTGGGCGACTCGTCGTCCGGCAAGCCGCGCACCGCCGTCCTGCGTCCCGGGCAGGTCGAGATCGTGGAGAACTGGGACGTGGTCGGCATGGAGGGCACCGGCAGCCACGACCTGAAGGTCGAGGGTGTCGTCGTCCCCGAGGAGTGGACCTTCGTCCGGGGCGGCGGATCCCTGGTGGACGAGCCTCTGTACCGCTACCCGGCCATCGCCTACGCCGCGCAGGCGCTGGCCGTCGTCAACCTGGGCATCGCCCGCGCCGCCCTGGACCACACCATCCGAGTAGGCGCCGGCCGGGCCGGCCTCACCGGCGCCCCCAAGCTCGCCGAGCGCGCCTACTACCGGATCGCCGTGGCCAAGGCGGAGGCCGCATTGCGTTCGGTCCGCTCCTTCTTCTACGAGGTGACCGAGGAGGTCTACCAGTCGGTGGCCGACGGCCTGGCCGCCACCGCCGAGCAGGCCGGCGTCCTCCGCCTGGCCGCGACCCACGCGGCAAGGGTGGGCTTCGACGTCGTCCGCGACGCCTACACCCTCTCCGGAACCGCGGCCATCGCCGCGGACCATCCCATGCAGCGCTACCTGCGCGACGCGTCGGTGGTGCCGCAGCACGCGTTCCTCACCGAGGGGATGTACGACGGCGCCGGGGCGGTCCTCATGGGCGCTGAGCCCTTTCCCGGCTTCGTGTAACCCCCTCCGTCCGAGGCTTCGTTCACGTTTAACCCGTTGTCCGGCGCGGCCGCTGGACTCCGAAGGGATCGACATGCCCGAGCCAACTCCCGCCCCCCCTGCGGGTCCCCTTCTGCATTGGCATCAACCAGAACTTCTTCGACCTGCCCGCCGGTACGGGCGGCCCGGTCTGGAAGGCCTTCTCCGGCATGAGGGACGAACTCGCCGCCATGCCCGGGGTCGACGTCCTCGGTGACATCGACGACGACCAGTACATGGTCGGCCCGTCCGCCTCCTGGCCGTGGACCTGCTACATCCTGGCCGACGTCGCCGACCAGAAGACGGTCGCGGCGGCCTGCAACCTGTTCCGCACCACTCCGGTCGGCGACCACCTGCTGTGGCGCTACGCCACGATCGAGGCGCGCATCGGCCGCCCCCTGACCACGCCCCCGAGCGTGGGCGGCGAGGTGGCGGCCCGGTGAACGCGAGCAGCATTGCGAACCTCGCCCAGGACGACCGGGTCTCGTCCGCCCTCTACACCGATCCGGCGCTGTTCGAACTGGAGATGAGCCGGATCTTCGAGCGGACCTGGGTCTGGGTCGCGCACGAGAGCGAGCTCCCCAAGGCGGGCGACTTCCGCACGGCATGGGTCGGCCGCCAGCCCGTGATCGTCAGCCGCGACCGCCGAGGCGGCATCAACGTCCTGGTCAACCGCTGCCGCCACCGCGGCGCCAGCCTGTGCGAGGTGCCGAAGGGCAACGGCAACGGCTTCACCTGCCCCTACCACGCCTGGTCGTACGCCCTGGACGGCAAGCTGCGCGGCATCCCGTACCCCGACGGCTACGAGGACGTACTGGAGAAGAAGGACTTCGGCCTACAGCGCCTCAGGGTGGGCGTCTACGCCGGGATGATCTTCGCCGGCTTCAACGAGGACGTCGAACCCCTGGAGGACTTCGTGACGGGTGGTGCGCTCCACCAGACGGACACCCAGGCGATTCTCCAGCTGCTCCAAGGTGCGGGAGAGCGCGGGCTGGCTGATGTGCAGGGCGATCGCGGCGTCGGTGATGGTTCCCTCTTCGCCGATCGCGACGAGGGCCCGCAGGTGCCGCAACTCCACATTCATAACCGCCGAACATACGGGCACGTGCTGCTCCTTGACGACGACGCGCCCAGCCGGTCTTCAGGACCTGGCCCAAGCCCGGGAGGATCCGGGTCGCCTTCAGCACGGCCTCGGCCGCCCCGTGGGCGCGGGGACATACGGCCCCGGTTGCGGTACGTGCAGGGAGTACGGCCGGAGAAGACGTCGTGAGATGTCTTCCGTAACGGCACAGTGACAGCCGCCGATCGGCTGTGGACGCGGTGATGACACGGGTGGGCCGTGCGCCCCATCATGGGTGGGTCATGGGGGGTTCGGTGGATGTGTCTCGAGTGCGCCGCCGCGGCTGGGTACCGCGTGTGGCGCCGGTGGCGGCTGTCCGAGCGGGACTGTTCTCGGTTCTCGGTACGGCGGTTGCGAGCACCGTCCACCATCTGGCATTCGACTCCAGCCCTTCATGGGGTGTGCGGGCTGCCGTGGCCCTCGCCTTCTTCGCCGTCGCACTTCCGGGCGCGGGGCAGGAGAAGCCGCTGGTCTGGCAGTTGACGCTCGCCGCCGGAGCGCAGGTGGCCGCGGGCTACTGGTTCGTGCGGGCCGACGACGCTGTTGCGTTGCCGGCGCACGCGGTGTGGCCGACCTCCGTGCATGCGGGCCGGCCGGTCGTCGTTGCGCACCTGCTGCTGACGGTGTTGTGCGCGGTGCTGCTGCATGGCATGGACACCTGCCGTCGGCGTGTGCTGCGCGCGGCCGGGCGGGATCTGATGCGGCGGTTGTTCGCGCCGGTCTGCGCGCCGTTCGAACTGGCCGTGAATACGAGTGCCGAGCGATGCCCGGGATACGGCGACGACCGTGCCTCTCCTGCCGTGACCCTTCTGGCCGACGCCGTCGTGCGGCGCGGCCCGCCCTTCTCCTCCCTGCTGCTCGCGGCCTGACGTTCGGCCGCCGAGCGGTTTCCGGTGTGCTCGACCGCCAGTTCTGTGCCCAGCCATGCCGGGGCGCGGGCTCCGAGGGGAGTGCCGCGTCAGGGGGGAATCAAACGTGTCCCGTAGTACTCCTGTCGCACCAGTCGTCGTCATCGGGGCGGGCCCGTACGGCCTGTCCACCGCCGCGCATCTGAAAGCGCGCGGCCTGCACGTCAGGGTCTTCGGCTCGCCGATGGCGAGCTGGGCCGAGAACATGCCCGCGGGCATGCTGCTGAAGTCGCCGCCGAGCGCGTCGATGCTGTCGGCTCCAGAAGCCGGGTTCACCCTGGACGCCTATTGCCGAGAGGCCGGGGAGACCCGGCTGACCGGGCACGATCCGGTACCCGTGGAGATGTTCGTCCGGTACGGGCGTTGGTTCGCCGAGCAGTTGGTGCCGGAGGTGGAGAACGTCCGGGTGCTCGGCGTCGACCGGCAGGCGGACGGCTTCCATCTCAAGCTGGCCTCCGGGGAGGAACTGCGCGCGCAGGCCGTGGTCGTGGCCAGCGGCATGGACGGTTTCGCGTATGTCCCCGAGGCGCTGGTGCCGCTCGTGCCGGAGGGGCTGGCCTCGCACAGTTCGCTCCACGCCGACCTCGCGAAGTTCGCGGGGCAGGACGTGGTCGTGGTGGGTGCCGGCCAGTCCGCTCAGGAGAGTGCGGCGCTGCTGCGGGAGGCGGGGGCTCAGGTCCGGCTGCTCGCACGGACTCCGCGGTTGGTTTTCGGTGCCGCGCCGACACCGTCACCGCACTGGCAGCCGGACACGCCACTGGGCCGTTCGTGGGGGCTGTATGCGGTCGTCCACCAGGCAGCGGCCTTCCGCTTCCTGCCCGCGCCGACCCGGCTGCGGCTGGTGAAGCGGGTGCTGGGGCCGTTCGGCTCCTGGTGGCTCAAGCCGCGGCTGGACGGCGTCGTCCCCGTACGCCTCGGAGAGACCATCACCGGAGCCAAGCGGAACAACGGCGGGGGTGTCCATCTCACCACCCGTGGCGCCGACGGAAGCACCCACACGATCGAGACCGGGCACGTCCTTGCCGCCACGGGCTACCGGATCCGGCTGGACGCCCTGGACTTCCTCGCCCCGGAACTGCGATCCGAGCTGGCCCGGACCGGAGGATTTCCCGCTCTGGACTCCGGGTTCCAGTCGTCGGTGCCGGGGCTCTACTTCACCGGCATCAAGTCCGCGGCCACCTTCGGCCCGCTGATGCGATTCACCTGCGGGACCCGGTTCGCCGCACCCCGGCTGGCCGACGCCCTGTCCTCCAGCCTCCGCGGCTGAACCGCTCAGGCGGCCCAGCGGTCCGGGGATCGGCTTGGTCCCCGGACCGTACGGGCTGCCGGGAGGTGGATGATCTGGGCGAGCACGGTGTCGACGCCGGCCTCGGCCGCCCGTACGCGCAGGGAGCCTGTGCGGTTGACAGTGGCGCCGAACGGTCTGCTCAGTGCGCCTCGGCCGCGGCGACTGCCGTGGTCGGGGCGTCACGCAGGCCGAGGCGCAGGTGCTCGACGTGATTACTCACCCCGCCCTCGACCGACCGGGCCGCCCTCGCACGGGAGGGCCGTGCACCCCGGCGGCGTACCCGGAGGTCGGATCCGTAAAGAGGCCGCTCGTCCGGACTCCTGGGGCGAAGGGCTCGCCCCGGGGCGAGGAACGTGCTGGTCCGGCGAGGGAGACACTCCGCCTGTGCATGGAGGTACCTCCGCTTGGACATCTACCCCTCCACCACCGGAATGTCTTATTCGCACCGGAGTTCGTCGGCGATGCGTCAAGCAGAGCTGAGCCCGCGGGGGCCGCACGTGAGAGGTCGGGTACGCGAGCGTGCCACGGGCCGCTGGCACGGCCGTGCCATTCGGAACCCAGGCGCCGACCCCGTCCGCGGTTGGCGGTGCAGGCGCCTTTCGCCGGTCGTGCAGGGGCCGTGGCGCCTCGCTCACGCCAAGGCTCATCGAGCCAGAGGACTGATTGCGGCGGGCGCATCCACAGCAGTCCGGTCGGCCCGCGGTTCGTCTCGGCGCCAGTCGTGGGGCTGGCCGATCCATATCGTCCGCAACCCGGCCGCTCGACCGCCCGCGATGCCGTCCTCGGGGTTGTCCCCGCTCGGCTCGCTCCCCAGAGCTGCTAGCTGGTCACGAGGTGGTGGCAGGGGTATGGAAGTAGTGGCCCTTGTCGAGGTCTTCGAGGAGGCCGGGGTGGGTCGGCTGCCAGTCCAGCAGTTCGCGGGTCAGGGTGTTCGACGAAGAGCTGTCGAGTCCGAGGAAGCCGCCCAGCCAGGCGAAGTGCTCGACCGCGGCCTCGGGGGCCACGGAAGTCACCGGCACATCAAGATGACGGCCGATCACCTCGGCGACGTCCCGGATCGCGACGCCCTCCTCTGCGACGCCGTGCAGCACTGCTCCCGCGGGGGCCTTCTCGACCGCCAAGCGGAACAGCCGCGCGGCGTCGAAGCGGTGGACGGCCGGCCAGCGGGTGGCGCCGTCGCCGATGTAGCCCGATACGCCTTTGGCTCGGGCGATGGCGACCAAGGTCGTCATGAACCCGTTGTCTCCTTCGCCGTGGCAGGTCGGAGAGAGCCGCACCACGGATGAGCGCACGCCGCGCGAGGCGAGTGCGAGCACGGCCATGGCGGTGGCCGAGCGGATGGACATCGGCGACCCGTCGATCGTGGGCATGTCCCGCTCGGTCGACACATGCCCGGGCTTGAGGCCGACCAGGCCGGAGGCGATGACGAAGGGGCGGTCGGTACCGGCCAGCGCGTCGCCGAGGGTGTCAACGGCGCGGCGGTCGGCCTCGGCGGCGCCCTGGAAGTCGCCGGTGAAGGCGAGGTCGTGCTTGAAGGCGAGGTGAACCACCCCGTCCGACGCCGTAGCGGTGCTGCTCAACACGTCGAGGTCGTCGACGGTGCCGTGGACCACGTCCGCCCCGGCGGAGGTGAGGGCGGCGGCGGAGGAGTCGGAGCGGGCGAGCCCCACGACCTGGTGCCCCGTGCCGATGAGTTCGGGAACGAGGGCGGAGCCGATCCAGCCGGACGCGCCGGTCACGAAGATGCGCATGGGAGCCCCAAACTGTTGATGTCAGTGACTGTCATCGACGCTAGCATGTGATGTCAGAGGCTGTCATCACGTAGGATCTGCTCATGGGTAGATGGGAGCCGAACGCGCGCGGACGCCTGGCGAAGGCGGCGTTGGAGCTCTACAGCGAGCACGGCTACGAGCAGACCACGGTGGCGGAGATCGCCAAACTGGCCGGCCTCACCGAGCGGACCTTCTTCCGGCACTACGCAGACAAACGCGAGGTGCTGTTCGACGGCTCGGGTGCGTTGCAGGAACTGTTTGTGAACGCGGTCGCCGAGGCTCCGGAATCCGCAGCGCCGATCGACGCGGTAGCGGCGGGACTTGAGGCGGTCTCCACGGTGTTCGTCGGCCGCCGCGAGCACTCCCGGCAGCGACAGGCCGTGATCGTGGCGAACGCGGAACTTCAGGAGCGCGAGCTGATCAAGCTCGCCTCGCTGTCGGCTGCGCTCGCCGACGCCTTGCGCGGACGCGGCGTTGCGGAGCCGGCCGCGAGCCTGACCGCCGAAGCGGGGGTCGCCGTCTTCAAGGTCGGCTTCGAGTGCTGGATCGCAGCGGCCGAGGAACGCACGATGGCGCAGTTGATGCAGGAATCGCTGGACGAACTCAAGGCCGTGACCGCGGGCGGCTAGGCAGGCGTACCGGCGGTCAGGCGCGCTCCCCGGGGATTCCAGGCAGGCGATGGCGACGCCGTATCCGTACAGCTCGTTGCGGGCGGGAGCGGGCGGGAGCGGGCGGAGCAGCACGATCTCCTCGAGGTAGGTCGCGGTCTGCGAGAACGCATCCGGGTCGGCTTGGTCCAGGCCGCCCTGCCCTGGTCGACCCGGCCGACGACGCCTACCGCCGCCTGATCATCCGGCAGCTCACCGTGCAGGAGTCCCGCCACCACCTTCACCGACCCCCGTCTTTGCGCGGCGATCGTGGACCGGCTCGCCTTCAACGCCACCCTCCCTCATCGAGACCGGCACCGAGTCCTGCCGACTGGCCCACACCAAAGGGAACAAGACCAACGGGGCGAAGTGGCCGCCCCCGAGGGGGAGGTCAGATGCACACACGGCACATTCCACCCGCCCATGAGGGGCGACAGTCGGGCGAGGCTCTAAGCAGCCGCGATCGAGGTAAGCAGTCCCTCGGCCGCGTCGAAGGCGATCGCCCCATCGAGAGGGTTGGAATAGGTGCGCGACCACGTGATCAGCCCGTCCTTGATGCGGGCGAACATGACCATGTCGAAGGCGAACCTCTTTCCGGTGGCCAGCACGTGACCGTGGAGGCGGTAGTCGGCGACGACGAGTTCGGGATCGGTCGTCTCGTGCACATGGATGTGGTCCACGGCGGTGAACTTCTGCAGCTGTGCCCCCTCCCGCAGGTGGGCTCGGAATGCGTCCCGTCCGGGCGCCTGCGCGGGTGCGCCCGGAGGCAGGTAGGGCATCTCGAAGACGGCGTCTGTGCTGAACAGGTCGGCCATCGCCTCGCTGGGGCCGTCGGCGGTCAGGCGAAGGAAGTGCTGGAGGACGTCGCGCGGTGCGGCAGTGGTCATGGGACACTCCTCTCGACATAACCGGGGCGAAGACCCCGGTTGCATGGAGAATATACGGGGCGCACGCCCCGGTTATCAACAGCCCAAGTTCCCTTCCTGGGAGGACTCTTGACCACCGAGCGACAGCGCCCTCTGCGAGCCGACGCACGCCGCAACAGGGAGCGCATCCTGCGATCGGCCCGCGAGGCGTTCGCCGCCGAAGGCATCGCGGTCCCACTGGATGAGATCGCCCGCCAGGCCGGCGTCGGGCCGGGCACGGTCCACCGTCACTTCCCCACCAAGGAGGCACTGTTCGAGGCGGTCGTCCGCGAGCACCTGGAGCAGCTGACCCACGATGTCCGCGCCGCCCTGGCGGACCCGGGGGCCGGGTCGGCGTTCTTCGCCTTCCTCGCCCGGATGACCGCCGAGGCCGATGCGAAACAGGACCTGACCGACGCCATCGCGACGGCGGGCGGCCCCATGAGTGCCGAAACCGAGGAGCGGGCGGCACAGTTGCGCGAGCTGTTCGGTGCGCTCCTCACCCGCGCGCAGGACGCCGGGGAAGTACGCAACGATGTGAATGCGGCCGACGTGCAGGCCATCGTCGTGGCAGCACTGATGGCGGAGCGCCAGCGTGGTGCGAATAACCGGCCCGGCAGGCTGGCAGAGGTCGTCTTCGACTGCCTGCTCCCGCGCCACTCCGACACCGGGGGGAACAAGTAAGGGCCGTCGTCCGCTGCGTCCGCCAGACGGAGGAAGAACCGCCAGGGCCCCTCGATCCCGGCCCAGTCGGGATAGGCGGGTGTGCCTCCGAGGTAGTCGTGATGGAGCCAGACCGACTCGCAGCTGGGGCCTGGGCGACTGGTCTACAGTGACTCGGTGGAGTCGCCGGACTTGCCTCATCCGTGGATGCCGCGTCCCGCTGTGCCGGAACCCGACCGCGGGATGATCGCTGCTTTCGACCGTCTGCTCTCGGGGCTCGCCCCGAGCCCCGATGGCCCAGTTCACCACGAGCAGCTGCTGTCGCTGGCAGCGGCTGATCCGCTGGGCTTCCCATGGCTGCCAGTCTGAACCAGGCTTCTGTTCTCCGCTGCTGTACTGCAAAAGGCACGTCGGTCCCCTATGCCAATGAGTCACGATCACGCCAGGGCCGTCCCAAGTGCTACTGACGATCGGCCAGGAAGCCGCTGACCGCGGCCCGGAAGCCGTCCGGGTCCTCGACCCACGGCAGGTGTCCGGCGCCGCTCAACACCGTCCGGGACACCCGGGGCAGGGCCTGCTCCAAAGAATCGACCGCCCATCCCGGCCGGATGTCCTCGGCGCCGTTCACGATCAGCACAGGTACGTCCAACTTCTCGCATGCCGCCCGCAGATCCGGCATCCCCCAGGTGCGCTTGGTCTCGGCGTTGATGGCCGCGTTGCACTCGAAGTTCACCCCGAGCCAGGGCGTGGCCATCCGCTCGGCGTGCTCGAGAGCCCGGTCCCGCTCGGCGAAGTCCGCCGACCACTGCAGCACGCAGAATTCCCGGTCCTCCGCATCCGTCCGCCTCCGGCCCTTCAGCGCCTCCCAACGCCCCATGCGGCGGCTCCCGATGTTGGCGCGCAGGTTCTGCTCGTAGGCCTCGTGCCAGCTCGCGCCGCGGTCGATTCCAGTGCCGGACACGTAGACCAGCCTGCTCACGCGCTCGGGGTGTTCCAGGGCGTACCGCAGCGTCAGCTGGGCGCCCCACGAGTGGCCCAGCAGTGCCATTCGGCTCAGCCCGAAGTGCCGGCGGACGGCGTCCAGGTCGGCCACGGACCGGGCGACCGAGTACGGCCCGCACCGCTGCGACCGGCCGCACCCTCGCTGGTCCCAGCGGTGCACCGAGGCCCCGTCCGCCAGCAGTTCGGACACCTCCTCCAAGGTGTCCCACAGCCCCGGGCCGCCGTGGCACAAGACCACAGGATCGCCCGCACCGGCCCGGGTGGCCCACAGCCGAACTCCGTCTTCGGTCAGCACCATGTCATCCACGCCCGCAAGTCTGGCTCACATCGAGCGTTGGGGGCGACGATCACGCTGGGGCACTTGCCGGGGGAGCGTTGGGGTGCTCCTGGTGAAAGGCCCTGGTCATGCCGCAGATGTCGTCCTGAGCGGTGGCGCCTGCGCAGGGTGAAGTCATCGAACAGACCCGCTTTGGAGCATGAGAGAGTGCGGCGGGCCGGTCACGGTCGTTCCGCGCGGCAGGCAGGCCGCCGTCAGGTCTCTGAGTACCGGTCGTGCGGCGATTTCGATGAAGGTCGTGGCCCCCCAGGCCTCGTGAAGGTCTCGTACTGCGGCTATGTGCTGTACGGGGGTGGTCATGCTGCGGATCAGGGCGCTGCGGGCGGCATCGGCGCTCTCGATGAACGTCAGGGTGGTCGGAGAGTACAGGCGGGCACGGGGAGCGCGGAATTGAACATTGCGCATCGCGGAGTCGAGGTAACGGGCTGCTGGGGCGAGGAGCGGGTGGTGATGCGGGTGCGGCGACAAGAGCCTGGCTGTCTGGATCCGGCACGCTCGGGCCGCTGCTTCGACTGCCTCCAGCCCTGCGACACGGCCGGAGATCACTGTTTGACCGGGTGCGTTGAACAGCGAGGGCGCCAGCGTCCAGTCACCCGTCGCACGGCAGAGTTGCCGGGCTCGACGGGCGCTCGCCTGCAGTGCGGTCATCCCTCCAGGTACGCCTTGGTGGGCGAACGCCGCCTCTCGTTCGCAGAGCAGCCGTACTGCGTCGTATGCAGACAGGCAGCCGGCGGCCGCCATGGCTGCGTACTCGCCGTCACTGTGCCCCAGGAGGATATCGGCCTTGTGTCCTCGATGCTCGAGCGCCGCATAGAGCGCGCTGGATACAGCAAAGGCTCCTACATGTAAATGCAGCGGTGACTGGGCGAGTAAGGCATCTTTCGGTCGAGCAGTATTATTCGTCAAAGGCTCATGACCGTATTCCCGCAGAGCCTGATCCGTCTGCTGCAGGACTGCTGCGGCCGCTACGTCATGCTGCGCCAGATCGATCAATGTCGCAGGCGCTCGTGTGCTGTAGCCAGGGAATTCCGCAACCGATATGCCGCGCATCTCTCCTCCTTGTGGGATGGTCCAGAGATCTGTGAGCGGTGGCATTGATGTGGTCGATGAACCGACCGATAAGGCCCATTGAGGCAAGAACCTGCGTGCAACCTGATTCGCTTCTGTCGAAGATCTTTGTGGCTGGGTTTGGGTGGGGTCTGCCTCAGCCGCACATCGTAAACCTGGACTTCCCGGCCTGCGCCCGCGCATCTGGCGTCGGGAGTACGGCCGGTGCGACTGGGGCAGCAGCCGCTGAATGCCTGGTCGCAGATGGGAGGCGCTGCCCTGGCGTACGAGCGTGTGCGTGAAGCGCCCCGGAGCTCGAACGTCTTGTGCCGGGGCGGGCTGCGTGTTCGGCCTTGCGTGTTCGGCCTGCTGGACGCCCCAACACCCCGTGTACGTACGGGAGGTGCTGTGTGCTGCGGGCGCTCGGGGTGTGAATCCCGTGCACACACATGGCTGTTGCACGCGTTGTTGACCCAGTCGAATCGGTACTTGACTGCACCGTGCCCTGACCGTTCACGAATCGCAGAACGAGCGCACCCCGGGAGGGAGCGTCGAGGTGATCACGATCGTGGTGAAAGGCGGACCTGAGGGAATCGAGCCGGTCCGACAGCTGGAAACGGAGTCGGTCCCGACCGAGGTGCGGGTGGCGTACTACGGGCGCCATCAGCACTTCGAGCTCACAGGTGACACCGAGCTCGTGGAGGGCCGGCCGGTGCCGGTCTTCCGATTCACGTACAGCACCGCCATCGCCGAATAGCCAGGCCCTGGCCGACGGTTACGGATGTCCCCCTCAATGCACAGGATGCTCGGCCCGTTCCCGACAGTGAAGAAACGTTTTCCCATCGGAGGTCTTCGAAATGGCGTACACGGCAATTCAGTTTCCCGGCCTCGGCGGGTATTCGCCGGGTGTGTTCCAGCACCTGGCATCCGAGGGTGCGGTGTCGACGGTCCTCCGCGAAGTGGACCAGGCAGCGCGGGATTACGGCTTACCGCCGGTCTCCACACCCCTGACCGACCCGGCGGCACCGGACATCGAGGATCTGGCCAAAACGCCCACCCGTCTGCACCTTGCGTCGCTCGCCACCGGCCTGGCCCTGCATGGCGCGCTCAAGGCCCACGCCCGTGGCGGTGACGTTCTGCTGGGGCACAGCACGGGAGAGCTCACCGCGCTGGCGGCGGCCGGCTGCCTGTCGGCCTACGACGCCGCCCGGGTGCTGTGCGAGCGGGAGATCGCGCTGGCCGAGGGTGACTTCGGTGGCGGTCTGACGGCACTGCGGATGAGTGCCCGGCGAGCCGAAAACCTGTGCGGAGCGGTCGGAGGGTGGTCGCTGCAGCCCTCGCTGTTCAACGCACCGCAGCAGACTGTGGTGTCGGGCAGTACTGAGGAGCTGCCGCGCTTGGAGAGGGCCGCCAGGGCTCTTGGCACCCAGGCGACCCGACTGCTCGTGGTGTATCCGCACCACAATCCGATGCTCTCCGAGGCGGCCCGGCAAGTGGCCGAGGCCACCGCTCGCTACCGCCTCACAGAGCCTCACATCCGGGTGTTCTCCCCGCTCCTGGGGCGCTGGGTGCGCAGCGTCGCCGACGTGCGCCGGATCATCGACCGGCATCTGACGGATCCGGTGGACTATCTGGGTGCGATCCGGGAGTTGCACGCCAACAGTGGTGTCGGCACCTTCCTGGAGGCGGGGCCGCGGCCGCTGCTCACCGAGTGCGCAGCGGAGAGCCTGCCACCTGATGTGAAGTTGGTCGGTCCGCCCCCGGGCGCCTCGGACGCGCGGAAGATCCTGGACACGTTTCTGCAGTCGGTCGGCCCTGAGGCGGGGCCGCTGCCCCGCAGGGTGGCCGGGACGGCACCGTGGGACGCGGAGCTCGCCCGCCCCGCCGCCCGTATCGACGTCTCGGCGGAGCAGGTCCCCGCGGTTGCAAACGCACCATCGTCTGGCCGGGTCATGGCGGTCGGTGCGCCGGTCGACTCCGGCCGGGGCGCAGCGCTGCCCGGCCGGGACGAGCTGGTCCTGGAGCTGCGCCAGGTGTTCGCCGAGGCCCTGGGCTATCCCCCGGAGGTGCTGACGGAGGACGCCCATCTGGAGGCGGACCTCGGCGTCGCCTCCGTGAAGAAGACGGAGATTCTGGTCGAGCTCCTCGACCGCTACGACCTGCCGACCCCGCCGGCCGATCTGCGGGTGCGTGACTACAACACGCTGCCCAAGCTGGCCGACCTCATGATGCTGCTGGCCGCGACGGACGACGAGGCCGGCAACACGGGAGGGGCAGTGGCATGACGGCGCGCAGCACCTGGTCGGCGGACGGCTTCCAGGGCAGGACCGTCCTGGTCACCGGCGGCGGACGGAGCATCGGGCGGTCCATCTCACTGGCCTTCGCCCGCCGCGGGGCCCACGTGGTCGTCAACTGCTTCCACTCCGAACCGGAGGCCCGCCGGACACTTGCCGATCTTCGGGACGAGGGCGGTTCCGGACAGCTCGTGCGGGCGTCGGTCGGCAATCCGGCCGGCGTGCGGAGCCTGTTCGATACGGTGGCCGGCTCCTGCGGGCACCTCGACGTTCTGGTCAACAACGCGAGCTTTGGCGTCCTCGGCGACTTCGAGGAGCTGACCGACGACGACTGGCAGCGCTCCCTGGATGTGTCGCTGCACGGTGTACGCCGCTGCGTCGAGGCCGCGATCCCCCTCATGGCAGGCCGACCCGGGGCGGCGATCGTGAACCTCTCCGCCCAGCATGCCCACAGCGTGCTCGACCGGTACACCGCGATGGCCACCTGCCGCGGGGCGCTGGAGTCACTCAGCCGCTATCTCGCTGCGGAACTCGGGCCGCGGGGCATACGGCTGAACACCGTGGCGCCCGGACTCGTCGACAGCGCGGCCGTCGACTACTGGCCCGACGGAGAGGCCCGTAGGGCACGGGCCCGGGCCGGCGCGGCGCTGGGCCGGATGCCGCGGCCGGACGATATCGCCGATGCGGTCGTCTTCCTCGCCTCCGACGCCGCCCGCGCCATCACCGGTACCTCGCTGGTGGTGGACGCGGGAATGTCGTTGTGGACCGCCGCCACACCACCCCTGCCCACCACGCCCGGCCCTGTCGCAAGCGGACGCATCAAGCGGGACGCCGCCGTGGCCCCCGCACCGCCTTGTCTCGCCGAGTCACAGCAACCGGCGAACGCCGCCGTCCCCCGGGACAGCGCCGCATGGGAACCGCCCGCAGCGCAACCCGCGCCCCGGCACGTGCACGGCTCGCAACACGCCGTCGCCGTCGTCGGTATGGGCATCGCCGTCCCCGGTGCCGGCTCTCCCGATGAGTTCTGGCATCTGCTCCACCAGGATCACAACGCGTTCTCCGAACCCGCCTTCTCCCTGGACAACTGGTTCTCCGACGATCCGAAGGCCGAGGACAAGTCGTACGTCCGCAAGGCCGGTTACCTGCGCGACTTCACCCCGCATCCGCGCCTTGCCGACGAGGCGGACGGAGCATGCGGCACGGGAGGAAACCTCACCGCCAGGATCCTGCGGCATTGCCTGCTGCAGGCGCTCGACACCGTCACGGTCGAGCAGAGCGACCGGCTCGGCGCGTACGTCGGCACCCTGCCCAGCAGCCTGGCCCTGGAGGAGGCGACGCTGCTCGCGGCCGCCTCAGACGCGGATGCCGCCCGAGACCGGCCCGGCCCGCTGCGCCAGGCACTCGCGGCCCGCTACACCGAGGCGGCACCCGAGCCACGCGAAGCGTTCCCGGACCGCATGATCCAGGCCGCCTGTGCGGGGCTGCTGCCCGAGGGCAGTGAGCTCCTGGCCGTCGACACCGCCTGCTCGTCCTCTCTGTACGCCGTCGACCTCGGCGTCAAGAGCCTGCTGGCGGGGGAGCGGGATGTGGTGCTGTGCGGCGGCGCCAACACCGGGCCACGACGGGATCTGGTGCTGTTCTCCAAGCTTCAGGGCCTGTCCAGGACCGGTCAGGTGCGCGCCTTCGACACGGATGCCGACGGCGTGCTGTTCTCGGACGCCGCCGCGATCGTCGCGCTCAAACGCCTGGACCGAGCACTCGCCGATGGCGATGAGGTGCTCGGCGTGCTCGGCGGCTTCGGCGCCTCGGTCGACGGCACCGGCAGTGTCATGGCACCCGACCCGGAGGGCCAGAAGCGGGCGGTGCAGCGGGCTCGTGCGGTGAACAGCACCGATCCGTCCGCAGTGGACTGGATCGTCGGCCATGGCACCGGCACCAGGGTCGGCGACGCCTCCGAACTGGAAGGGCTCGCCGAACTTGCCGGATCCGCCCGGCATCTGTGCACCTCCAACAAGCCGCTGGTGGGTCACGGCGCGTGGGCGGCCGGCGCTGTCTCCCTCGTGCACGCCCTGCTCGCTCTTCGGCACCAGTCCATCCCCGGCGAGCGCTACTTCACCCGCCTGCCCGACGGCATCCGGGCCGGCCAGATCACCGTGCCGGTCGCCGACACACCCTGGCAGCCGCGGCCGCACCGCCCCCGCACGGCGGGCATCTGCGCGTACGGACTGGGCGGCGGCAACGCCCACCTGCTGCTGCACGGCCCGGAGTCGTCCACCGCGCCGCCCCGGGCACTCCCGCCCGCCCACGACGACCCGGTGGTACTGGTCGGCTGGCATGCCCACCTGCCCGGAGCCCTGGACCGGCACACGGTGGTGGCCTGGCTGCGCGGAGAAGCGGAGGCTCCCGAGCCCTCGTTCGGCGATCAGTACCCGTTGCCCCCGTTCCGGCAGCTGAAGATGCCGCCCGTCAGTGCGCGCAGTATCGATCGCACACACCTCATGGTCATCGAGGCCGCCGCCGGCTTCGTGGAGCAGTACGGCGAGTTGTGGGAGCCGTATCGCGAGACCACCGGTGTCTTCACCGGGCACATGGGGCCCACCCGGGCCATGGCCGAGTACTCGGTGCGCCTGGCCGCCGACGACATGCTGGCGGCCGTACGGCAGGGGCAGCCCGGGAAGGACAGCGCTGGTCGGCTGCAGGACTATCTGGACAGGCTGCGCGGCCGACTGCCCGCGGCCAACGAGGCCAGCATGCCCGGCCAGCTCGCCAACGTGATCTCGTGCCAGGTGGCCAACCGGCACCGTCTGGGCGGCATGGCCATGGCGCTCGACTGTGGACGCGCCTCCAGCCAGGCCGCGTTACACACGGCCTGCCGATATCTGCGCTCCGGCGAACTCGACGTGGCGCTCGTGCTGGGCGCGAGCGGCAACACCGGTGCGATCGGCGCCGAGTTGGCCGGCAAGCCTGCGGGCAGCCTCGCGGAGGGGGCCGTACTGCTGGTCCTCAGCCGCAGGTCCCGGGCCGAGCAGCGCGGATGGGACGTCCTGGCGGAGATCCGCACCACGCCGCCCGACGCCCCGGACCGTCCCGGACCGGGCCTGCCGGAGATCGGACTCGTCGAGAGCGCTGCCGACTACATGGGGGCGGAAGGTGCGCTCGCCTTGCTTCGCGCGGTCCACCTCGGCGTGCCCGCCGCCGTTCTGCGCAACGAGGACGCCGGGCCCCGCGTGTACGTGACCACCCTCGCGCAGCAGCCGTCCGCGGCCGACACACCAGCGGGGTCGGAACACACCTCCGCCGAACGGGAGGAGGCGCCGCACCGCGCCGCGCCTGCGCAGGCTGCCGCGCTGCCTGCCCTGAGGGACCGCTCGGTGGTGGTCCACCGTCGGCGCGACGTAGTCCTGGCGGAGGGTGCCGGGACGGCCCGGCATGCCATCCGGCCCGGCACCCTCATCCTCGTCGACTCCGCAACGTCGGCGCAGGCGCTGGCCGGCCGGGCCCGCAGGTGCGGTGCGCGGATCGTCTGTACCGATCCCTCGACGCCCGGCAGCGACGTGGTGACCGTCGTGGAGCGGCGCCCGGACGGCGAGGAGCCGGACGCCTTGGCCGAAGCGGTGCGTCGCGCGGTGGGCAGGGCCCGGGATCTTCTGGTGGTCTGCTCCGCCCGCCGGGTGGAGTGCACGTGGCCGGCCCCGCCACCCGCCGGTCTGCTGAGGTTGCAGGAATGCGCACTGATCGCCGTACAGCAGATGGAGCCGGACGCCTCCGGCTCGGCGGCGGCGCTGCTCCTGGACCCGCTGCACGGGCACACCACCCATCCGCATCTGACACTGTTCACCGGTTTCTGGCGCAGCCTCGCCCTGGAACTGCCCTGCCCCGCCTTCGCGGTGGTCACCGACGCGACTCTGGAAGCCGGGCTGGCCCAGGTCGCCGCCGAGCGCGGCGCACGCCGCGACCGCACCGTGGTCCACTATCGCCAAGGGCTGCGCTATGTCGAGCAGGTCGTCCGCTCACCGCTGCCCGCGGCCCGGTACGACGCGGCTCTGGCCTTCGGCCCGGACGCGGTGATCGTGGCCACCGGGGGTGCCCGCGGGGCCACAGCTGCCTGCCTGACCGCGCTGGCCCAGCGCATCCGCCCACGGTTATGGCTGCTCGGCACCACGGAAGCTGAGGAGGTGCCCGAAGGACTCCTTGCCACCGCTGAGGACCAACTCGACGGTGCCCGCCGCACCTGGCTGGCCGAGCGGCTCAAGGACCGTCCGGGGCAGAAGGTCGCAGACCTGAACCGGAGCTTCGACGACCTGCTGCGTGCCCGCGAGATCCAGCTGAACCTGCGCATCCTGCGCAGGATCTGTGGAGCCGACCGCGTGCACTACCTCAGGTGCGACGTGCGCCACCGCGCACAGGTGATGCGCGCCGCCCGGCAGGTGTACGACCGGGAACGCCGGGTGGACCTGCTCGTCCACGGTGCCGGGCTCATCCGCTCCGCCGGCGTCAAGGACAAGGCGCTGGACGACTTCTGTGCCGTCCGCGACACGAAGGTGACCGGCTATCACCATCTCAAGGAGGCGTTCGCCGACCCCGCGCCCGTACTGTGGTGCAACTTCGGCTCCGGCAGCGCGCTCACCGGATGCGTCGGCGACACCGACTACTCGCCCGCGAACGAGTACCTCTTCGCCGCGGCACGGGCCACAAGCCTCCACACAGATGCGGAGTTCACACTCGGCTGGGGGCTGTGGCACCAGACCGGCATGGTCAAACACCTGGCCGCCCACATCACCCGCACTCTCGGTATCAGCGGGCTCGACAACGACGCCGGCGCGGCCGTCTTCCTCACCGAACTCGCCACCCCCCGATCGCTCGAGCCCGCACCGATGTACGTGCTCGGCGACAGCTGGGGCGTCAAGGGCGGCCCCGACTTCGCCCCCGAGCCCGTCCCTGCCGGCGGCCTGCTCGGTGCCCCGGACCACATCGGTTCCGGCCAAGGCCGCTGGACCTGGCAAGCGGACCCGCGACGCGACAGCTATCTCGCCGAGCACCTCCTCGACGGACGCCCCCTCCTGCCCGCAGTGATGATGCTCGCCATGGCAGCCGAGGCGGCCCGCTTCCTCCAGCCGGGGCAGGCCGTGACCGGATTCCGGGACATGACCATCGAGCAGCCGCTCTACACCGACGCGGGCGGCCGCGCCGCGTCCTGCCGGATCGATGCCGCAACGCTCGGGGACGGTACTGTGCGCGTGCGGCTCCGGTCGGACCTGCACGGCCCTGGCGGCCGCGTCCTCGTCGCCGACCGGCTCCACTGCCAGGTCGATGTCCTCATCGGCACCCTGAACGACCCGCCCGTCGAGCAGGCGCCGCCGCCCGCTCCCGCGATGCCGGACTGCCCGGCCGTACGGCCCGACACCACCGTCCAGCTGTCCGGAGTGTGGCGCACCAATATGCGACCGGGCAGCAACGCCTCGAGCGGCACCGCGCTGTGGGCGCCCCGCCTCGACCCGGACGGCACCTTCGCCCACCTCGCCGTACCGGCACTGCTCATCGACTCCCTTGGGCGCCTGTTCGGCTACCCGTCCCATCCCGGCGGTGAGCAGGCCATGGGCGCCCCGGTGTCCATCGCCGGCATCGACCTGTACACCGCACACACCGACACTGAACTCGCTCACGCGCACCCGGAAGGACTGCGCCTGTGGTTCCGGGCCGCTCAGGACCGGGCAGTGGCCGCCACCGCGGACGGCAGCGTGCTCGTGGCCATCACCGCCCTGAAGTTCACCACGGTCGACCTGGTCGAGCGGGACACGATCGGCCACCGCGCATGGGATCCGTCATGACCGCACCCGCGACAGCACCACCGGACGTCTTCTCTGGTGGCTTCAGTTGGACCAGCCCCCCGAGCCCTGGTGGCGCTTCCTCGATCCGGCGGAACGCCGGCGCGCCTGGAGGCTGCCGACACCCGAGCTGCGCCGCCGGTTCATCGTGCGCCGCGGCCTGCTGCGCACCATCCTGGCCGGGCAACTCGGGCACCCACCGGGCGAAGCCCGCACGCTGCGCATCGCCACCGAAGCCGGAGGCCGGCCCCACCTGTCGGAACATCCGGGAACGGCCTTCAGCTCAGCCCACACCGGGCCGCTGGGCGTCCTCGTCGTGACCCGCGCCGGGCAGGTGGGCGTGGACATCGAGCAGATCCGGCCCGCCCGCGTCACCCCGCGCATGCTCGCCTACACGCTCACCCCCGCCGAGCACGAGCAGCTGAGCCGGCTGAACCCTCCGGAGCGCGTCGCGGCCTTCCACGACGTGTGGACCGCCAAGGAGGCCGTGGCAAAGGCGACCGGCCACGGCCTGGCACGCTGCTTCACCGGCGTCGAGATCCAGTTGCACCCGCCCGGCCCCGACACGGCCCGGACCGTGGACGCACCGGCCCGCGCGTGGACGATCCACCGCCTCACCGCACCCGGATACCGCACCACCGCGGCGCTCGTCGTTGATCCGGCATTCCCCGCGCCGTCCGCCGTCACCCGCTGACCCACACCCCTCGAACAAGGGCCTCCACATGTTCCGCATCCTCATCGAACCCGGCGGCCCCCAAGGGCCTAACCGATCGGCAGCACATCGCCGCCGCCGTCCAATGCCACCGCCATCGCGGAGTAACGCCCCAGGCCCCTGCGGCCGTTCGGCCCGACCCAAGGAGCGAGCACCCAAGTGATGACCGCAAGCAACCTCTCCTTACCGACGGGGCAGAACAGCCCCCCGACGAACTCCTTCAGCATCGAGCACACCGTCACCGCCGGTGACACCAGCGCGGTCGGCCCCGTCTACTACGCCCGCCTCATCGACTGGCAGGGCCACTGTCGCGAACAGTGCGGCATGCTCGTCGCCCCCCGGTTCAGCAGCGACATCTCCGGCGCGTACGCCATGCTCACCCGTTCCTGCTCCTGCGAGTACGAAAACGAGATCTGGTTCGGCGACCGCGTCTGCATCCGCCTCACCGTTCCCTGGGTCCGACTGCACCTGATGAAGGGCGAGTTCACCTACCACCGGCTCACCGACGACGGAGAACAGCTCGTCGCCCGGGGCGAGCAGATATGGGCCAGCGCACGTCGTGTCGGCTCCGCCTACCAGCCCTGCCCCTGGCCCCGCGAACTCGTCGACGGCGCCGCGGCGCTCGGCGCCGACATCAGCCGTGCGCAGGTTGCGGAGCGTACGTCATGACCGGGCACGCGGTCGTCCTCGGCTGCGGGGTCGCCGGCATCCTGGCCGCCGCCGCGCTGGCCGACCACGCGGACTCGGTGACCGTCATCGACCGCGACCGGCTGCCCCACCACCCACGCGTACGCAAAGGGATTCCGCAGGGCCGCCACACACACGGCCTGCTGTCGAGCGGCGCACTGGCCATGGACGCCCTGCTGCCAGGCGCCTTCGCCGACCTCATCGCCGCAGGCGCGCAGCGCATCCCCATGTCCGACGCCCTCATCTACGGCCCGCACGGCTGGATGCGGCCCGCCCGCAACCCACACTTCATCGTGGGCGCCAGCCGGCCCTTGACCGAACACTCCCTGCGCGACCACCTGACGCGCCGGTATCCGCACACCGTACGGTTCCTGGAGCACACCGACGTCACCGCTCTGCTCGGTGACGCACGGCGAGTACGCGGAGTGCGCGTCCGCCGTCGCGGCGACGGACAGTCCGGGGAACTCACCGCGGATCTGGTCGTCGACGCCGGCGGCCGCGGGTCGAAGACCCCGCGATGGCTGACGGAACTCGGCCTGCCCGCCGTGCGGAGCACCGTCGTCGACTGCGGCCTCGTCTACGCCAGTGCGACCGTCACTGCCGACCCCGGACTGCTGGTGCCCGTCATCAACCTCACCCCGGATCCGCGGCCCGGCACCCCCGGTACCGGCGGATTCCTGCTCCGCATCGAAGACGGACAGTGGAGCGTCACGCTCTCCGGCACCCGCGGAGTGCAACCACCACTGAACGAGAGCGACTTCAGGTACTTCGCTCGGAACCTGCGCCATCCACTGCTCGGCGAGCAACTCGCTCACACGGAGCTGACGACCCGCATATCCGCCTACCGCGGCACCGCCAACCGACGCCACCACTACGACCGCATGCCCGCCTGGCCGCGTGGGCTGCTGGTCCTCGGCGACGCCGCCACCACCTTCAACCCGCTCTACGGGCAGGGCATGACCGTGGCAGCCCTGAGCGCGCTCTGGCTGCACCACACCCTACAAAGGTTCGCTGCCCAGGGAGCCCAACCCCTCGACCGGCTCGACCACTTCACGGCCCAGCGGGCCATCTGCCGCCGGGGCCGGCTGCCGTGGACCATCTGCACAGCCGAGGACATCCGCTACGTCGGCGCACGCGGGCCCACCCCCACGACCGGGCTGCGCCTGGCACAGCGCCTGGCAGACCGGTTCCGCGCCACCGCGGCCTGCGATCCCCGCCTGGCACGGATCTTCTTCGACTTGATCAGCCTCACGGTTCCAGTCGGCCGCCTGCTCAGCCCAGCGACGGCCCTGTCCCTCGTACGCGGGCCCCTCCTGCCGTGCCTGGAGGATCCACCGCTGCCGCACGGTGGGGCCGCCGCACTCACCGCTGCCGAGCCCGCGTACGAGAGCCGCTCCGAACAGGAGGGCACCGCATGACGAGGACGGAGCCCACGGCCTGCACGGCCTGCGGCCCCGCCGCCCGCCGGCCAGGGCACCCCACCGCGCGTAGCGCACGCCCGCGGTACACCGCGGGGACCACCCGCAATCACCCCGACCCACACCGAAAGCCTCAGTCGGAAGCTCTCACCGGGAAGTGATATCGATGCAGCTCAAGACCGCCCCCACAGAGAACGCCACCGCCGCCAGGACGCGGCTGCGGCCCGGATGGGCCTTGGCCGCGTTCGGGGCCCTCTTCATCGGCGTGCAAGCGTGGACGTACGCCCACTGGTTCGCGCGCGGCGCCGCAGGGGTCAGCTACGAGCGCCCCCCGTCCATGCCCGACCTGACCGCGGTGACCGTCCGCCTGTCCGAGGGCGTCGTGCTCCTCGGGGTGCTCTGGCTGGCGTATCTCGCCGTGCGCGAATGGCGGCGCCTGGGCCGGCCCGGCTTCGACTCTGTGCTCCTGCTCGCCTGGACACTGACGATGTGGGTGGACGTCCTGTCCCAGCGCGCCGCGCGCTGGAACCCGTACCTCTTGCACATGGAGACCTGGATCACCGATATCCCCGGCCTCAGCGGCGTCAAGCCGATCGGCGGCTTCACCACACTCGTCACCCCAGCCGGCCTGAGCTATCCGGTGATGATGGTCCCGGTGGTCCTGACCTGCGTGCTGACGCGGAAGCTGATGGAGCGACGCCCTGCCTGGGGGGCGTTGAGGAGGTTCACGGTGGCTGCGGTCATCGGCACCCTGCTCCAGGGCATCGTCGAGATCTCCCTCGTCATGGCGGGCACGTACTCCACCCCCTCGTACTCGTCCCTGGTGCAGTCCTTTTCCCTCTGGGGCGGCCACTGGTACCAGCTCGCCCCACCCGACACCCTCGTCCTCGGTGTGGTCATCACAGCCCCGCTGGCCGTCATGAGGCTGAACTGGCAGGCGGGCGGGACTCCCTTCATCTACCGGGGTTTGGAGAACGTGCCCGGCCGCTGGGGGGCCTGGGCGCGGCCGCTGGCGGCCGTGGGCTGGGTGAACCTGACCCTGTTGTTCTGGATGGGGGTCGCGTACCTGATGACGATCGACGCGGTGGCTGTCAGCGACCTTCCGGACTACTTCGCAGGCCGGTACCCGTAGAGGAGCCCGGCACGTGCGGCGACGGGCTGCGCTCATGGCTCGCGGATCGAGCGGACTTGGACGCCGGGTGTGCGCAGGTAGTACGGGTCCTCCCGCATGACGTCCTCCAGCTCTCGACGGTCCAGCGCGAACACCAGCAGGGCACCGGCGTCGTCGGCCCAGGGCCCCGCGGCAAGGAGCGTGCCCTGGGCGTGCAGGCGCGCCAGAGTCTCGCGGTGGGCTGGGCGCGCGGCCAGGCGTTCCGGTGCAGGTGTGAAGGCGAGTTCGACCACGAACATGGGTTCCCTTTCTGCTCGCGTAGGGCGACGACCGCGACACTAGGCTCCTCACGAGGCCACACGCTGTATCAGCCGATACAGCAGGCGCAGCGGGTGTGGTCGGCAGACCGACGGGAGGGCAGGACCACGGGGCCGACGAGGGCTGGCGGCGGCTGCGGGACGTCCCGCTCCGCCGCGCTGGACAAAGTGGCGCTCCTGGACCGGGCGGGGCACACCGCCACGTTCACCGCACTGGCGCCGTGCACCGTACGGGCCCTACCGCCTGCGCGATTCGTGGAGCTGCTCGATGACTCCGCGCAGGCCCGCGCCCATGTGCTGCGTCTCCTTGTGGTTCAGGCCCGCACTCAGCAGCGCAGAAGCCGTTCGTGATTCGTGGGCTATGAGGCGTCGGCGTAGGCGAGGTGGGTGCCGCAGACAGTGCAGCGGCACGTCCCCGGGCCACGGCGGCTCGCGGGCCTGCTCGCCGACCACGGCGGCCCGAGCATGCCGCTGGAGCTGACGCTCGCCGTGCTCGCCGACGCCGCCCACGAAGCCGGCGTTCAGCTGATCGTCGTCACCGACCATTCCGGTGATCCGCCGATACTCCATCCGCAGGCGCCCGACTCCCTGGCGTGAGCATGAACGCCATTAGCATCGGCTCATGCCAACCGAGCGGATGGAAGCGTTCAGCGACGGGGTCATCGCCATCCTGATCACGGTCATGGTGCTGGAGCTGCCCATCCCGCACGGCACCACTTGGGCGGCCCTGCACGATGCGCTCCCGGTGTTGCTGACCTACGTGCTCAGCTTCGTCTACCTCGGCATCTACTGGAACAACCACCACCACATGCTGCAGGCGACCGATCGGGTGAACGGGCTGATCCTGTGGGCGAACCTGCACCTGCTGTTCTGGCTCTCCCTGATCCCCTTCACGACGGCTTGGATGGGCCAGAACCACTTCGCCGCGGTCCCCACGGCCGCGTACGGCATCGTCCTGCTCGCCGCTGCCCTGGCCTACTACACCCTGCAGACGGTGATCATCCGAGACCAGGGTGGAGGGTCCCTGCTCGCCACCGCCGTGGGCAGGGACCTGAAGGGCAAGATCTCGCCGCTGCTGTATGCGAGCGGCATCGGTCTGTCCTTCCTGAACGACTGGATCGCGGTGGTGATCTATGCCGGCGTCGCGCTGATGTGGCTCGTCCCCGACCGGAGGCTCGAGCGGACCATTGCCCACAGACCGACACGTTGAGCTATACGTCGGTCGCGTGGTCGTGTTGGGCGCGCGCGTGGCGGATGTCGTCGCGGTGTGCCACCGCCCATTCGTGGAGCGCGGTGATGGGGGTGAGCAGTGTGCGGCCCAGTTCGGTGAGTTCGTAGTCGACGCGTGGTGGCACGGTCGGGTAGACGGTGCCGCTGACCAGGCCGTCGCGGACCAGCGCTCGCAGGGTCAGGGTCAGCATCCGCTGGCTGATTCCGTCGATCTCGCGGTGGAGCTCGTTGAACCGGTGGGTGCGCTGCCCGAGCCGCAGGACGATCAGAGTGCTCCACTTGTCGCCGATCCGGCGTTCGGCAGCCGCGGCGACCACGAGCAGGTTGGCGAGCTCGCGGTCGCACCAGTCGAGGGTGGCCTCGGCGTCCCCGAAGACCTCGATCCGTAGGCCCTCGGGCAGCGCCCGGCGCTCCCGCATCGCGACCGCCACCGCGTCGTCACCGTGCGTTCCACTCCGGCCGGGCGCACTTTCGGGCGATCGACCCACCTGCTGCCATTCCGGGCCTCGCTGATTGTTCGGTTCCGGGATAAGTCGTGGTGATTCAAGGGTGGGGTGTGGTGATTCTGTGTTGGCGGTTCAGGTCCGGTCGGTTGGCTGAAGCGGGACTGCGACGAGGGCAAAGCCGTTGACCTGCCTCGATCGGCGGGAGAAAGATCGCGCCCGACTTTGATCGCTCTGATGGGGAAGGGCTTTTGATGGCCACGATGAGGAACCGGTTCGCCACCCTGCTGGCGGCGACCGCCGTGACGGTCGGTGTCACCTTCGGCGCCGGCGCAGGCACCGCCGCGGCAGCGCCCAAGCTCACCTACACGACGAGCACCTATCAGGACGGCAATTCGGTGGTCATCTACCTCTACGCCGACGGCGACTACGCCGGATACGTGAACTGGAACGCGGACCCGGTGGGCGACGACCCCGGAGACGCGCTGCGGGCGCATGACGGCGGGGCCGACGGGTGGGGCGTCAAGGGGACCATCCTGAGCGCCCTGGTCTACCGCGAGGCCTCGACGCAGGGACACGCGTCCCCCTACACGACCCCGTGGCAGACCGGCAACATCGACGAGGGGTATCGGATGTTGCTCGACGCGTGCCTGGTGAAGGGCTCGGACTCGGTCTGCACCGGGTACAGCCACTACGTCTACTCGTAGGCGCGAGCGCCCACCCGGGCGGGGGGTGTGGCGGTTGGTAGGGCACGGCCTGCCCGTTGTCGTGCCCGACCAGCCGAGGCATCAGCCAGAATCGGATCGTGATCAGCCGGCGAGCCAGCTCCGGAAGTGCGTGGGGGCGATGTGCGCGCCGCTTGTCGCGATGAGGGCGTCCTCGGATGCGGCGGCGAAGGGGCCCGCGGTGCCGTCGGCGATGGTGGTGCGGCCGTCACCACGGGCGCCGAGGGTGATCCTGCCAAGTTCGTCCAGGGGAAGGACGTCGGGACCCGCGGCGTCACGGATGCCGTGGAGAGGGGTGCCGACAGCGATGTCGGCGACAGCGCGGGCGGCATCGGCGGCGGTCCGGCCAACCGCTGGTGGAGGACTTGGCCGTGATCGTGTCGACCGTCCGAAGGCCGGTGGTGATCGTGCCGGTGACACAGGAAGCGGTGGACGCGGTCGGGGCGAGCGTGACGAACGACGTGGCGGCGATGCCGACGACCGGGAGTACGGTCAGTGAGGGCTACGTCTTCATGGCTTTCGGCGCCGCCATGCCCGCAGTCAGAGCCGGCCCGGGGCCATCTGAAAAAAGTTCGCGTACGGTCTGTCGAATTCGCGTCGCCCGTCCGACGTAGAGGCGTACCGACCAGACACACAGCCAAGGAGAGCCCTCATGGCCCAGTACGCGATCCTCATCTTCGACAACGCCGCGGCCGGCGACTACACCCCCGAGCAGCAGGCGGCGAGCAAGCGGCACGCCGACGACCTCATCGACTCCGGCGCCATGATCACGGCGTACGCGCTGCACTCCACCGACACCGCCACCTCGCTGCGCGGCGACGTGGTCACCGACGGCCCCTTCATCGACTCCAAGGAAGTCATCGCCGGCATCTGCATCATCGAGGCTCCCGACCTGGACGCCGCCCTGGAGTTGGCACGTCGTAACCCCGCGGTCCAGTGGGGCCGCGGCGGTGTCGAGGTGCGGCCCGTCGCGGGCGGCATCGCGCCCGTCGCCCGATGACGGCTGCGACCGGCGTCGGGGAGGCGGTCGCCGACGCGCACCGGCGTGAGTGGGCCTTCGTGCTCGCCGCGACGGTGCGCGTCGCCCGTGACCTGGACCTGGCCGAGGAGTGCGTACAGGAGGCGTACGCCGCGGCGTTGTCGGCCTGGGAACGCGACGGGATCCCGGGCAACCCCGCGGCGTGGCTCACCACCGCGGCCAAGCGCCGGGCGATGGACGGGATCCGCCGGGAGCGGACGTTCCGCTCGAAGCTGCCGCTGCTGGTGGAGCCCGAAGAGGCCGTCGACGCGCTCGCCCTCGCCGAGTCGGACGAACCCGGTGAGGAGCAGGCCGTGGACCCGGGGGATGTCGTGCCCGACGAACGGCTGCGACTCATCTTCACCTGCTGCCATCCCGCGCTCGCGCAGGAGGCGCAACTCGCGCTCACGCTGCGGCTGGTGTGCGGGCTGCCGACACCGGACGTCGCCCGGGCGCTGCTGGTGTCGGAACAGACGATGGCCGCCCGGATCACCCGGGCGAAGAAGAAGATCTCCGCCGCCCGCATCCCCTACCGCCTGCCGCGCCCGGCGGAGCTGCCGGACCGGCTGACGGCCGTGCTCGGCGTGCTCCACCTGCTGTTCACCGCCGGCCACACCGCCCCCTCGGGCCCCACGCTCATGCGCACCGACCTGGCCGACCGCGCGCTGCACCTGGCCCGGGCGCTGCGCGACCTCATGCCCGACGAGCCCGAGGTCCGCGGGCTGCTCGCACTGATCCTGGTCACCGACGCCCGGCGCGCCACCCGGACCGGCGCCGACGGTCGGCTGCTGCGGCTTGAGGAGCAGGACCGCTCGCTGTGGGACCGCACCGCGCTGGCCGAGGCTCACGAGCTGATCGTGGCCGGGCTGCGCGGCGGCCGCGCGGGGCGCTACCTGCTGCAGGCGGCGATCGCCTCGCTGTACGCCGAAGCACCCACGTACGAGGAGACGGACTGGCCACAGATCGTGGCACTCTACGACAGGCTGCTGTCGCTGTGGCCCTCACCGGTCGTCGCGCTGAACCGGACCGTGCCGGTGGCGATGGCCCGGGGACCGGCGGTCGCGCTGGCGCAGGTCGAGGTGCTGGAGCAGGACGGCCGGCTCTCCCGGTACCAGTACCTGCCGGCGATCAAGGCGGACCTGTTGCAACGCCTCGGCCGTACGGACGAGGCGGCGGCCGCGTACCGGCAGGCGCTGGAACTGACCGGCAACGAGGCCGAGCGCACATTCCTCACCGAGCGCCTCACCGATCAGGAGCCCAGCCCCGCATAAGGGATCGACGGCACGTGTTTGGCCGGGTGGCGCGGCATCTCGCCGTGCCACCCGGCCGGAGTGCGCCCGCTTACGGGACGCTGCCCGTGATGGTCAGGTTTTAGCGGCCGTTCTTGTCGGTCTCTGCGTGGT
>NZ_JBSFWK010000069.1:0-37094 GCF_053594815.1 Streptomyces sp. NPDC002577 | reverse complement strand
AGCGCCCTCGTGGCGGAGCCACGTGGGCGTTTCGGCAACGCGGCGAGCGTGCGTGCCAGACACCGCGAGGCAGGCGGGAATTTGACGACAGGGCCCAGCGCGCAAGCACCTCGGACGGGGCTGGGTCGCGCCGTCCCGAGCCCGGACTCGCCGGCGAGCGACACCTCGCGGCGCCAGAGTCCGCCACCAGACCGGGGGGGTCCGGAACACCCCATCGCCGTCCTTGGAGGGACACATGAGATGGCAAACCCTTAAATCCATCAGCAACAAGTCGGCCGGGTTCGGTCGGCTGGCCCTGATAATCGCCGTGATCGCCGGGTTCCTGAGCATCGCGTCTCCGGCGCAGGCCCAGGTCTACTCCACCTGCGACCAGTGGGGTCAGTACACCCAGGGCACCTGGACGATCTACAACGACGTCTGGGGCCAAAACCACGGCACGCAGTGCCTGACCGTGAACAGCATCAAGTCCTGGTACGTCGATGCCAACCACTCCGGCGGCGGGATCAAGTCCTACCCGAACACCGGGGTCCGGCCCCAGACGCCCCTGTCGCAGTTGAACTCGGCGGGCTTCTGGTACAACACGTCGTCGGCTCCCGTCTCCGGCAGTGACTGGTGGAACTGGACGAGCGACATCTGGTCGACCGGCAACCAGGACGAGATCATGGTCTTCACCAGCTGGTCCGGGACGGCAGGCGGCTGGGGACGGCAGATCGCGTCCAACGTGACCATCGGCGGCGTCCTGTACGCGTCGGTCTGGCAGGCCGATCCCGGCTGGAACGTCCTGCAGCTCATCCCCGCCCAGCAGAGCAACACCGGCAGCATCGACGCCTCGGCGGTCTGGCGATGGGCCGCGTCGCAGAACCTCCTGCGCAACACCAATTTCGACACGATGCAGTTCGGCATCGAGATCACCTCGACCAGCGGCGTGCAGAAGCGGTACTCGCTGAACGCCTACAGCGCCTGGTGGAACAACACCTCCGGCGGCGGATCAAACATCTAGCCGCAATACGTGCGACACGACGGTGCACTCCGTCCGCACATAGAGACGAACGCCGGAGCAATTCCCAAACGCATACCTTTCCGCCGGGCCTCGAACGACAAATCCCGGCGGCAAGGTTTGCGGAGTCTTCGAATTTAGGCGGGGTGGAGGTGGCCTCGGACCCGACAGGTGGTGACGCGGCGTGCGCATAGGCGTTGGTTGGTGGAGTTGTGGAAGCCGTGGGCGGCTCGCGCGGCCAGCTTGATCACGCGGTTGATGCCTTCGCTCTTGGCGTTGCTGTGGCCGGTGGCGATGAACGCTTGGATCTCGGGCCACCAGCGGTCGATGGTGCGCGCGAGGGTGCGGACTTCGGGGATGTCGCAGTCGGCGCACCAGGTGAGGAACTTCCAGCGCAGGTGGCCGGTTCGGTGCCGGTCAGTGGTGCGGGCGCGTGCGAGCAGGTCACGCAGCTTCTCCTTGGCGATCCACGCGGTCAGCAGCGTCATGCCGATGTCGCCGGTGCCGATGAGCTGGTTCCACATCGTGCTGAACTGGGTGTCGGTGAGGTCTTCGCGGTTGCGCAGCAGGCTGCGCCGGGCCTTCCATTCCGGGTCGCCGGCCCGTCCGCGCCGGCCGCGCAGGGTGGCGGTGGTGCGGCGGCGCACCAGGTTGAGCATCTTGTTCGCCAGCTGGACGACGTGGAAGTGGTCGACTACCACGGTGGCGTGGGGCAGTCCGGTACGCACGGCGGCCCGGTAGCCGGGGGACATGTCGATGGCGACGTAAGCGATCTGCTCACGCCAGG
Source organism: Streptomyces sp. NPDC002577 (assembly GCF_053594815.1). Taxonomy (NCBI): domain Bacteria; kingdom Bacillati; phylum Actinomycetota; class Actinomycetes; order Kitasatosporales; family Streptomycetaceae; genus Streptomyces; species Streptomyces sp. NPDC002577. Next base: position 35,310 of record NZ_JBSFWK010000069.1, on the reverse strand, counting down.
GCTTGGGGGTGGTTGCCAGCCAGGCCAGCACGTCGCTGGGGGCGCGGCCTTCGACCTGGCCCAGCAGGCCCTGGATCCCGGTTGCGTCCACGAAGCCGGTGTGCCAGCGGTCCGCCGTCGGCTCCCACCGGCCGGTGCCCGGATCCTGGCGCCACTGCATGCGACCTCGGCGGGTCTCGTCGATCCCCAGCACCGTCACCGGCCCGGGAGGGGCGGTCATCACCTCCTGCCCGACCTGCCGGAAGGCGTCCATCACCGTCGGCCACGACAGGCCCAGGTCCCGGCCGGCCTGCACGACCGTGGATCCGGCATCCCGCACCCGCCTCCCGGCCGCCTGCCGCAGCCGGGTGGTGATCCTCGCACCGGCCGGGACCTGGCGAACCTGCTCGGTGAACGACCGGCGGGCACAACCCGGTTGGGTGCAGTACCAGCGGCGTTTACGCCATACCAGCTCCAGCCCCCGCTCCCCGCAGGGCAGGTCACGTGGCCGGGTGACCACCCAGCCCTTCACCCGCGTGGCGAACACCCTGCACGCGGGGCAGTCCCGCGCCTGCTCATCGGCGGTGGCCAGGTGCACCCGCCGAGTGCCGTCCTCCAGCCGCTCCACCCGCACGACGGCCAGGCCGTCAAGGTCGAGCAGCAACGTCGTTTCGTTGTCCAAGCCCGTGGTTCCTGGTGATCGTTCTGCGTCGAGAACAGAAATGATCACTCACGACCGCGGGCGTGCTGCTGCCGGGGCCACCCCTGCCCCTCACCCAACGTGACAGCCAGTCAGCCGCTCAGGACGACACACCGCTCAAGTTCGAAGACCCCGTTAGTAACAGCGGCCGGGACACCGACTCCAAGCAGCTCCAGTACCGGCCGGATGTGACCGACGGGTGCCTCTCCGGCACCGACCTTTCCCTCGCGGCACAGTCGTCAGAAGGGGCCGAAGAAGCGATGCCACCAGCTGGGCCGCGGACGTGCCCAGGCAGCCGGCTCGGCCCGTCGTAGTCGCACTCCATGAGCTCTTCGGGAACGATCGAGTACCCGAGGTCGGCCAACGCTCGATTTACCTTGCCCAGGTCCATGGCGTCCAACTCTCCCTCGGCCTGTGCCTCCCCGGTGCCGAGCAAGTCACCGGGGTTGTCCGCGCAGACCAGGGCCAGCGCCCCGAACTGAGTCGTAGAACTGCCGCAGCACCGTCTCGCAGTGAGCACGGGTTCTCGGCGAGTGCTTCGTCCCGACGGTGGGCTTGCCAGTCACCGGATTCGGTGTCCCCGGCGCCGGCCCGTCACTGCGAGGTGGTGGGATCTCGGAGAGAGCCTTGCCTCGGTGGCGCCAATGGAGGCGTACCGGCTTGTCTGCCACCTTCATCCACAACATGAAGTCCCGGGCGTCCTCGCGGGTCGCACGGTCCCACTCGATCCCGAGCACCCACAAGAACCGGAACCAGCGCAGCAGATCCATGCCGTACGAGCGCGGCGTCAGCGGCGAACTGTCCCTCACCATCAGCTCCTTGAGGTACAGCGCGGTGGGCTCGACCGGTCTCTCGACCGGATCCAGCACCCTGTACGGCTCCCAGGAGTCTCCCGTCTCCAGTAGCCGGCCTAACTCGGGCAGGACGAAGTCCCTCAGATCCCTTCCGGGACGTTGCTCTTCAAGCACGTCGGGAAGCTAGCAGATACCCCTTCTGAGCTGCGAAGACTCATGAGTTAGTTCGGTCAACAGGCCCGACCACGCACCGGGGCTTCTGCCCGCGCTGCGGGACCCACCTCGTCTCCGTCGCCGGCGGCTCGGAGATGATCATGGTGACCGCCTTCAGCCTTACCGAGCAGAGCGGCATCGAGCCTGTCGGGCACAGCTTCCGTGAAGCCGCCGTGCCGTGGATGACCCTCCCCCTCGCCCCCGACCGGCTTCACTAGATGATCAATTCCAAGGGATGCCTGCGGAGGGTGTGGTGGGCGGCGGCCGAAGCCACCGCGAGACGGTCAGGCGGCGGGCTGCCGGCCCTGGTTGTCGAGGTGGCAGCGGGCGGTCAGGCGTCAGGGTCGACTTCGGGGTGCGTGAACCGCACGGGCTTGCCCAGCGACCGGGCGTAGGCGATTTCGGCTCGGGTGCTGTCTCCGATGTAGTCGCCGACTACGAGCACCTCATCAGCGAGCCGGATCTTCGCCCTGTGCAGATCGTCGAGTCGAACCTTCAGCGCCTCGGCCTCGACAGGATCGGACCAAAGTTCGTGCGGCGACTTCATGTCACAGCCCGGTTTGACGACAATCTTTCCGGCTTTGGTCTCCCGCAGATCGGCCTCGTTCATCTCGGTCATGAAGCGGGTGGAGCCGCAGATCACGACGATACGCGGGAGGCTCAACAGCTTCTTCGCGTCGGCGAGCTTCTCCTCGGGGGTGAGCAGTCGCGGGTATGACACTGGTTCCTCCTTGTGGTGTGGTCCAAGGGGTGCCTGCGGAGACGAGAACGAGGGTGTCCAAGATCGTTTTGTGACGAACGACGTGGACACCCTCGCGACAGCACTCTATGCGACGACCGACGACATGCTGAAGGAGCATCCCGACCTGGCGCCGTGGCGCCCGCCGGTCGGCATTACGCCCCGCCTGAGCGATGCCGAACTGGTCACCCTCACCACGATGCAGGCCATACTCGGCTACACCTCCGAGGCCAAATGGCTCCGCCATGCCCGTGCCCACCTGCGCCACCTCTTTCCCTACCTGCCCCAGCAGCCCGGCTACAACAAGCGGCTGCGCAAGGCCGCCGGTCTGATGCGAAGCGTCAACCAGATCCTGGCCACCACCACCTCGGTGTGGAGCGACGACGTATGGGTCGTGGACTCCACCCCGGTGGAATGCGGCCGCTCCCGCGAGACCGTCAAACGCTCCGACCTGGCAGGTTGGGCCGAATACGGCTACTGCGCCAGCCACAGCCGCTTCTTCTGGGGCCTGCGCCTGCACCTGGTCTGCACCCTTCAGTACCTGCCCATCGCCTTCGCCCTGACCGGGGCCAAGGCCGACGAACGCGAGACCCTCCTTGACCTCCTGGCAGCCGAATGCGAGCTTCTGCGAGAGCGCCCCCGACAGACTCTCATCGGCGACAAGAACTACTTCGGCCGTGGTTTCGAACGCGAACTGTCCGAGCATGGAGTCCAGTTGCTGCGGCCTGCCCGTAAAGGTGAACGGGAACGGCCTGGCGCAGCCCTGTTCAAGCCGCTGCGACAGGTCATCGAATCGATCAACGAGACCTTCAAGGGACAGCTTGACCTCGAACGGCACTGAGGGCGCACACCCGGCGGTGTCATAGCCCGCGTCATGCAACGCATCCTCGCGCTGACCGCCGCGATCTGGCACAACGACGCCACCGGACAAACCGTCCTACGCTCACTGATCGCCTACGATCACTGACCCCTTGGACTAGATCATCTAGTGCCGCATCAGGCAACGTTCGCCCTGGGCGGTCTGCGACGATGGCTCCATGGACGAGGAAGTCATTCCCATTCTTCGCGTCGAGGACGCTGCGGCGGCTGTCGCTTGGTACGAGCGACTGGGCTTCGTCAAGCAGTGGGAACACCGCTTCGAACCGGGACTTCCCGCATTCGTCGAGGTCGCCCGGGGCGGGGTGCGGTTGTTCTTGTCGGAGCACACGGGCGACGCCCGCCCCGACACGTTGGTCTACCTCCGCATTCGTGATGTCGACGCCCTCGCCTCCGAGTTCGGTGTGCAGGCGAAGGAGGCTCCGTGGGCGCGTGAGATTGAGCTGCGCGACCCTGACGGCAACCGGCTTCGGATCGGCACGCCGACGGAATGACTTCGCCGGCAGCGTGCGGCAGGGAAGCTGTGCTGGTGGCTGAGCGAGTACGCGTCCGCGAGATTGATGACGACGAGGGGCAGCGTCTGCTGCGGATCATCCGCAGAGGCAGCGGGCCGGTGGTGACCTGGCGGCGGGCACAGATGGTGCTGTTATCCGCGCAGGGCATGCCTGTGGCGATGATCGCCGAGGTGACATTCACCAGCCCGGACCGGGTCCGGGACCTGATCCACAACTTCAACACCGACGGCTTCGACTCGCTCTACCCGAAGTACAAGGGTGGCCGGCCCAGAACGTTCACCCTCCCGGAACGCCGGGAGATCAAGAAGATCGCCAAGTCCAAGCCGGCCGAGCTCGGCCTGCCGTTTTCGACCTGGAGTCTGGCCAAGCTGGCAGACTTCCTGCTCGCCGAGGGGGTGGTCGACGACATCAGCCACGAGGGCCTTCGAGCCCTGCTCCGCGAGGAGGGCGTCTCGTTTCAACGCACAAAGACCTGGAAGACCTCCCGTGACCCGGAATACGCCGCCAAGAAAGCCCGGGTCGAGCACCTTTACGCGATCGCCGACGGCGAGGTCATACCCGCGTCACTAGGCCCGGGCCGCTCCCCGACCTGCACAGCAGCGCCGGGGCCGCCAGATCTGACGGCTGGCTTCCGTCGAAGAGAACAGGCAGTCAACTTTCGCTGAGAACCGCTCAGCCATCTGGGAGACGAGACACCCTCCGTACGGGCCAACGGTCGCTGGTCGCCACTTCGTCGCGGAGGTGGGACGAGGCGTGCTGCCTGAGGTGCGTCCAGGTCCTGGTCGCTGGCGAGCGGCACAGGGTACCCGGATCCAAGACACAGCCGCGCTCCTGGCCCGTCTTCTGCAGCCAGGTGTCGACGCAGTCGGTGGAGCGAGACAGGCGCTGGTTGCCGCAGGTGTGTACCACGTCGTCCCAAGCCCAAGCGGGTGGCGGCCAGCTTCGCCCGTCGGCGCGGTGTCGAGCGGTCCCGGGTCAGGGCCTGCGGTGGCGGGGGCCGGGGACAGTTCCGCGGCGTGGCGGCGGGCCGTGCCATGGCGTCGGCCAGCGAGGCCTCGTGCAGCGGTAACGACCAGCTCGGCGCGCTCGGCCTGGTCCTCAACGCCCTGGTGCTGTTCACGACGCGGTACACGGACGCCGCGGTGAACCAGCTGCGCGCGGACGGCTTCGACGTCCGCGGCGAGGACGTGGCCCGCCTCTCCCCGTTCGTACGGCACCACATCAACATGCTCGGCCGGTACTCCTTCCAGCTCCCTGACCCTGCCCGGCGGCCTGCGCCCGCTGCGCGACCCGGAGGCCACCGACGAGGAATGACCGGCCCCGTCCCCCACCGCCGGACGGGAGGCCCCTGGAGGTACGGCCAGGAGGAACGTCCGGCGGTGCGGCCAGTGCGGCATTGAGCTGCCAACGGCAGCAGGCGGTCCGGCAGCCATGAGGCTGGCAGATCGACCCACTGGGGGGGTGCCTTACGGGTGTCATACCACGGTGGGCGGGTGCCGGTATGTGTCGGCCAGGGCGGCGATCGTCTGCGCCATCCGGGCCCTCAATTCGGTGGGCGCCACGACCTCGGCCTCCGAGCCGAGCCGTAGCAGCATGCCAACGGCGTGATCGACGGACTCGGTGGGGATGACGACCTGGACGCGGCCGTCGGGGCCCGGTGGCCCAGCGCTGTTCAGGGCGGCGCGTGCCACTGCCGATTCCATGAGGTCCGGAAGCTGATGAAGGATCCGTGGCGAGAGCCGTACCACTGCGTCGCCTTGGTGGCGCCGGGCATCGAAGTCGGTCAGATAGGACTGCCAGTGCGCGGCCAGGTCGAAGCCCGGGGGCCGCTCGAAGCGGTCCTGCAGTACCTGGATCCGGAGGATCTGGGAGATGCGGTAGGTGCGGACCTGTTCCGGTCTGGCCGCCACCAGGTACCAGCGGCCGGATTTGAGCACCAGACCGTAGGGTTCCAGCGTCCGGGTCACCTCCTGTGGTGCCTTCCACCGCCGGTAGCGGATGCGGATGCGGTGCTGCCGCCACACGGCATCGGTCACGGCGGCCAGGTGCGGGGTGGGATCTGTTTCGGCGTACCAGCCGGAGGTGTCCAGGTGGAAGCGCTGCCGTATCTCGCCGGTCCGGTCGCGTAGTTCGTCGGGCAGCGCTGCCTTCAGTTTGAGCTGGGCGGCGGCGAGGACGGTGCCGAGCCCGAGGTCCGCGGCCGGTCCGGGCAATCCGGCCAGGGAGAGAGCCTCCGCCTCCTCGCTGGTCAGTCCGGTCAGCCGGGTGCGGTAGCCGTCGACCAGCCGGTAGCCACCGTCGTGGCCGGGATCGCCATAAAGGGGGACGCCGGCGGCAGCGAGCGACTCCATGTCCCGGTACACGGTGCGGACGGAGACCTCCAGTTCGTCGGCCAGCTGCTGTGCGGTCAGCCGGCCGCGGGTCTGAAGCAGCAACAGGACGGACAGCAGTCTGCTCGCGCGCATGAGGAAAGTCTGCCGTAGTCCACTGACATGGGATGTCAGGGAAGGCGATCTAGCTTTCCGGCTGGGCGTAAGCCCAACCCACGGGACAGAGCAAAGGACACCTGCAGATGAGCACTCCATCCCCCGGCCAACCGGGTATCGGTGATTTCGACTTCCTGGTAGGCACCTGGGACGTGACGAACCGTCGGCTCCTCGCACCGCTGACCAACAGCACAGAGTGGGACGAGTTTCCGGGCACAGCGGTGTGTCACAGCACTCTGTTCGATGGAGCCGCCAACCTCGACGAGATCAGCTTCCCGACCAAAGGCTTCAGCGGCCTGACGCTCCGCTTGTTCGACCCCGTTCGCGCGCAGTGGTCACTGAACTGGGTGAACAGCCGGACCGGGCTGCTGCAACCGCCGGTCGTCGGCCGGTTCCACGACGACGGACACGGCGAGTTCTACAGCGAAGACACCCACGAAGGCACCCCGGTCCTGTGCCGCTTCATCTGGTCGCGGATCACCTCGGTATCGGCCCACTGGGAGCAGGCGTTCTCGACCGACGGCGGGCGGGGCTGGGAAACCAACTGGACCATGGCCTTCCGCCGGACCGGGGAGGGTTCCGCATGACCAGGGCGCCGGCCGCGCAGGAACTCTCGGCTCAGCCGGTCGGGAGACTGACCGTCTGGCAGGGGGCCGCACTGTACATAGGCGCTGTCCTCGGCACCGGTGTGATCGCCCTGCCCGCACTGGCGGCGCGGGCGGCCGGGCCGGCCTCGCTGCTGGCCTGGCTCGGACTGGTCCTGCTGTCGGTGCCCCTTGCGGCCACGTTCGCCGCGCTGGGCGCCCGCTACCCGGACGGCGGCGGTGTCTCCACCTACGTCCGGCATGCCTTCGGCGCGCGGGCGGCGGCGGTGGTCGGCTGGTGCTTCTATCTCGCCGTACCCGCCGGTGCTCCGGCAGCGGGCATGTTCGCCGGAGCGTACGTCGCGACCGCGGTGGGCGGCGGCCGTCGCATGGTGGTGGTCACGGCGGCGGTGCTACTGATCCTCGTCGCGGTGGCCAACGGCTTTGGCCTGGCCGTCACCGGCCGTATGCAACTCGTGCTCGCCGTCCTTCTTGTTGCGCTGTTGCTGGTCGCCGTGGCCACCGCGCTGCCGCACGCCGACGTGCGGAACCTGCATCCGTTCGCGCCGCACGGCTGGCCCGCGATCGGCTCGGCCGCGGCCCTGCTGGTGTGGAGCTTCGCAGGCTGGGAGGCCATCACCCACCTGGCAGCCGACTTCCGCCGTCCGGCGCGCGACCTGCCCCGGGCCACCGCCCTGGCGGTCGCGGTCGTCGGCGTGCTCTACCTCGCCGTCGCCGCCACCAGCGTGCTCGTGCTCGGCCCGGCCGCCGGCACCTCCGACGCCCCACTGGCCGAACTGCTGGCCCTCGGCATCGGAGGAACGGTCCATGCGCTGGCCGCGGCCGCCGCCCTGGTGCTCACTCTCGGCACGATGAACGCCTACTTCGCCGGCGCGGCGAAACTGGGCGCGGCGCTCGGCCGGGACGGCGCGCTGCCCGCCTGGCTCAGTCAGGGCAGCAGCGTCGGCGAGGTGCCACGCCGCAGTCTGGCTGTCCTATCGGGGCTGTCGGCTCTCGCCCTCACCGTCACTACGGTCGCCGCAGTCGGCCCGCAGCCGCTCGTCCTGCTCACCACCGGGTCGTTCGTGACCGTGTACGCCCTGGGCACCGCCGCCGCCCTGCGCCTCCTTCCCCGTGGCGCCCTGCCCCATCGCTGCGCACTTTTCGCGCTTATCGCGGTCGCGGTGCTCCTCGTCATGACGGGCTGGTACCTGTTCTGGCCGCTGATCGTCACAGCGAGCGCCCTGTGGTACCTACGATGGCGCCGTGGAACAGGCTCGCCCACATCCTGACCCGCCAGACGGGCTTGCCGCAGGTGGTGATAGCGGTGAACCCGGGAGAAGCCCGACCACAGGCTCCGCCCGCTGTCACGTCCCAGAAGCCCGCGCTGAAATCGGCGCCAGCCAGCAGGGAGCAGGCGACGATCCCGATGAACAGGAAGACGGCAACGGGATCCGTCATCACCCCTCCGCTCCCCCAGCGCGCATCGGCGAGATCCGGGCCGGAACGGGGGCCGTACGCGGCAGCACACTGTCGTCGCCCTCGGCCTACCACCGGCGCTTCATCAGAAGCAGCACCGCCGCGGCACCCACGCCCACGGCTACAGAGATGACGAGGACCGCGGTGAACAGGAACCACAGGACACCCGCGAATCCAGTGGAACATGGGTGCCGTCCCACCGCCGGGCAGCAGGCTCGCTGGTCACGGGCTCGCCGCTCCGGATCAACTCCGGTCCGCGGACCCGCGCCGAGTGCGGACTCCAGGCCTTCGCGCCGTGCCCCGTCCGTCACTCCACGGCGGCCGTGCGCAACATGCGTGCTATCACCCTGATGCCACGTCGGTTCACGCGGGTGGCACCGGTTGAGGGGCTCGGTCGCGCCAGTTGGGGAACGCTGATGTGTCGTAGGCCCCAGCGGAAAGCGAGCAGAACATGACGGCATCTTCGGGCTCTGGCATACGACGCATCACACAGCGTTTCCGTATCGCGGCGGCGGGATGCGCCTTCACCGCCCTGTGCACGGCCACGGTGGTCCCGGCCGCTGCGGACGGTGGCACAGGCACGACGAAGCCCACCATCGTGCTGGTGCATGGTGCCTTCGCCGACGGTTCCAGCTGGAACGGGGTGATCGAACGGCTGGAGCGTCGCGGCTACACGGTCATGGCCCCGGCCAACCCACTGCGCGGGCTGTACAGCGACTCGGCCTACATCGCCTCCGTACTCAAAAGCATCAAGGGACCCGTCGTACTCGCCGGACACTCCTACGGCGGAGCCGTGATCAGCACCGCCGCAGCCGGCAATCCCCAGGTGAAGTCCCTCGTGTACATCTCGGCACTGATGCCGGACATGGGCGAAAGCGGCATGTCGCTCTCCGCCCGCTTCCCCAGCGCCCTCGGCACCGCCACCACGTCCGTGCCCTACCAGACCACCGGCGCCAGCGGGACCGACCTGTACCTCAAGCGCGACAAGGTGCACCCGGTCTTCGCCGCCTGTCTGTCAGCCGGCCAGGCGCACCTTCTGGCAGACACTCAACGGCCCGCGGCCACCACTGCGTTCTCGGAGACCGCCAAGGTCGCGGCATGGAAAGACATACCGTCCTGGGCCCTGGTCGGTCGGCAGGACATGACCATCAACCCCGACCAGGAACGCTTCGAGGCCAAACGCGCTCACTCCCACACCGTGGAGATCGACACCTGCCACGTCTCCCTGATCGCGCGTCCCGACGCCGTCGCCGACCTCATCCTCCAGGCCGCCACCGCGAACTCCTCCACCACCACCGGTTCCGCCCGCCCGACACTGGCCGACACCGGCACCTCCGGACGCTCCACGGGAATGGTCATTCTGGGCGGCATCACGACCGCATCTCTGGTGGCCGGCCCGGCACTCCTTCTCCTGGGTCGCTGGATGCGACGCCGCACGCACTGACGCGCGTTCGGCCCGCGGCCTCCCCGGATTACCAGCTCTTCGGAAACGGGGATCAGCGATCGAGGCCCACTGCGTGGCGGCCGAACCAGAAAGCATGACGCCGCGCCAGCGGATCATGTACGCCTTCGTCGCGACGACTACCGCGAACCCCGCCCCTACCGCGGCACTTCGCCGCCAACAACCCCCTGGAGGCAGGCCTCGCCGCAGCGCTCGTCGATGGTGATCGTGCTGCGGACGGCACCCCAGTGCCGTCGACGCCGTACGCGGAGCCGTCACCGTCCAGCACGGCGAGCGGACCGTGCGGGAACCGCGGGTCGAGCGCGGGCTTCGCCGCCTTCTTCGCCGCCGGGCGCTGCGACGTCGCCGGGTGGGCGGGACGCTCGGGCGCGGCCGGGGCGGCGGAAGCCTCCACCGGCACGGCGGCCTCCGCCTCGGGCGCGGCCGGGCCGGTGAACGCCTCCGGCACCTCCGGCTGCGGCGCAGCGACCGGGGCCGGGGCGGGCGCGGCGGGGGCGCCGTGCGCGGGATACTTCGCCCCCAGCCCTTCAGCAGCCGCTGGTACGCGGACAGGCGCGGCTCCTTGGGCTCGCTCCGGCCGTTCTCGTAGTTCTTGACCGTCTGGATCGTGGTCTTCAGCACGGCCGCGAGGCGGGCCTGGGTGATGCCGGCCGCCATCGCATTCTCTTTCCGGGTGGGGTGTGGACGGTGCCAGCAGGCCCTGGCTGTCCCGTGTCACCGAACCTTGGTCTTTGCCATCGAAGGTTGATGATCGGTGAGTTCGTGCCATCGAAGTTTGAGCTGCACGGAGTGCTGGGCGGCACAAACGGCGGATCACCGTCCGACTACCGTTGCTCCGCACACACCGAGATCGAGATCACCGCAGAGCTGGTCCGGGACCTGCTGCGCGACCAGCACCCTGACCTGGCCGATCATCCTTTGCGTCTCGGCGCGCGCGGCTGGGACAACCAGCTGTGGCGGCTCGGCGACGACCTCGCCGTCCGGTTGCCCTGGGCGACGCAGTCTGCGGACGCGTTGCTGCTCAAGGAATACGCCTGGCTGCCCGTTCTCGCCCCGCACCTTCCGCTGCCAGTCCCGATCCCGCAGCGCCTCGGTGAGCCCTCCGAGCGGTTTCCGCGGCCCTGGATCGTCACGACCTGGGTGCCGGGCGAGCCCGCCGACCGCGCCCCCGCCACGCGCGTTGCGGAGGCGGCCGATACCTTGGCCGCATTCCTGACAGCTCTGCACCAACCCGCCCCCGACCGGGCGCCCGCTGACGAGTTCGGCCGCGGGGGGCCACTGGCCGACCGCGCCGAGCAGTTCGAGAGGCAGCTCGCCTCGGCCACCGAGCTGGGGCTGATCCCCGACTCGGACGCCGTCCGCGCGGTCTGGGAAGACGCCGTCGCCGCGCCCGACTGGGCGGGCCCGGCGCTGTGGCTCCACGCCGACCTGCACCCGGCCAACGTCCTCACCCAAGGCGCCACCTTCTGCGGCGTGATCGACTTCGGCACCCTCTGCGCGGGCGATCCGGCCATCGACCTCGCCGCCCCATGGATACTGCTGCCAGACGGCGCCGCCGACCGCTTCTACGGCACCTACCAGCCAGCCGCGGACGCGGCGACCCTACGCCGCGCCCGCGGCTGGGCGGTGCTGCGCGCCTTCAGCGGCATCCTCATCGGACAGGCCGGCATACGCGGCCTCGCTGGAGGCAAGGCCACCTGGGGGCCACCCGCCCACACCGCACTGAGACGCCTCATCGCAACGGCCAGCCGCTGATCAATCGACGCCGCTCACTCATTCACTTTGGAAGCAGGCCCTTCATCGCCCAGCACGCCCTCAACCTTCGATGACAAACACTCAAGGTTCCCTACGTTCTTCTCCGGGACCGGGCGAGCCCTTCGTATGGTTGGTCCGCCCAGGGGCGTCGGGTGTGGCTTTCAAGGTTCTGCCGCTTGTGGCTTCCATCGATTGGCCGCCCGACGCCCCACGACGACTCGGCTGCCAATTAGGAATTGCGAATGATCGCTCCGTAGGGAATCGATGGCATGCGCGCAGGATTCGGTGGCACCGGACGGTGACCGTCACGAAATTCCGCCCAGAATCCTCGGAACCCCCTTCTCTCAGTAGAGGCTTGGACATCCCTTCGGGGTCCACGCCATCCGCGCTCATCACGTGAGGGCACGGCGGCAGTGACCTCAGCGGCGCGGGGCGCAACCCCGCACCTACGGCCTTCGTGCCGGGAGGGAGCCGGTCTTGAGGCGCTGGCTGAGGGACCGGTGGAGTCAGGTTCGCCTGCCGCGTCCCGTTGCCGAGGCCAGCGTGCAATGGGACCAGGCAGCACAAGCGCGGGCCACGATCGAGTGGCGGCGATCGTCACGCAGGCGTTCCGGGGTAAGGTCGCCGGGCCGGACGCCCGGACGCCGCCACCGTTCTCATCGAGGGCGTACTTAAGCTGCTGCGGCACCTGGCTCCACCTCAAGAAGCATGCCGCCACTCAGTTCCGCGACGAAGTCGAGACCGCGGTGGCCAACTATCTCTGAGCAAAATGGCCAACCATCGTTGGGCACCGGCCGCCCACCAGCTGGCTTTTCGACGTTTCCGGCCACATATCGCTGGAGGTCACACCTCGTGGTGTCCCGTCTTAAATGATCTGTGCCCAGTGACAGCGAAGCTTGATCAATTGCCGTCGAAGATTGATGATCAGTAGGTTCGTGCCACCGAAGATTGAGCGGCACGGCGTTCTGGTGTGTCAGGGGGCAGGGGGCTCGCGGATGCGTACGCGGATCTGGATCTCGGAGCGGTTGACCTGGGCTTTCTGCACGAGGACGGACAGGTTCGGTGGTCGCTCGCGGCTTGCTGTGGTGTCCGCCGCTCTGCGCCGCCGCGCTGCCGCGGGCCTGCTCGCCATTGCCATCGTGGTCGTGGTGGCCGCAGGGGCCGGGTGCGATGTCATCGGGGGCTCGGGCTCGGGTCCGTCCGCGTCGACCGAGGGCGGCGAGGCGACCCGCCGGGTCGAGCGCAAGGCGACGAACCCGCCACCGGGGTTGCCCGCGGCCTTCACCGCCGGCCAGCGGCTCGACTGGTCGGCCTGCCCGGCACCGTCCGGGGCGCAGGGTAGCGGTGATGCCCCGGGCGACGGCTGGGAGTGCGCCACAATGAAGGCGCCGTTGGACTACGAGCGGCCCGGCCGCGACACGATCGACGTCGCCATGATCCGGAAAAGGGCCACCGGACCGGAGCGGAAGCGGATCGGATCCCTCCTCCTCAACTTCGGCGGCCCCGGCCAGTCCGGCGTCGTGGGGCTCCCCAGGTACGCGGGCGACTACGCCTCGCTGGGCGAGCGCTACGACCTGGTCAGTTTCGATCCGCGAGGTATCGGCGGGACGGCCCCCGTGAGCTGCGGGGAGAAGAAGTACGAGGGCGGCGACGCCTGCGAGAAGCACTCCGGTGGGCTCCTGCCGTACGTCGGCACCTCGCAGACGGCGCGCGACATGGACCTGATGCGCTATCTCCTCGGTGACGAGAAGCTGCACTACTTCGGCGTCTCCTACGGCACCAGGCTGGGCGGCGTCTACGCCCACCTGTTCCCTAAGAACGTGGGCCGACTCGTGCTCGAAGCCCCGATCGACCCGACGCTGGATCGCCTGCAGGGCGAGATCAGCCAGGTCAAGGCCGTCCAGCTCGCCTTCGACCGCTTCGCCGAACACTGCGCGAACGCCTACGACGACTGCCCCACCGGCAGCGACCCCGAGCAGGCCGGCCAACGCGTCATCGAGCTGCTGGACAAGCTCGAGAAGAAGCCCGCGCCCACCGACGGCGACGAGGAACTCGACGACAGCCTCGCCGCCCACGCCATCGCGAACCACCTGGACCGCGGCAAAGAAGGCTGGAGGCCGCTGGCGAAGGCGCTCCGCGAGGTCATGGAGCGGGGCACCGGCAGCAAGTTGCTGGAGGAGGCGTACGACCACGGCCCGGACACCCGGAGCCGACGCACCCGGGCCGACGCCGGGGTCGGCGTCAGCGCCCGCAGCAAGACCTCGGGCGGCAACGGCACGTCCGCCTTTGTCGCGATAACCTGCGCCGACTCCAACCTGCGCCCCGGCTTCACCAAATCCGAGGAAATGATGAAGCGGATCGAGGCGGCCTCCCCCGTCTTCGGCGAGACCTGGGCCAATGGCGTCTACCTCTGCTACGACTGGCCGTTCAAAGGCGAGAGCGCCACCCCCGACGTCAGCGCGGACGGCGCTTCCCCGATCCTCGTCGTCGCCAACACCGGCGACCCGACGACGCCGTACGGGGGCGCCAAGCGCATGGCGGGCGAGCTGGGCGAGGAGGTCGGCGTCCTGCTGACGGTGCGGGCCGAGGGCCACGGGTCGTACCCCTTCAACCGCTGCGCGACCAGGGCCGTCAACACGTACCTCCTCGACGGCACGACCCCTAGGTACGGCACGACGTGCTCGTAACGCCCTCGGGGTAGGAGCGCTTGCCGCAAAGGTCGAGTGATCGTTAGCCGTGTCGCCGGCCCGCCCTCCGTCCATCGCCCGCTGGGCGACGACGAGGAGCGGGACGACAGTGGGGCGGTGATCCGGAACTGCTGAAAGCGGCGACCTCGGCGCGTAGCCTGAACGGCAAGGTCCAGCTGATCCAGCAGCCGGTCGGCGAACTGACCGGCCTGCGCGGCGCCGGCACCCGGGTGCCCAGCACACAGGTCGCGAACACCACCACCCCGCTCGCGGTGCACGGCAGCAGCCAGGAACTCCAGGCCGACTTCACCGCCGGCACCGCCGACCGCTTCGGCCTGGACGTCCGTACCGGCGGCGGGCAGCGCACCCGCATCGGCTACGACACCGCAACCGGCGAGGTCTACATCGACCGCACCGCCTCCGGCGCCACCGACTTCGACCCCACCTTCTCCGACGTCCAGCGCGCTCCCCTCGCGCTCGACGGCGGCCGGCTGAGCCTGCACGTCCTCGTCGATGCCTCCTCCGTCGAGGTCTACGCCCAGAACACGCGCGGCGAACAAGTGGTCCTCACCGACCAGGTCTTCCCCGATCCCTCCAGCACCCGCATCGACGCCTTCGCCGAAGGCGGCACCGCCACCCTCAACCACATGCAGGCGTGGCAGCTGAAGTCCATCTGGCCGTGACGTGCCCTCAAGTCCGTGCGCCGGACGGCCAGTACGGCTTCCGGCGCGCGGATGTCGGCGAGGTGGGAGCCGAGGATGCGGCATGAAAGCAATCCCCACAGAGCCGTGACGCCCGGCAGCACGGTTACCAGCGGAACGGCGAAGTTCGCCTGTCCCGACGTGCCGGCCGGGAAGTCGAACACGGTCAACGCCACAGGACAGGTCATGGGGATCGACGGCTGCGGTAGGACGCTGTCCCTGCTCGGGGCGGCCACGGACGGCACCCGGAGCGCCGTACTGTCCCGTAACTACCCCACCGGCTCAGATCGGTGCCGTACGTGTGGGCATCCCCAGGCGACTCGGCCGGCTAGCGCAACCGCTACTCATCCCTGCACCAGGCGGTCTGGCGCGGCGCCTCCACCGGGACGGTCGAGCGCCTCTTGGCCATGGCACCTTGCGAACACTGTCGTCCCCAAAGGGTCTGCGGTGCTCACCGCTTCGGCGACTGCAGCTGACCCCAGCGACTCCCCCACCCCCGGGGGCACTGTGTCTGACCAGCGCGTTTACCCCTCCAGGATAGGCGCGCTGTTCGTGGTAGCCATGGCATTAGCCATTGAATAGGTTCCACAGCCATGGTGACGACCACGTCCAAGCGCCGACAGCGTGGCAGCATCCGCCGCAACGGCCCCGGTTTCCAGGTCCGTGTGTACGCGGGCCGCGACCCGCTCACAAAGAAGGCCGTGTACCTGTACGAGCAGGCGGCCACCCACGAGGAGGCCGAAAAGGCCCGCACGCGACTCCTCCACCAGGTCGACGAACAGCGGCACCCCAAGAGCCAGGTTTCTGCGTCGCTCCTGCTCGACCGGTGGCTCGGCATTGCCGAGCTGGACGAGGCATCCGCTCGAAGACACGCTGCTGCTTGGGCTTGCCCTCCACCCGCCAGCAGATGGCCATGGAGTGCGCAGCGCACGCTGCGCCCGGCACCTGGGGGCGAATGGCGAGGTGTTGGGCGATGTGCGTCATCGGGCGGCGCTTCATGTCGGGGACATGATCAGCGCGGCGACGTCGGCGAGGGCGCGAGCACGCCGCCGATGCCGTGCGCCGTACCGCTATTGGCGTGCCCGCCTGGGAAGCGGTCGTCCGGGCGGCCCGAGGGCCCCGTCCGTGTCCGTCCACCAGCCCGGCAGGGCCTACTGGCTCACATGAGTGCTGCTCGACAGTACGGTGCCGCGTGTCGCGCCAACTCCCCTCATTGGATGGGATGTTGTTGTGCGGTGGGGCCCGCCTCAGGCCGTACGGCACAGCACCGCACCGCGAGTGAGGGCGCCACGCTTGGCGAGGGAAGCCGGCGCGGCACCCGCCCGCTCAAAGGCAGCCCCCCAGCCGTCATGCCCGGCAAGCGGGTGGCCAACCGTGTCCTCCTGCTCGCCGTGGCCGGACCCGTGATCACCCGCTTCGCGGGCACACGCCCTGCGGGTGCGGCCCCTCCGCCCCGCCGCGACGCCACGCTGCGAAAGAGGATCCGGCGGTGCTCGTCGGGGTGATCAGCGACCAGAAGACCATGCACACTCAGGCGGTCGTGCCGTCACGCTGCCGCCTTGGCGGAGCTCCAGGGCCGTGAAACGCTCGATATACGACATATCCACCTGCCATATCCGTTCCTCCCCTGCACGTCGATCTCGACCGAGTGAGCCGGGCTCTCCGTCGGGAGTTCATCCGGAACCAGGCTCCCGTTCGGGAGTAAGGAACAGCCATGAGGACGACCGAGCACGTGCACGACCGCGACGACCACAGCGACCCCACCTTGTACCGCACTCCGGCGGACGCCGTCGCCGCACCCCCGGAGAAGGTCGCCTATCTCGTCGGATTCGACCCGACCGCACAGCGCGCGGACGCGTTGTTCACCGTCGGCACCGACCCCGAATCCCCCGCATACGGCCGCGTGACCTCGCACGCCGAGCTGCCCGACCTGGGAAACGAACTGCACCACTTCGGCTGGAACGCCTGCTCGAGCGCGTTGGGGCACGCCGGTCATCACCACGCCGCGCGTCGCTACCTCATCGTCCCAGGACTGCGCTCGTCCCGGCTGCACGTCTTCGACACCACCCCCGATCCCGCCCGCCCCCGCCTGGTCAAGGTGGTCGAGCCCGAGGAGCTGGCCGCCAAGGCCGGATATTCGCGCCCGCACACACTGCACTGTGGCCCCGACGGAGTCTTCCTGTCCTGCCTGGGTGGCGCGGACGGTGCGGACGGGCCCGGCGGCGTCGCGCTCCTGGACCACGAAAGCTTCGAAGTCCTGCGCGCCTGGGAGAGCGACCGCGGGCCGCAGCGGTTCGCCTACGACGTCTGGTGGCATCTGCGCCAGAACATCGCTGTGACCAGCGAATGGGGGACCCCCTCGATGATCGAGGACGGCCTTGTTCCCGAACTGCTGCTGGGTCGCCGGTACGGCCACTCTCTGCACTTCTGGGAGCTCGACTCCGGCCGGCACCTGCAGCGCGTCGATCTGGGGGACGAGAACCAGATGGTGCTGGAACTGCGCCCCGCACACGACCCCGAGGCAACGTGGGGGTTCACCAACACCGTGGTCAACGTGGAGGACCTGTCGGCATCGGTGTGGTGTTGGAACCGGGAGGGCGAGGACTTCGTGGCCCGCAAGGTGATCACCGTTCCGGCCGAGCCCGCGCAGAAGGAGGACCTGCCCCCGGCGCTGCAGCCGTTCGGCGCCGTGCCCCCATTGATCACCGACATCGACCTGTCGGTGGATGATCACTGGCTGTACATATCCGCATGGGGTACCGGCGACCTGCTCCAGTACGACGTGAGCGACCCGTTCCATCCCAGGCAGACCGCGGCCGTGCGTCTTGGCGGCATCGTCGGCCGGCAGCCGCACCCCGCCGAGCCGGACATCCCGCTGACGGGCGGAGCGCAGATGGTCGAGCTCAGCCGCGACGGGCGGCGCGTGTACCTGACCAACTCCCTGTACGCCACCTGGGACGAACAGTTCTATCCCGCGGGCATCGACCCGTGGATGGTCAAACTCGACGCCGACACCTCGCACGGCGGGCTCTCGGTCGACAGCCGCTTCTTCCCGCACGGCGCGGACTTCCTCGGCCTGCGCGTGCACCAGACGCGCCTGCAGGGCGGCGACGCCTCCTCGGATTCGTACTGCTACCGCCGCTGACGGAGCCGGTTCGTCCCGGCACTGCACACGTAAGCCCGGCGCCCTCGCAGGGAGGGGACATGCTCTCCGTGTCCTACGCAGCAGGCGCACATGCTGCCGACGGGACCGGATGGCAGCTGCCCTCGACCGAAGCGCTGGTGACCACGGCCCTGGTGACCCTGGCCACCGTGGTGGGCGCCTGGCTGGCGCGGCGGGGATCGGGCCGGTCGGCGCTTCTACTGGCCGCTGCGTCAGGGATTTTGCTGATCATCGCAAGCCTCGATCTTCTGCCCGACGCGTGGGGCGGGGCCCGTGAGGCCGGCGTGCCGCAGTGGGCAGTGTTGGGCGCCGGGGCCTTCGGTGGCCCGCCGGGCCGTGCCACTTCCCTGCCACAAATGCCACTACGGTGCCACATCACCACCCCGCGTCTTGCGGATCACCGAACCGAGCCGGCCGGCGACCTCACGGTCCCGGCCAAGCGGCGCCACAGCGCGGCCGGCGGGAAGCCGCCCGTCGAGTGGGGCCCGTCCCGGCCCGGTGGCGCAGGCCGAGTCCTCCCGCCCGTTGGTCCCCGGCCGGACTGGGGCTATCGTCGGAATCCTGGGGCCAGGACGAGGAGGACGGCCGGTGATGCCGCAGGACGAGGCCGTGATCGGCTGCACGGGGAAGGTACTCATCGGCACTCGCGGATCCGCGGGCCCCGGCGAAGTCCTGGTGCGGGTCAGAGGCGGCTCCGAGACTTTCCTCGCCTGGTCGGAGGAGCCCCTTCCCGCGGGCGCGACGGTGCTCGTGATCGAATCACGTGGATGCCGTGAGGTCAGCGTCATCGAGTGGGTGGATCCATTGGACGCGCTCGGCGCGGATACCGCCGACGCCGGCTGAGGAGTAGCAGAATGTTCGGATACCGCGTTCCCGCTCCCGACGAGGCGATGTTGATCTCGGGCGGCCGGCGGGGACTGGGGGGCGCGCCGTTCCGAGTGGTGACGGGGCACGGCAAGTTCGTGCTCCCGATCTTCCGGAAGGTCCGGTTCCTCACCCTGTCCATGTGTGAATCCGAGGTCACCGAGACGTGTGTGACCAGGCAGGGCATCGCGTTGCACGTCCGCGCGGTCATCGCCTTCAAGGTCGGCAACGACCACGAAAGCATCATCAACGCGGGCCAGCGGTTCCTCTCCGACCAGGAGCAGATGTCGGTGCTCACCGGCCGGATCTTCGCCGGCCACCTGCGGGCCATCATCGGCTCGATGACGGTCGAGGAGATCGTCACCGAGCGGCAGAAGCTCGCCGCGGAGGTCCTGGACACCTCCAAGACCGAGATGGCGAAGATCGGTTTGATCGTCGACTCGCTGCAGATCCAGTCGATCGACGACGGCGACACCGGCTACATCGACGCGATGTCCGCGCCGCACAAGGCGGCCATCCAGCGGCAGGCGCAGATCGCCCAGGCGCAGGCCACCCAGGCCTCGGTCGAGGCGGAGCAGGTGGCGGCCCGCAACCAGGCCGAGTACGCCCGGCAGACCGCCATCGTCAAGGCGGAGTACTCGGCCGAGGTGGACCGCGCGCAGGCGCAGGCCGCGCAGGCCGGACCGCTGGCACAGGCACACGCCCAGCAGGAGGTGCTCGCCGCCCAGACGGAGTTGGCCCAGCGCCAGGCCAAGCTGCGCCAGCAGCAGCTGGTGGCCGAGGTCGTGAAGCCCGCCGAGGCCGAGGCCGAGCGGGTCAGGATCCTCGCGGCCGCTGAGGCGCAGCGGATGAAGATCCAGGCAGAGGCGGCGGCCTCGTACGACCGGGTCGCGCTCGACCGGATGCTGATCGACCAGCTCCCGCAGATCGTCAAGGAGGCCGCCGGCGGCCTCGCCGGCGCCAACGTCAACGTCCTCAACGGCGCGGACGGCCTCGGCGAGATCGCCGCCGGCCTGGTGTCCCAGGGCCTGACGATCCTCGACTCGGTCCGACAGAACCTGAACGGCCAGGACTCCGACGGCCACCGCCCCGAGGAGAGCAAGGGCAACGGCCTGCTCCAGCTGCCCACCAGCAAGGAGAAGAAGTCGAACGACGGTCCGGTGGACATCGATTAGAGACGGCAAGCACCTGCGAGGCGTGCTCACGTACAGAGCCTGTATGGCGCAGCCCTATCCCGATTCCCTGCTGCGGGCCACGGAGCAGGCGCGGTGACCTGGCGATGTCGGTCGGGCACAGGTCACCCCCAGGCGTGCGAAGGCCCGGCCGCCGGGGAGGTGGAGGCCGGGCCGATCAGCGGCTGTTCAGCGGCGGCGGAAAAGGCAGACAAGTGCCGTGCGCTCGCCGGTGAACGCCTTGGCTTCGGCTCCGGACATGTTGGCGAGCGTCCACCCCTGGGCCTCGATGGCTTCGATCTGCTCGCCGACGCCGGCCATCAGTCCGGTGGTGCGGGATCCTGCGTTCGCCTCGATGATCTTAAAGACGAGGACCTGCCGCCCGGTGGCGTAGGCCTCAGCTGCGACTCGGGTCGCCTCGTTGGCCTTGGCGTTGTTGATGAAGCCCATGCGTAAGTACCCCCCAGGTACACGATGATGAGAGGTGCTCAGGTTCTCAACGGGGGGCGTGTCTTCGGAAGCCTTGTCGCTGTGCTGTGACGAACGTGTGGTCCGCGCAGGGTAGTTCGCCGCCCAGTTCCCGTACGGCCTGGTGCCGCGACCTGGTGAGGGCGGCCGGGTACGTCGCGGCGCAGCTTGAGGGCGATGCGCCGCCTGGACCCCGGTAGTGGGCCTGCAGCTTGCTGTTGTCGGAGCCTGCTATGAGCAGATCGTGGAACTCCTGGACCAGCTGGATGGCGCGGCCCGGCTGGCTCAGCGAGGTGTTCACCAGCCGGGAGTACGCGAGCTGGTTCATCAGCAGAACTCGTCCGCGAGGGCAGGGCAGCGGCGCAGGTCAGCGCCCGTCCGCATACGCGATCTTCCGAACCGGTCATACGGGTGGGGCATCCCCGGGGATCCACTGTGCCCAGTCCTCGACGTATTCGACGGTGACCGGCGTGACCAGCGTGCCTGCCGGGTGGGCGGATGCGATGGTCCTGCACCGCCCCCGGCCGATACGCCGGCGCTCACCTTGCGGCGGTTCTCCTGCCGCGATCTGAACCACCTCACAGGTCGGGTCCCCGGGGCCGCCGAGCAGATAGTTCCGGCCCGGGAGCAGTTCCTGCTGAGAGACGGAGACCAGGAGACTCTCCGACCGTTTGGAGTCGATCGGCTCCGTCAGCGTCATCGTGGGTGCCCCGGGTTCGACGCTGATCAGGTAACCGCCGCGCGCGGACTCGTCGTCGTCCTCGTCGTCGTCAACCCGGGACCGGGCGGGAGCCTGCGTGCGCCGACTGCGCACAGTGAGCTGCACCAGCAACGTCCCGATGCCGAAGCAGAGCAGGGCCACGAGCCCATTCATGACGAGCATCTGTGGGGCGACCCCATGTTGTCAGCCGGTCTTGTCGCGGTGACGAGATCCCAGGGACATACCGCCTTGGGCCTGCAAAAAGAAGCCGAGGACGACAAAAGTCAGGGCCACGGTCGAGAGGGCCAGTCCAACCCCGCTGGACCATCCGACCAGCCTCGGGACTCCGTCCAAGGCCAAGCCTCCCCCCGTCGCGACGAAGCCCCAGCCCGCCTTGCCCGGCTTCCGGTACTGCGCTGCTCGCCAACCGTTCAGGGTCAACGCTCCGCAGGCCGCAATGACGCATCCGCTGACCAACATGATCCATGCCGGCATATCGCCCCTCCTGCGGGGATCTTACTGATCGTGGATCGGTGCGGCTATGGTGCGTGTCGTGTCGAAACTCGGGTCGTCCTCGGTCGGGACGGCCGCCGGACCTCGCTGCTCCTCGGCAACTGCGCGGCGCAGCATGCCGCTCAGCCGCCAGACGACGGCGATGGTCAGTGCAGCGGCTCCGATGTACAGACCACCGCTGAGCGTCACCTGCCACAGCGCTTGTCGGGCCTTGTCCGCTGTTCCCGCCTGTTTCAGCGCCGAGTAGCCGAGCCTGGCCCGGCTGCCTGCGGCGAGTACGGTGAGCCACCACACGGTGAGCAGGGCGTTGCCGCGACGGCGCCGCATCGCCGGCTGGGCGGCAGCCCACAGGTCGTTGACGATCATCTTCGGTATGAACAGCTGCGCCAATGGAACCAGCCAGCCGAAGAGCACCCACTCACGGTGGCGGCGCTGCCCCTGGGGCCAGACGGTGTCTGCGAGCGAGCGCATGCTGTAGAGCCAGAGGATGAACAGCACCATGGTCGCGGGGAACGCCGCCTGCAACCACCCAGTCAGGTTCCCGAACCACATATCGGCCCTGACCAGCGCCTCGCCGTCGTCCGACCGTTCCAGCGGTGGTGCCAGTAGCACCCGGTACTTCCGCCAGCCCGCCGCCTCGGTGGCCACCGTCATCAACGAGAAGCAGGCGAGCATGCCACACGTCCACCGGGCGAGCCCGCCCGGCAACGCCGTCTTTCTCCCCATGCCGCACCTCCGGCAGGCCCGCCTGTTCGGACTTTCCGCAGGTCGCAGCGGATCTTAGCCATGGGGACGAGCGGAAGTCACGGCCCCGCATGCACCCGGTTCGAGCAGGACGGCGGCCCCTTCGGTTGTGCGGGTTGTGCGATGCCGTGTCCGTCACCCTGGCCGGAGGCGCTGCAATGCTGATGAAATTGCGATGATCTACGGGAGTGGGGGCTCGGAGTGGGCGGGAGATCTCCTCAGCGGCTTCGGATCGAGGTGCTCGGACCGTTGCGGGCCTGGCGGGACGGCACACTCCTGGATCTGGGGCCGGTCAAACGGCAGGCCGTGCTGGCCGCTTTGCTGCTTCGCCAGGGGGCTGTGACGAGCCATGAGCAACTGCTCGACGGGGTGTGGGGGTCGGAGCCACCCGCATCCGGCACCAAGGTGCTGGCCAGCCACGTCAACCCGCTGCGCAGGACGCTCGACGCGGAAGGCATCCGGCATACCGAGTCGGTGATCCGCAGCGGCAAGGGCTGGTACCGGTTCGTCGTCGACGGCGTCCGGCTCGACGTGGCGGACCTGGTCGAGCAGGGCGACGAGGCGCTGCGCACAAGGGCGTCCGGCGACCTGGCCACCGCGACGGACCAGTTGTCCGCGGCGCTCGGACTGTTCCAGGGCGAGCCCTTGGCCAATCTGCCGGGACCGTTCGCGCAGGCCGAGCGGGAACGGCTGCTGGAGCGCCGGCGGACGCTCCGGCTGGCCCGGCTCGAATGCCTGGTTCTGCTCGGCCGGTTCACCGACGCCCTGGACGACCTCGCCTCGCCGGCCGCGTCCGATCGCTACGACGAGTCCCTGCTGGCATTGCGCATGCGGGCTCTGTACGGCTGCGAGCGCCAGGCCGAAGCGCTCAACGCCTACCAGGAGATGCGCATACGCCTGCGTGACGAGCTCGGTGTCGATCCCGGTGAGGAGCTCCGCCGGGTGCATGAGGCGGTGCTGCGCCAGGACGACGCCCACCTCCTCGCTCCGGCGACATCTCCCGCACAGACGCTCATCTCCAAGCTCGTCCCCCGCAACGATCCCGCAGCTGTCACACCGGCCGAACTGCCGCACGATGCGGCGGGATTCGCCGGCCGCACCGGCGAACTCTCCCGACTGCACGCGTTGCTTCCGTCGGAGCAGGGTCAGGAGTCCGCGAACACCGTGGTCATCTCCGCCATCGGCGGCGCCGCCGGTATCGGCAAGACCGCCCTGGCGGTGCACTGGGCGCACCAGGTGCGCGCTCGCTTCCCGGACGGTCAGCTGTATGTGAACCTGCACGGGTTCGACCACGACCGGCCGCCGCTCGAGCCCGGCGAAGCCCTTGAACTGCTGCTGCGGGGCCTGGGACTCGCGGCGTCGGAGATCCCCGCCGATGCCGAGGCCCAGGCCCGCGCGTACCGGACACTGCTGTCCGGGCGACGCCTGCTGCTCCTGCTGGACAACGCGGCTTCGGCGGAGCAGGTGCGTCCGCTGCTCCCGGGCAGCCCGTCCTGCTGCGTCGTCGTCACCAGTCGTAACCGGCTCGGTGATCTCGTCGCCCGCGACGGTGCGCACGCCCTGCCGCTGGACCTCCTCCTGCCGGACGAGGCCCGCGCGCTGCTGAGCGAGGCACTCGGCGCGGACCGGCTCTCCGCCGAACCGCTCGCGGTCGACGAACTGATCCGGCTGTGCGGCAGCCTTCCGCTGGCGCTGCGCGTGGCCGCCGCCAGGCTGGCCGGCGATCCGGGCCTGCGCCTGGCCGACCTGGTCGCCGAGATGTCCGAGGGCAACCGCCTTGAGGCTCTGGAGCCGGACGGCGACGAGAACTCCCCTTTGCGGGCGGCCTTTTCCGTGTCGTACGGGGTGCTGGTGCCTGCGGCGCGTCGGCTGTTCCGGTTGCTCGGCCTGTTTCCGGGGCCGGAGTTCAGCGCCGAGGTCGCGACGGCCCTCCTGGGCGCGCCGCTGTCGCAGGCCCGGCGTCTGCTCGGTGCACTGGCCGCTGCCCATCTGATCGAGCCGGTGACGGTGGGCCGTTACCGGTTCCACGATCTGCTGCGCGAGTACGCCCTGGAGTGTGCGCAGGCGGAGGAGACGGCGGTGGATCGTGACGCCGCACTGGAACGCGTCCTGATCTGGTACCTGCACGCCACTCGCGCCGCCGCGGGCACCTGGCTCTTCCCGGAGCTGCCCAGCAGCCTCGACCCCGGTGACCAGCCGGGAATGCCGTCCGCTGCCGGAGCCGGACAGTGGCTGGAAGCGGAGCGGGCGAATCTGCTCGCGGTCATCAACCATGCGGACCGCCACGGTCCCCGCCTCGTTGCCAGGCATCTGATCTCCGCACTGTTCGGCCATTTCTGGCTTCATCTGCCGCGGGCGACGTGGCAGGCCATCGCACAGACGGCGCTGGCGGCGGCCGTGGCCGAAGGCGACCTGCCCGGCCAGGCAGCCATGCACACCAACCTCGGAGTGATCCATTGGGACTGGGGACAGCCCAGGGAGGCGACGGAACACCACACACGTGTAATGGACATCAGCCGGGAGCTCGACTGGCCGATGGGGGAGGCTGCGGCTCTCGGCGTCGGAGGCTGCGTGGAATGGAGCATGGCGCGCCTCGGCAGTGCGTACGAGCGCCTCACCGTCGGCGTGCGGATCACCCGAGAAACCGGAAACCGACACCTCGAGACATTCGGGCTGCTCGGTCTCGGTCTGACCTGCCGGGATCTGGGCCGGCTGCGGGAGGCTGCGGATCACCTCGAACTGGTCATCAGCCACAATGCGAAGACGGGCTGGTGGGACGACAGCCTGGCGCTGCAGATTCTGGGCGGGGTCTACTGGGAGCTCGGCCGTCTGGCCGATGGCCTTGACGTCCTCGGTCCCAAGGTGGCCGCCGACGACAGGGGCGGATACCGCAACGGCCGCGCGATGATGCTCGACGCCATCGCCAAGATCAATATCGAGCTCGGCCGTCACGACGAGGCGCTGACGCAGGCCGAGCGCGCCTTCGCCATGGTCAAGGCCCCGGGACGGCCGTGGATTCAGTCCGGCATCCTCAACACGGTCGCCGCCGCCCACCGGCATCTGGCCCGCTTCGACCGGTCCCTTCAGGCTGACACCCAAGCCCTCGCCCTGGCCCGGGAGGCGAGGTTCAGACGAGCTGAGGCGGACAGCGTCCTGGGGCTGTCCCTCACGCACCAGCGGTTCGGCCGCCACGAGGACGCCCGCCGCGATGCCGAGGAGGCGTTGCGCCTGGCACGCGAGTACGGCTTCCGAGTGGTGGAGGGGCAGGCCCTGACCGTCCTGTGCCGCACGGCGGAGTCCGAGTCGGCGTATGCCACAGCCGTCACCCTGGGCCGTGAGGCGCTGGCTGTACACCGTGAGACCGGCCACCGACTCGGCGCAGCCCGCACCCTCGTGGCACTCGCCCGCACCCTCCGGAAGACCGACGGCGCCGCGGCCGACCTCATGAGGCAGAAGGCGTTGGACATCTTCTCGGACGTGGGCGTGCCGGCGGAGGGGCACAGGGACCTCGACTGGTGACGTCCGCGTCAAGGCCCTCATGCCTCAATCAGGGCGTGCTTC
This sequence comes from Streptomyces sp. NPDC002577, assembly GCF_053594815.1. NCBI lineage: Bacteria > Bacillati > Actinomycetota > Actinomycetes > Kitasatosporales > Streptomycetaceae > Streptomyces > Streptomyces sp. NPDC002577. The sequence goes on along the minus strand of NZ_JBSFWK010000069.1, from coordinate 9,155 downwards.
GCCGGTGTGCTGGGTCTCGCGGATCAACCGGTACGGCTCGCCCGCGAGCCAGATGCGGTCCTCGTCGTCCACATGGCAGCCGAGGCGTTCCGGAAGACCGCGCAGATACGCGACGGCGGGGCCGGTGAAGCGGACCCTGCCGTCGCCGAGGTGGGTGATGCCTTCGGGCACGTCGAGCGCGGCGAGCCAGGCGGCGTGGTGGCGGTGCACCTCGGCGGTGTACGTGGCGTTGGATCCCGCTCCCTTTTCCAGGGCGAACAGGACGTCCCCGTAGCAGGCGTGGGCGAGGACGGCGCGTACGGCCTCATCGATGCTCGACAGGCCGGAGTCCACCTGATCGCTGGCGAAGACGCGGCCGGTGCGGGCCCGGGCGTACGCGAACCAGGTGCCCGCACGGGACGGCATGACGTAGCCGACCGGATAGCCGCCGGGGAGCCCGTCGTCCACGCATACGTACACGATCTCCGCGGCATCGCTCCGCTCCCGCATGAGGAAGAGCCTCCGCTGTTTCAGCAGACTGGTGAGAGAACTCGTGAGAGACCGATCGATGACCGCCACGTTCATGTTCCTTCCTCGGGAGGGGGCGGCGGCCGTTCCCCCGGTCGAGGGCCGCCGCACCTGCACACCGTTACGGAAGGCGCTGCAAAGCGAATGAAATTCTGATGATGCGCGCGACGGAGGCTTCGGGGTGGGCGCGGAATCTCGTCGACGGTCACGGCTCGCGGTGCCCGGGCCGATGCGCGCCTGGCGTGACAACCTCAACGTCTCCGTCACTGACAGACGGCTCGCTCGCCGGCTCAACCGGTGTTCGGACGGGCGAGTCCCTGGTCATACGCGAAGATCACGGCCTGGATGCGGTCGCGGGCGCCGATCTTGGCCAGGACCCGGCCGACGTGGGTCTTGACCGTGGACTCGGACAGGACGAAGTGGGTGGCGATCTCGCCGTTCGTCCAGCCTCTGCCGATGGCGACGAGGATCTCGCGTTCGCGGTCGGTGAGGGAGTTCAGCCTCGGGTCGTCGGCAAAGTCGCCGCTGGGCGTGGGGCCGTAGCGGGCGAATTCGTCCAGGAGGCGACGTGTGAGAGCGGGCGCGATGACGGCGTCGCCGACGGCGACGGCGCGGATGCCGGCGAGGAGTTCCTCCGGGCGGGCGTCCTTGAGGAGGAAGCCACTGGCTCCGGCGCGCAGGGCTGCGTGGACGTATTCGTCGAGGTCGAAGGTGGTGAGCACGAGGACGCGCGAACGGTCGCCGGAGGCGACGATGCGGCGGGTGGCCTCGATGCCGTCCATGCCGGGCATACGGATGTCCATGAGGACGACGTCGGGGCGCAGTTCGGCTGCCTTGCGGACGGCCTCGGCCCCGTGTGCGGCCTCGCCGACCACGTCCGTCTCGGGGACGGAGTCGAGCAGCATGCGGAAGCCGAAGCGCTGGAGCGGCTGGTCGTCCACGATGAGCACGGTGGTCACCGGGCACCGCCCTGGGGTGCGCGGGGTGCGAGGACGAGGGTTGCCTCCACCGTCCATCCTCCGCCGGCGGCGGGACCCGCGCTGACGCTCCCGCCGTAGAGCGCTGCTCGTTCTCGCATGCCCACCAGGCCGTGTCCTTCCTCGTTCGGCGGTCCCGGGTGGCCCACCGGGCCGCTGTCCTGGACCCGGATGGTCAGCCGCGTGTCCTCCACGACGAGCGCCAGGTTCACCCGGGTGCCGGCGCCGGCGTGTTTCAGTGTGTTCGTCAGGGCTTCCTGCACGATGCGGTAGACCGTCAGCTGCACCCCGCTGTCCAGGGCGTCGACGTCACCGGCGGTCCGGTAGACGACGTCCAGTCCGGCGGCGCGTACGCCCTCGCACAACGCGTCGATGTCCGCGATACCGGGCTGCGGGCTGAGCTCGGGTTCGCCCGGCTGGTCGTCCGCCGCCTCGCGCAGTACGCCGAGCACGCGCCTCAGCTCGCCGAGGGCCTGGCGGCCCGTGTCGCCGATGAGTTGCAGAGCCTCCTTGCCCCGTTCCGGAGCGATGCCGCTCGCGTAGGCTCCGGCGTCGGCGAGAGTGATGATGACGGACAGGTTGTGGCCGACGATGTCGTGCATCTCGCGGGCCACCCGGGCGCGCTCGGTCACGACGGCCAGTCTGCTGCGCTGGTCGCGTTCGATCTCCAGCCGGGCCGCCCGGTCCCGCAGCCCGGCCAGCTGCGCCCGGCGGATCCGTACCATCAGGCCGAGCGCGAGGGCCGCGGTCGCCGTGCTCAGCAGGAAGAACAACGCGTCCCAGATGGAGACCGCCTGCGATGCGCGCACCGCGACCAGCACCATCGCGCCCGCCGTGACCCCGCAGGCCCATGCCAGCTGCCGCTGCCGTCCGTGCAGGGCGAGGCTGTACAGGGCGATGAAGAGGGCGATGTCCGCGCGCAGCGCGGCACCCAGTGACCACTGAAGGACGAACACGGCCGTGACGGCGCCGAAGGCCACCGCGGGCTTGCGCCGCCGCCACAGCAGCGGCAGCACCAGCCCCGCCTGCAGAGCCAGCATCCCCGCCGGAGGCAGCCGGGTGAACGCGACACGGAACCGGGGTGGGCCGTCGGTGTCCGCGGCTCCTTCGTGCAGCAGGTCCGGCAGGCAGAACATCAGGAAGACCAGCACGACCACCCCGGTGTCCAGCACCCATGGATGTGCCCGGTCGGCCTGCCGCAGCCGCTGGCCGCACCGGCTCAGCCGGGCGACCAGCGGCCCCATCCCGCTGAGGTCTTCAGTGGTCGGGGTGGTCTGGGTGGTGGTCGGGGTGGTCACGGAGGTCACCTGCTCATGGTGCAGCGCGGTCAGACGTCGCTGCGCACCAGCCGGTACGCCGCCCCCGCCAGCGCGAGTGCCGTCCAGCCGAGGAAGACCAGCAGCCCGGCCGTGGGCGACAGCGTGGTGGCGTCGTGGGTCAGGGCGAACATCGACTCGCCCGCGTTGCTCGGCAGGTAGGGGCTGATGTCGTCCTGCCAGGAGCTGGGCAGCAGCGAGACCAGGCCCGGGATCAGCATGAAGGTGGCGACCAGCACCGAGATTCCGCCGGCCACCGACCGCAGCAGCGCGCCCAGGGCGGTGCCGATCACGCCGACCAGGCCGAGGTAGAGCCCCGCGCCCAGCAGACTGCGCAGGACCCCCGCGTGCGACAGGCCCATGGCGGCGGGCGTTCCGGAAACGATTCCGCTGCCGAGGAGGAAGGCCACGAACGCGCCGAGTGTGCCGACCACCAGCGCGACCAGCCCGAACACGGCCGCCTTGGACCACAGCACGGGCAGCCGGCGCGGCACCGCCGCCAGCGTCGAGCGGATCATGCCGGTCGAGTACTCCCCCGCCGTGACCAGCACGCCGAGGACGCCCAGAGCCAGCTGGGCGAAGTTCGTACCGAAGAGCGACAGGTCCACGGCCGTCGAATGGGCGAAGTCCCCGTCCATATGGCCGGAGTCGGTCATCGACTTGAACCGGGTCGCGGCGATCAGGCCGAACGCGATCAGGAACAGCAGGCCCAGCCCGAGGGTGATCCAGGTCGAGCGCAGCGACCAGAGTTTGGCCCACTCCGAGGAGAGCACGCGCCGTCCGGTCACCCGGTAGGCGGGGCGGGCGGGGGCGGTCGGGGGCGCCTCGGCGGTGGCGGTGAGGGTGCTCATGCCGGCCTCCCGAGGGTCTCGACGGTCTCCGTGCCGGTCGCGGTGCCGTGGTACTCCACGGCATCCCTGGTCAGTTCCATGAACGCCTCCTCCAGCGACACCGTCCGCGCGCTCAGCTCGAACAGCGCGATTCCGTGTTCCGCCGCCTTCAGCCCGATCTCGCGGGCAGTCACTCCGGTCACCTGCAGCTCCTCGGAGCCGACGCGCCCGGTGATGCCGACGCCCGGCCCCGCCAGCACGTCCCGCAGCCGCGCCGGGTCCTGGGTGGCCACCTTCACCGTGTCGCCGCCCGCCTCGCGGACCAGGTCCTGCACGGTGGTGTCGGCCAGCAGCCGTCCCCGCCCCACGATGATCAGGTGGTCCGCCACCAGCGCCATCTCGCTCATCAGGTGCGACGACACGAACACCGTCCGGCCCTCCGCGGCGAGCGCCGTCAGCAGGTTGCGGATCCAGAGCACACCTTCCGGGTCCAGTCCGTTGACAGGCTCGTCCAGCATCACCGTCTGCGGATCGCCCAGCAGCGCCGCCGCGATGCCGAGCCGCTGGCCCATCCCGAGGGAGAAGGCGCCGGCCCGCTTCTTCGCCACGCTGCCCAGCCCGGCGAGTTCGATGACCTCCTCGACCCGGCGGCGCGGAATGCCGTGGGTCAGCGCGAGCGCCCTGAGATGGTTGTACGCCGAGCGGCCCGGGTGGATCGACTTCGCCTCCAGGAGAGCCCCGACCTCCTGGAGCGGCGCCTGATGGCGGGCGTAGTGGTGACCGTTCACGGTGACCGAGCCGCTCGTCGGGGCATCGAGCCCGACGATCATGCGCATGGTCGTGGACTTCCCCGCGCCGTTGGGCCCCAGGAAGCCGGTCACCGTGCCCGGCTTCACGACGAACTCAAGCCCGTCGACGGCTGTCTTCTCCCCGTACCTCTTCGTCAGCTGCTGTGCGTCGATCATTCGCGTGCTTTCTCTCGGACTCCGGCGTCCGTCGCGTCTGACGCCTCACAGCAACGCTAAGATCCCGCTCCCCCCGATTCGGTGGTACCGGGGGCTGAACTGCGCCGGGCAGGTGGTACCGCGGTACTACGCGCGGCCGCGCGGGGATCCACGGCGAGCACCGCTTCCCGTCCGAGGGCGCAGGGCCCGGCGCCCCGGCAGGACACCCCGGGCCCTTCGACGTCCGGAGCCGACGTCAGCGGGAGGCCGGCCGTTCGCGGGAGTCCGCTCCGCCCGAGCCCGCCGGGCCCGACGTGCGCAGTGTGCCGACCGTCCTCAGCAGCCGGTCGGCCGGTTCCCGCAGCCTGGGATGGGCCAGGACCGTGTTCCGCAGGCCGCGTACCGGGCGGCGCCACAGCCGGTGCGCCGCCGCCACCGGGTGGGGGCGGGTCGCGAAGCCTTCGCCCACGCGCAGCTCACGGGTCTTGAGCCAGTCCTTCCATTCCTTCTCGCCGCGTCCCAGATCCATGACACGCGCACCCTCCCGGCCCGCCGCCTCGGCCATCCGGAGGTGCATGATCAACCCCGGTGAGTAGTAGCGGAGGTCGGGGTCGTACGCCGTGAACCAGGCCGCGAGGACCGTGCTCGACCGCGGTCCGAAGTGCACGGCCACCGGCCGGTCCCCCGCGTACAGCACGGACAGCACGCCGGTGAAGTGCTCCTCACGGACGCGGAACAGATGGTCGACCAGGTCGACGATCCACGGCCGCGCGAACCGGTCCATCCGTCCCGTCCTGCGGTACTGGGCGGACTTCCACCGCATGAGCGTGCGCAGCGCCCGAGGGTCGCGGTCGTCGGAGACGAACCGCAGCTCGCCCAGGTCGCGCCCGATGCGGCGTTCCTTCTTCAGCGTCGTCTTGGCCAGGCCCGGGTACGCCCCGCGCAGCCACTCCGCGTAGCCGCCGTCGCCGGGCTTCAGGTCGATCACCGGCGAGGCGAACGTCCCCGTGACGTGTCTGCCGAACGGCTTCTGCTCCTCGACGAGGTGGTCGAACTCGAGGACGGACAGGCCGCAGGCCCGCAACAGTTCCTGGGCGTCCCATGTGACCCCGGGAAGATGCACGAGGGCCTGGCAGTCCGAGAGACCGAGACCGATGGCCCGGCCGACGCCGAACCGGTTGCGCTGGTACGGGAAGAAGCCGACGGGCTCCCCGTACTCGTGCAGGACCGCCACCTGCGCCCCACCGCGGTATCTGCTGACTCCGATCGCGAACTCCGGTGCCAGAAACGGATTCGCGTATTCGGGCGACTCGTCCATCGCCCGGTGCCAGGTCCGGCGAAGCGAGGTGCTCAGCTCCTCCGGTCTGTGGATCGTGATGTGCATGGGCGATCGCTCCCCCTGTTTCCCCCCACGACGCGGATGTCCGCGTCCTGCCACTGCACCGGCTCTCTGCTGATCCACGCCGTGTACGCGCTCGTTCCACCGTCGACGACCGAGACACGAACGGTTCGGCAGGGCTCAAACGTCGCGAAGCAGCACGCAGGATGTCAAGGGTGCCTCTCGTAACGGATGAGTGCGGAAGGGTGCGGAGCGGAGTGGAAGGGAGGGGAAGGGCGCGGAAGGGAAGGGAGTGGATCTCGGTGGCTGCCGGCCGGCCCCGCGCACCGCGGTTCAGAGGTAGTCGTCCAGGCGCGCCACGGTGAAGCCCTGTTCCTGGATGCGCCTGAGCAGATTGCGTGTCATCTCCGTCAGCGTGGTCCCTTTGAGTTCTCCCTTCCCCCGGAAATGAGCGAGAACGATGTCGCCTGGGTGCAGCTTCCGGTCGCCCCGCTGATACCGCATGTTCGTGATCTGCATCGTTTCGCGCCACAGAACGATGGCTTCGATACCGCAGGATCGTGCGGCGGCCCGTGTTTCCTCGTTCCAGTTTCCGTACGGCGGCCGGAAGAGTCGCGGAGTCCTTCCGTATTCTGCGGCCAGCTTCCGTTGCTGGCCGCAGATCTCGTTCACCTGAGCAGATTCCGGAAGCGTGAGTAGGTTCGGGTGGGTCAGGGTGTGGTTCTGGACGGTGTCGCCAAGGGCCTGCAGGGGCTTGAAATAGCCGTAGTCGTCTCTGATCACCGTGTCGGTGAGGAACATGGTGAAAGGGATGCGCAGGTCCCGCATCATCCGGACGAACTCGGGATCTTTCTCGGCGCCGTCGTCGAAGGTGAGGAAGACCACCTTGTCCTTCACCGGGATGTCATCGATCACCGGTACGGAACCACGGGAGAGCTTCACCGGCTTGGCCGGTGGCGGGGCGGGCGGCGCGGGCAGCGGTTCGAGTCCCCATCTGTGGAAGACGGCAGCCCTGCGGTTCTCGCCGGGCCCTGCGGCCTTCGGCACAGACTTTGGCGAGAGCGGTGCGGAAGGCCCCGGGAATTCCCGTGGCGTAGTCCGCGGTTTCTCCGCCGGCTGGGTCGAAGGCCGGGTCGAATCGCACCCGGACATGAGCACGCACATGGACAAGGTCCCCGCTGCGAGGAGAAGTACAGCTGGTCGGACTGGCATGAGCGGACTATCGATTTCCGGAAGGATTGGTTTCCGCTCAATGGTCCATACGTGATGCAAAGGGTCCGTACGCGATGCCGAGCGTCCGTGGCGGCCGGACGCCGGTCGTCGTCCGGCAGCCGGCCGGGCCCCTCACCCACCCGGCTTCGATCGGCAGCGGGGATAGCATCCGGACATGACTGCTGACAACACTGTGGAACACGTCGGAGACGTCGACGGCTCCGGCTCGAACTCCAACTCCGGCTCCGTGTACGACGTCGAGATCGGGGCGCTGCAGGGCGGCTCCGCCGATCTCGGGCAGTACCGCGGAAAGGCCGCGCTCATCGTGAACGTCGCGTCGAAGTGCGGGCTCACGCCCCAGTACGCGGTTCTTGAGCGGCTGCACGAGCAGTACGCCGGTCGCGGCTTCACCGTCCTCGGGGTGCCCTGCAACCAGTTCATGGGCCAGGAGCCCGGAACCTCCGAGGAGATCGCGGAGTTCTGCTCCGCCACGTACGGCGTGACCTTCCCGATGACCGAGAAGGTCGAGGTCAACGGGGACGGGCGGCACCCGCTCTACGAGCGGCTCACCGGGTTCGCCGACGCGGAGGGGCACAGCGGTGACATCCGCTGGAACTTCGAGAAGTTCCTGGTCTCCGCCGACGGTTCCGTGGTCGCGCGCTTCTCGCCGCGGACCGAGCCGGACGCGGCCGAGGTCGCGGCAGCGATCGAGAAGGTGCTCCCCGTCTCCGCCTGACGGAACCCCTGTAACAGAACCCCTGACGCAATCCCTGACCGGATCAGCCGAGGGCCGCGGCCGTCAGTCCCGGCCCACGTCCAGCGTCCGGCCGTCCCCGCGGCGCGGCTGCAGCTCCACCTGGATGCGATGCACCGTGTCGCGGGACAGCGCCCCGCCCGCTCCCGCCGTGACCACGCCGATGCGCAGACCCGCCCGGCCGGACCCCTCTCGCCGTACCTGCACGGCGAACTCGAGGCTGACCCTCTCCACGCTGAAGCGCACCGGGCTGTCGGCGCCTCTGCGCTGGGCCTCCTCCAGTTCCTCCCGCACCTGGCTCATCACATCGGCGAGACCAGCCACCGCCGCGTCGTCGTCGGTTCCGTGCCCCATTGCACTACCTCCCCGTGCCTCTGTCTCATGCAGCTCAGGAGTCATTGTCCGACCCCGCACCTATCCTGAGGAAGCATGGAGGGGGAAGCGAACGGGGGCGTCCAGAAAGCCAACGCCCTTTGTGGTCAGCCAAGTTGGCGCCATGGCGGCCACAGCAGCTGGCGGGTGCGGCTGCGCCGCGGGGGCGTGTCCGGCAGCGGCGACGTGCTCGGCGCAGGCGTGCTGCTGGGGGCCGACCGGGTGCTCACCTGCGCGCATGTGATCCGCGACCCGGAGACGGGACAGCGCCCAGGCCGCGTGCAGGTCGACTTCCCTCTGCTGCAGGGCCTGCCGCGGACCGAGCGCCGCTCGGCGACCGTGCTGGACGGACACTGGGTGCCGCCGTTCGGGACGGCCCAAGGGGATCTCGCGCTGCTCGTGCTGGACGAGCCCGCCCCGCTGCCGTCACCGGTCGCCCTGCACCGGACGCTGGACTACCGGGGCGCGCGCGTCCTCATCGACGGATTTCCGGAGCAGCGGTCCGGCGGGCAGTGGCTCACCGGCGCCTGTATGGGACCCGGCGGGCACGGGGACGAGCGGGTGCAGATCGACCTGGGCGATCCGCGCGAGTCCGGACGGCGGTTGCCGGGCGGGTTCAGCGGGGCCGGCGTCCTGGAGGAAGAGACCGGCCGGGTACTCGGCATCGTCGTGCAGACCGATGAGCGCGCGGGATGCGCCTACATGATTCCGGCGGCGACCGTCGCCAGGTACTTCCGCGACGTGGGCAGGACCCACGTCACCGGGCCGCCCGCGATCCCCGCCCGGCACGCCGTGTCCCCGGACGCGGCCCGCGACGCCCGGCCGCATGGCCTGCAGCGGACCGTCATGCGCTGGCTGCACGAGGAGCCCGGCTGCTGGGACGTCGAGGTGCTGTTCCTCCGCG
>NZ_JBSFWK010000068.1:0-38423 GCF_053594815.1 Streptomyces sp. NPDC002577 | reverse complement strand
TCCCGGTCGGAATTCATTTCCGGTGGCCGTTGGAGGGCCTTTTGCCTTTGGTTCGCCTTGCGGCTTCCCTTTCGGCGGATCCGACTTTATCAGAGTTTTTTGACCGGCCTGACCGGCCGCTCATTCCTGACTAATCGGGATGGCTTCTCAAGGTTGTAATACCAAGAAGCAGATAGATGCTCACGGCTACCCGCGAGCGTGCTCCGCTCCAGGCAACTGTTCGAATCTACCTCCCCGGTCCGACCGTGTCAACGGTTTTCGGGGCGAAGAGGAGACTAGCAGGTCAGCTGGCGTGCCCGCACATCACGCGGCGGTGGGCAGGGCCGCACTGCGCTCGGATTCGTCCAGGTCGCCCATGTCGCCGGCGCGCGCCGCTCTACCGCCGAGCACATAGACGTACGTGAGAAAGGCCAGTTCAGCGGCGATTCCGATGCCGATGCGAGCCCAGGTCGGCAGGCCCGAAGGGGTGACGAAGCCTTCGATGGCACCGGAGACGAAGAGGACCAGGGCCAGGCCGATCGCCATGCCGACTGCGGCGCGTCCTTCGGCCGCAAGGGCCGCGCGGCGCGTCCGAGGGCCCGGGTCGATGAGCGTCCAACCCAGCCGTAGGCCCGTACCGGCAGCTACGAAGACAGCGGTCAGCTCCAGCAGGCCGTGTGGCAGTACAAGGCCGAGGAACGTGTCGAGACGGCCTGCGGAGGACATCAGGCCGATGCCCACGCCGAGGTTGAGCATGTTCTGGAAGAGGATCCAGATGACGGGCAGGCAGAGGAAAGCGCCGAGGACCAGGCACATCGCGGCGGCCTGGGCGTTGTTCGTCCAGACCTGCGCGGCGAAGGAGGCCGCCGGGTGGCTCGAGTAGTACGTCTCGTACTGGCCGCCGGGGCGAGTGAGCTCGCGTAGTTCGGAGGGGGCCGCGATCGCGGACTGGACCTCGGGGTGGGTGCCGATCCACCAGCCGAGGAGAGCGGCGATGACCGTCGACAGAAGCGCGGTGGGGACCCACCAGTGGCGGGAGCGATAGACGGCCGCGGGGAAACCTTGCGTCAGGAAGCGGGTCACGTCGCGCCAGGAAGCGCGTCTGGTGCCTGTGACGGCGCTACGCGCGCGTGCCACCAATTGGGTGAGGCGGCCGACGAGCTGAGGGTCGGGTGCACTGGACTGGATCAGGGAGAGGTGCGTGGCCGTGCGCTGGTAGAGACCGACGAGTTCGTCTGCTTCGGCGCCGGTCAGGCGGCGCTGGCGGCGCAGCAGGGCGTCCAGGCGGTCCCACTCCGCACGGTGGGCGGACACGAAGACGTCCAGGTCCATCGGTTCTGCTGCTCCTCGGCTGCTCTCACTGAGGCTGCTGCGGCTGCTGGTGAAGCAGCGACAGCAGCGTTACTACGGCTACTGGCGGCGCGATGCGCACTCAGCTTGGCAGACTGGCTGCTCATAAGGCAGGGCAGGGGACGGTACGACGGGGCAGGGGAAGGCGGCCGGCGTGAGTGAGCTTGTGACGGGCGAGGCGGTGGCCTTGGAGCTGCGCCCCGCCAAGCTGCCGAGCCGAGCGTTGGCCGTGCTGATCGACCTCGCGGTGGCGTGGGCCGTATATGTCGCGGTGCTGCTGGGGCTGGCGGCCGCTACGGCGTCGTTGGACGAGGCCGCTGTCGCGGCGGTCTCGGTGGCTGCCTTCCTGCTGGTGCTGGTGGGCGGTCCGATCGCCGTGGAGACGCTCAGCCATGGGCGCTCGCTGGGGAAGCTGGCGTGCGGTCTGCGGGTAGTGCGCGATGACGGCGGGCCCATCCGGTTCCGGCATGCGCTGGTGCGGGGTGCCTTCGGTGTGGTCGAGATCCTGGCGACGTTCGGGATCGTTGCATGCATCGCTTCGCTCGTGTCCGCGCGTGGGCGACGGCTCGGTGATGTCTTCGCAGGCACGCTGGTCGTGCGGGAGCGGGTGCCGGCCGGACGTGCTGCTTTTGTTCCTCCTCCGCCGCCGTGGCTGGTGGGGCGGTTCTCCGGGCTCGATCTGTCTGCAGTCCCGGACGGGTTGTGGCTCGCTATCCGCCAGTACCTGACGCGGATAGGCCAGCTCGATCCGCAGGTGGGCTGGGTCATGGCCGAGCGGCTGGCAGCCGATCTCGCAGCGCGGACGGGGGCTCCGGCTCCACCTGGAGTTCCTCCGGCTGCGTTTCTGGCGGCGGTGGTGCACGAGCGGCAGTCGCGGGATGCGCGGCGCGCCTTCGGCGTGGGCGGGGCGGCCTCGGCTGGAGTGCCTGGTGGAGGCGGGACTGCGGTCGGTGCGGCTGCCCGGGGCGGCGATCGTCCGGGCGCGGAGTACGCCGTGGGGGCCGGGCAGCCGGTGCCGCCGTCGTACCGGTCGCCGGACCATCTCTCTCCGGATCACCTTTCGGATCACCCTGCGCCGCGTCACGGCTCGGCCGTTGATCAGCCGGCCGGTGATGAACGGAGCCGTGAGGCTGCGGGTCCGGGTACCGGGTTCGTGCCTCCCGCGTAGGGAGTGCAGCGGAAGAGGGTGGCTACCCCACAGGTCAGAGCACGGCTGTCCTCAGAGCACGGCTGCCCATAGAGGGGCACGGCTACATCGACGGCGGGGAGTCGAGGTCCTCGAGTTCGATTCCGGGAGCGGCCAGGACCACGTCGCCTGCGATGTGGACGGTGTGCTGTTCGCCGGTGTCCAGGGCTGTGACCTGGTATTCGTCCACGGTCAGGGCGCCGTTGTCAGTGGCGTGTGTTTGTCTGTTCCGCAGGGCCCAGGACTGGTCGAGGGTGCGCGGGGCCAGGACCGGTTCGGTGAAGGCGACGAGGCGGACACGGGTCGCGGGGGAATCGGGGGTGAGGCGAAGGAGACGTGCGGTCGCGATGAGGAAGGCGGGGGATCTGCCGGTGAAGGCGTGGGCGGGGGCGTTGCCTTCGGTGGCGTACGTGCCGGTGGGGTCGGTGCGTACCCAGGTGACGCCGTCGATGGCGGCGCCGCGGACCTGCCAGCTCGCGGCGTGGAGTTCGAGACGGATGGGGCGGCCGAGTTCGTCGAGGGCGAGGTCGACGGAGCCGGCGTGATCGCCGGAGGGGGTGGTCAGTTGGGAGACGTAGCGCCAGCCGGAGGGGCCGGGCGCGCAGTGGAAGTGCTCTTCACCGAGGGGGGTGTGATCGTGCGGATCGTGGAGCGAATAGCGGCCGCGGGGCATGGAGATCGGGGTCCGGGTGCTGGTAGGGGGCAGGCCCCCGCCACGGTGGGCGAGGGCCTGCTGATGTCCGTCTGCTGAGCGGTTGAGCAGTGCCGCCGAGGCTGCCGCCGGTTCAAGTCCGCCGCGGGGGCGATGTCGAGGGCGGCTGCCGCTGAGCTGCACGTGGCGCTCAGCAGCGGGTGGCGCTCAGTAGCGGTAGTGGTCGGGCTTGTAGGGACCCTCGACCTCGACACCGATGTACGCGGCCTGCTCGGGGCGGAGCTTGGTCAGCTTCACGCCGAGCGCGTCGAGGTGGAGGCGGGCGACCTTCTCGTCCAGGTGCTTGGGCAGCACGTAGACGTCTGTCGGGTACTGCTCGGGCTTGGTGAACAGCTCGATCTGGGCCAGCGTCTGGTCCGCGAACGAGTTGGACATCACGAACGACGGGTGGCCGGTCGCGTTGCCGAGGTTCAGCAGGCGGCCCTCGGACAGCACGATGAGCACCTTGCCGTCGGGGAACGTCCAGGTGTGGACCTGCGGCTTGACCTCGTCCTTGACGATGCCGGGGACCTTCGCGAGGCCGGCCATGTCGATCTCGTTGTCGAAGTGGCCGATGTTGCCGACGATCGCCTGGTGCTTCATCTTGGCCATGTCCGAGGCCATGATGATGTCCTTGTTGCCGGTCGTGGTGACGAAGATGTCGGCCTTGTCGATGACCTCGTCCAGCGTCGTGACCTGGTAACCGTCCATCGCCGCCTGCAGTGCGCAGATCGGGTCGATCTCGGTGACGATCACGCGGGCGCCCTGGCCGCGCAGGGACTCCGCGCAGCCCTTGCCCACGTCGCCGTAGCCGCAGACGACCGCGGTCTTGCCGCCGATCAGGACGTCGGTGGCGCGGTTGATGCCGTCGACCAGCGAGTGCCGGCAGCCGTACTTGTTGTCGAACTTCGACTTCGTCACGGCGTCGTTCACGTTGATCGCCGGGAACAGCAGTACGCCGTCGCGCTGCATCTCGTACAGGCGGTGGACGCCGGTCGTGGTCTCCTCGGTCACGCCGCGGATCTCCGACGCGAGGCGGGTCCACTTCTGCGGGCTCTCGCTCAGGGTGCGGGTGAGGAGCTCGAGGATGACGCGGTGCTCGTCGGACTCGGCGGTGTCGACGGACGGGACCTTGCCGTCCTTCTCGTACTCGACGCCCTTGTGGACGAGGAGGGTGGCGTCACCACCGTCGTCGAGGATCATGTTCGGGCCGCCGGTGGGGCTGTTCGGCCAGGTCAGGGCCTGCTCGGTGCACCACCAGTACTCCTCCAGCGTCTCGCCCTTCCAGGCGAACACCGGCACACCCTGCGGGTTGTCCGGCGTGCCGCCCGGGCCCACCGCGATGGCCGCGGCGGCGTGGTCCTGGGTGGAGAAGATGTTGCAGGAGGCCCAGCGGACCTCGGCGCCGAGCGCGACCAGGGTCTCGATCAGGACCGCGGTCTGCACGGTCATGTGCAGGGAGCCGGTGACGCGGGCGCCCTTCAGCGGCTGCTTCTCGGCGTACTCCTTGCGGATCGCCATGAGGCCGGGCATCTCGTGCTCGGCGAGGGTGATCTCCTTGCGGCCGAACTCGGCCAGGGAGAGGTCTGCGACCTTGAAGTCCTGTCGGTGATCGACAGTCGTCGTCATAACGGGCTGCTCCTCGTGATGGTGTCGAGGGTGGGTACGGCTGGCTCTGCGGCGGCGGACACACCTGTGCCCGAGCGCGCGCGGCCCAGTCCGTCGGAGGCCCTCTCTCCCTCGGTCGGCCCGTTGTGCGAGCCGCCCGACCGCCATCAGCAGCGACGTCTGGCTGTCCCCACGAATCTACACCGATCGACCCATCGGGCCCCAGCCCGCCCGGGCCGCGCCCGTGACTACGTGCGGGCCGTGGGTCGTTTGTGCCCACCTGTTCCGCCCCAGCGGAACGACTGCGCACAAACGACTGTCAGTGCTCCGCGCCGGGAGTCGGGCCGCCCGGTGTGGCATCGCGGTCCGGGCCCTTGGCGGCCTCGGCCTCGCTGTAGATGTCCGGCTCCAGGTAGATCACGCGAGCGATCGGGACGTCCTTGCGGATGCGGGCCTCGGCTGCGTCTATGGCGGCGGCCACCTCCGCGGCCGTGTCGTCGTGCTGCACCGCGATCTTGGCGGCGACCAGGAGCTCCTCGGGGCCGAGGTGGAGGGTGCGCATGTGGATGATGCGGGTGACGGTGTCGCCGTCGACGATCGCAGACTCGATCTTCGCGACCTCGTCGGCACCGGCGGCCTCGCCCAGCAGCAGCGACTTGGTCTCTGCGGCGAGCACGAGCGCGATGAGGATGAGCAGGACACCGATGCAGAGGGTGCCGATGCCGTCCCAGACGCTGTCGCCCGTGATCACGGCCAGGCCGACGCCGAGGAGCGCCAGGACCAGACCGACGAGTGCCCCGAAGTCCTCCAGCAGGACGACGGGCAGTTCGGGGGCCTTGGCGCGGCGCACGAACTCCTTCCACGACTGCTGGCCGCGGAGCGGGTTGGACTCCTTGATGGCGGTGCGGAAGGAGAAGCCCTCGGCGATGATCGCGAAGGCCAGCACGCCCACCGGCCAGTACCAGTTCTCGAGCTCGTGCGGGTGCGTGATCTTCTCGTAGCCCTCATAGATGGCGAACATGCCGCCGACCGAGAACAGGATGATCGAGACGAGAAAGGCATAGATGTAGCGCTCGCGGCCGTAGCCGAAGGGGTGCTGCGGGGTCGCCTCGCGCTGGGCCTTCTTGCCGCCGACGAGCAGCAGGAACTGGTTGCCGGAGTCGGCGACCGAGTGCACGGCCTCGGCGAGCATCGACGACGAGCCGCTGAAGAGGAACGCCACGAACTTCGATACGGCAATCGCGAGGTTGGCGCCCAGTGCCGCCACAATCGCCTTGGTACCGCCTGACGCACTCATGTGTTCGCCGTGTCCCTTCGCCTGGTCCGTACGTCGCCGCGCGGGCCGGCTCCCTTTGCCGACCCTTTGCGGTGGGTCATTGTTGCAGCACGGGACACATTCGGCTCATCAGGCCACCACAGTCGCACGGAAGACCGTGCCAGCCCCGGACACTTCGGCCTTTTCCCCCGCGGGGACGAAGACGGACTGCCCCGGCTCGAGCGTGAGCTCACCGGTCCGCACGGAGCCGGCGGTGCAGAGCAGGATCTTCGGGGTCGCGGCGGTCAGGTCGTGCGGCGCCGCGCCCTCCGGCAGGACGTACCGGGAGAGCCGGAACTCGTCGATCGGTGTGGCGTAGACCTCCTCGCCGTCGGGGGCGGCCTCGGGGCGCAGTACGCCGGGGTCGGTCGCCTCGAAGCGGACGATGCGCAGCAGTTCGGGGACGTCGACGTGCTTCGGGGTGAGGCCGCAGCGCAGGACGTTGTCCGAGTTGGCCATGATCTCGACGCCGAGCCCGGCCAGATAGGCGTGCGGGACGCCGGCACCGAGGAAGAGGGCCTCGCCGGGCTGCAGCCGGACGTAGTTCAGCAGCATGGCGGCGATCACGCCGGGGTCGCCTGGGTAGTGGCGCGCGATCGAGGCGTACGCGGCGTAGTCGGCTGCGAAGCCCGAGGTGCCGGGGTCTTCGGCCAGTCGCGCGCAGGCCGCCGCTGCCTCGGCGACCGTGGCCGCCATCTCGTCGCGGTCGGCGGTGAGCACGGCGGTGAGGACCTCCCGGAGGGCGGCCTCCTCGGGGTGGGCGTGCAGCACGTCGACGTAGGGCTTGAGGGAGTCGACCTCCAGGCGGGACAGCAGCTGCGCGGCCTGGAGCGGGTGCCGGAATCCGCACAGGCCGTCGAACGGCGTCAGAGCGCAGATCAGTTCGGGCTTGTGGTTGGCGTCCTTGTAGTTGCGGTGGGGGGCGTCGATGTGGACCCTGCGCTGCTCCTCGGCCTCGTACCCCTCCTGCGCCTGCGTGCGGTCGGGGTGGACCTGGAGGGAGAGCGGGGCGCCGGCCGCGAGGATCTTGAGCAGGAACGGCAGCCGGGGGCCGAACTTCTCGACGGACCGCGGGCCCAGCTCCTGCTCGGGGGCGGCATCGATCACCACGTTCAGCGCTCCGCGCGCGGTGCGGGACGGCGCACCGGGGTGGGCGCCCATCCACATCTCCGCCTGCGGCTCACCCGTCGGCTCGACGCCGAGCAGCTCGGGGATGGCGGTGGTCGAGCCCCAGGCGTAGGGGCGGACGGTGTTGTCGAGGCGGTCCATCGTGGCTGCTTTCTCCGTGCAGGGGTCAGCGGGCTCGTACGCGGTCGGAGCTTCGTACGCGGATCCTCCTACGCGGATCGTCGTACGTGAACCAGTTGCTCCGTATACGGGCCGGAACGCGGGCCGGAGTTCCGTACGGCCCGGACCGGCCGGGATCGGTCCCGGCCGGTCCGGTCAAGATCAGGCCCCCGAAGCGAGCGACAGGTAAACGGCGGCGAAATCCGTGATGGCGATCAGCTCTGCGAGGCTCTCCAGCTCGCTGGTGCCCTCCGGCTCGAGCTCGCTGATCGCGGTGTCGTGGCTGAGCGCGAGCTCACGTGCGGCCGCAGCGGCGCTGAGTACGTCGCTCGGCCGGTCCCTGAGCAGCAGGACGCGGGCGCGCAGGGCCTGTTCCTCCTCCACCCGGTCGCGGAAGAAGTCCTCGGGGTCGGCCCCGCCGGCGATGCTGCTCACGAGCAGTGCGCCGTGGGCGGGCAGCGCCTCGGGAAGCTCGGCCGCGAGTGCGGGACGGCCCGCGAGTTCGGCGAGGGCGGCGGCGAAGCGGCGGCCCGTGGGGCCCGCGCCCGAACCCTCGGTCCAGATCAGGGGGAGGGATTCGGCGAACTCGGCGGCGAGCGTCTTGGCCGGGTTCTCATACGTCGCGCTGGCCGGGCCGCAGCGTTCGGCGGTGTGGTCGAGGCGGTCGGCGACCTTCTGGAGGCTGTCCGGCGGTGCGGTCAGCAGACCGGTGCGGTCCAGAAGCATCAGGAGCGGTGTGAGGAGCGCCCAGAGCGCGCCGGGGCTCGCGGCCGCGGTCTGCTCCTGCTCCTCGTACGGGGCGGTCGCCATCGGTACGACCAGGCCGTGTGCGGCGCCCTGGACCGCTTCGGTGAGCGGGGAGTGGGCGGGGGCCACGGCGACGACCGTGCAGCCGCGGCGGTACGCCTCTTCGGCGAGGAGGGCGAGGCCCGGCTCCGAACCGTCGGGGGTGGCGATGAGCAGCAGATCGACCGGACCGGCCCAGCCGGGCAGTGCCCAGCGCAGCGCACCGGCGGCCGGGGCCACGCCGGTGGGCGCCAGGCGGGTGACGGGACAGCCCGCGGCGACCAGCGTGGAGAGCAGGTCGGCGACGCAGTTGGCGGCCATGCCGGGGCCGGCGGTCAGCACGGCCCTGGGACGGCCGTCGGGCTTGAGATCCATGACGCCCGCCTCGGCCGCGTGCCGGAGGGCAGTGCGCACGCGGGCGCCGGCCTCGGCGGCGCCGCGCAGCAGGCCTCGGCGGTCGGCGAGGGCGAGTGCCTCGGGGTCGTCGAGCAGCGATTCGTCGAGCATGGGCGTCGGCCTCCGATCGCCTCGCGGCTGTGTCTGCCGCGCTTGTCTTTCGCGGTTACGCGGGGCGGCGTGCCTCGTCGACGAGCAGTACGGGGATGCCGTCCCGGACCGGGTAGGCCAGGCCGCAGTCCTTGCCGGTGCAGACCAGCTCGGTCTCCTGCTCCTTGAGGGGGGCGTGGCAGGCCGGGCAGGCGAGGATCTCCAGGAGGCCGGCTTCGAGCGGCATTGCGGGTCCTTTCGAACAGCTGGACAAGGGACGTGCGGCCTGGTCAGCGTACCTGGCACCTGGGCCTGGGGCGGTAAGGCAGCGGGGCCGAGCTCATGATCACGCGCGGGCCGGCGGCCCGTGTGTGCCCGCCTGTGCCGCCTCAGCGAAACGAATGCCCACAAACGGGCGGCTGATCCCCACAAACAGACGGACGGCACTGCCCGGCACCGGACGGACGACACCGCCCGGCACCGGCAGCTCTCAGGCCCTGATGATCGCCAGGACCTCGTCGCGGATCTTCGTCATGGTGGCCACGTCCCTGGCCTCGGCGTTCAGGCGGAGGAGGGGCTCGGTGTTGGAGGGGCGGACGTTGAACCACCAGTCGGCCGCGCTGACGGTCAGGCCGTCGAGTTCGTCGAGGGTGACGTCGTCCCGGCCGGCGTAGGCCGCCTTGATCGCGGTCAGGCGGTCGGCCTGGTCGGCCACCGTCGAGTTGATCTCGCCGGAGCCCGCATAGCGGTCGTACTGGGCGACGAGCTCCGACAAGGGGCCGTCCTGGCCGCCGAGCGCGGCGAGGACGTGCAGCGCGGCGAGCATGCCGGTGTCGGCGTTCCAGAAGTCGCGGAAGTAGTAGTGCGCGGAGTGCTCGCCGCCGAAGATCGCGCCCGTCTCGGCCATCTGCTGCTTGATGAAGGAGTGGCCGACGCGCGTACGCACCGGCGTGCCGCCGTTCTCGCGGACCACCTCGGGGACGGACCAGGACGTGATCAGGTTGTGGATGACGGTGCCCGTGCCACCGTTCTTCGCAAGCTCGCGGGATGCGACCAGAGCCGTGATCGCAGACGGTGAGACCGGGTCGCCGCCCGCGTCGACGACGAAGCAGCGGTCCGCGTCGCCGTCGAAGGCGAGGCCGATGTCGGCGCCCTCCTCGCGCACCCGCTTCTGCAGATCCACGAGGTTGGCCGGGTCGAGGGGGTTCGCCTCGTGGTTCGGGAAGGTGCCGTCCAGCTCGAAGTACATCGGCACCAGGTCGATCGGAAGGCCGGCGAACACCGTGGGGACGGTGTGGCCGCCCATGCCGTTGCCCGCGTCGACGACCACCTTCAGCGGGCGGATCCCGGTCAGGTCGACGAGGGAGCGGAGGTATGCCGCGTAGTCCTCGAGGGTGTCCCGCCCGGTGATCGAGCCGGGCGTGGCGACCGGCTCGGGCGCGCCGGAGACGCTCCACTCCTCGACCAGGGCGCGGATCTCGGCCAGTCCCGTGTCCTGGCCGACGGGTGCCGCACCCGGCCGGCACAGCTTGATGCCGTTGTACTGAGCGGGGTTGTGCGAGGCCGTGAACATCGCGCCCGCCAGGTTCAGCGCCCCCGAGGCGTAGTACAGCTGGTCCGTCGAGCACAGGCCGATCTCCGTGACGTCGACGCCGCGGGACGCGGCCCCGCGCGCGAAGGCACGCGACAGGCCCGGCGACGAGGGCCGCATGTCGTGCCCGGTCACGATCGCGGAGGCGCCCGTCACCTGTACGAAGGCGGCACCGAACAGCTCGGCCAGCGACTCGTCCCACTGGTCCGGGACCACCCCGCGTACGTCGTACGCCTTCACGAGCTGTGACAGATCAACAGCCACGGCCGTCCTCTCCTAAAGCCCTCAAGCCTCACCGGTCGCCCCAAACTACCCGCAGTCACTGACAGCGTGAGACGGGGCTGCCCGAGAGCCGCCGGGAGAGTCACCGGAGGGCCGCCGAAGACACGGCCGCGACCGGGCTCCGTGCGCGTCAGGGCAGCATCCAGCCCAGCACCGCCGTGCTCTGCCCCACCACGATCAGGCACATGACCAGCAGCAGTCCGACGCTCCACGGCAGCACCTTGCGCAGCAGGTCGCCCTCCTTGCCGGCGAGGCCCACGGCGGCGCAGGCGATCGTCAGGTTCTGCGGGGAGATCATCTTCCCCAGCACCCCGCCCGAGCTGTTCGCCGCGGCGAGGAGCTCGGGCGAGAGGCCCGACTGCTGCGCCGCGGTCACCTGAAGCGCGCCGAACAGGGCGTTGGCCGAGGTGTCGGAGCCGGAGACGGCGACCCCGAACCAACCCAGGACGGGTGAGAGGAAGGCGAGGCCCGCACCGGCCGCGGCCACGAAGTGGCCGATGGTGGCGGCCTGACCAGACAGGTTCATGACATACGCAAGCGCCAGCACGGAGGTCACGGTGAGGATCGCGAACCTCAACTCGTACACCGTCGCCGCCCATTCGCGCACCGCCACGCGCGCGTGCACGCGCAGAACGGCGGCGCTGCAGAGCCCGGCGAGCAGCACGAGCGTGCCGCCGGTCGACAGCAGGGGCAGCGAGAAGATGTTCTGGCCGACCGGATCCCCGTCCGGATCGGCGACGTTCAGGAACGGCCAGTCGAAGGTGCGGGTCGCCTCGGTGAGCAGCTCCTTGACGGCCGGGATCTGGGCGATCGAGAAGACGGCCACGATCAGCGCGTACGGGGTGTAGGCGCGCAGCACCTCGGGCCGCGGATCGTCCTCGTCGAGCTCCTCGCTGCGTACGCCGGTGAGGACCGCGACCCGTACGGGCTCCGCGGCGGGCCTGCGCGCCCCCGGCAGCGCCACCAGCGCACCGGCGCCCACCAGCGAGGCCCCGATGTCGGCGAGCTGCGCGGAGACGTAGTTGGACGCGGCGAACTGCGCGACGGCGAAGGCGACGCCGCAGACGAGGGCCGGTGCCCAGGTCTCGCGCAGCCCCCGACGCCCGTCCACCAGGCCGACGAGCACGAGCGGCACCACCAGGGCGAGCAGTGGAGTCTGCCGGCCCACCACCGAGGCGACCGAGTCCAGCGGCACCCCGGTGACCTCGGCGAGCGTCACCACCGGAGTGCCCATGGCGCCGAAGGCGACGGGCGCGGTGTTGGCGACCAGCGCGACGACCGCGGCCCGTACGGGATCGAAGCCCAGCGCGACCAGCATCACCGAGCAGATCGCGACGGGCGCACCGAAACCGGCGAGCGCCTCGAGCAGCGCCCCGAAGCAGAAGGCGACCACGAGCGCCTGGATGCGCGGATCGTCGGAGAGCCGTCCGAAGGAGCGGCGCAGGATGTCGAAGTGCCGGGTGCGGACCGTCATCCGGTACACCCACAGGGCGTTGACGACGATCCACAGGATGGGGAAAAGGCCGAAGACGGCACCCTGGGCGGCGCCCGAGAGCGTCTGGCCCAGCGGCATGCCGTACGCGAGCCAGGCGACCAGTGCCGCGACGGCGAGGCCGATGAGCCCCGCCAGGTGGGCCTTCATACGGACGACGCCGAGCAGGACGAGGACGGTGACGAGGGGAAGAGTCGCGACGAGCGCGGACAGGCCGAGCGAACCGGCCACGGGCTCGAGTTGCTGGACGAACACGACGTGCCTCCAGGTTTTCCGTGATGCGGAAAGCAATATCTCACGGGCGGAGGAATGGTCGTGTCCGCGACAACGTCAAGTCAATGGGTCGTGCAGCGGTGAAGTCGTGCAGGTGGGGTAGCGCAGCGCCGAACCGGGGCACGCAGAGGGTGACTTGAAACCGGGACGGTGGGGCGTCAGGAGTCCGGCGAGCGCAGAACCCGCAGGTGGCCGCGGCGTCCGACCTGTCTCGGGTCGGCGGTCCGGCCGCCGCCCCCGGCCTCCGCCGCGCGCTCCTGCGGGCGGGCCGCCTCACGCACCGCGTTGGCGAGCGCCTCGAGGTCGTCACCGGTGGGCCGGGCCGGGCCCGAGGCGTCGGCGAGCCGGACGACCTCCCAGCCGCGCGGGGCGGTCAGCCGCTCGGAGTGCTCGGCGCACAGGTCGTAGCAGTGGGGTTCGGCGTAGGTCGCGAGGGGGCCGAGGACCGCGGTCGAGTCGGCATAGACGTACGTCAGCGTCGCAACGGCGGGACGGCCGCAAGCGGTGCGCGAACAGCGACGTACAGGGCTCACGACGTTGGACGGTACCGCACTCTTGAGCGGGCCGCGACGACTAGCCCCGAGGTCACTCCACCGTGTCGTGGCGTGATCCTTGCCACGTCCGCTTCCGAAAGCCCGCCACTGACCTGCACAGATCGCCGCATACCGGGAGGCGGCCGACTTGCATGCAGGCACCACCTGGTGCAAATCCAGACATACGCCATGACATTCCGCGGTCCCGGAGAGACTCGGAGAGATACGGAATCGATCCCGATCTTGGCTGGAATGGTCAGTGAACGACATGCCGTGTTCTGCAACGGAATCGGTGCTACGCGGCCGCGCGGGCCGGCCGCCACGCGATCGGCGTCTGCGGCTGCGCGGGTGATCTACGAAGCCGTACGGGACATCTGGGCCATGCGGGTGGCCACCGCTGTCCATAGCCGCGCGGGCGACCGCCACAGGAGACCGCCCGAGGACTACGCTTCATCGGTGATGGACAGCCCCGTACCGCCCCGTGCAGCCGAGCCCAGGCCCCGCCGCCGTGACCGCCACGGCAGGGGTATGCGCGGCCCCGTCGCGCCGCCGCAGGTTCCGCTCTCGGCGAGCCGCGCCGAGGCCTTCGCGGACCTCGTCCAGGACTCCGTCGAGCGGCTGGAGCGCCGCTGGCCGCAGCTCGCCGACATCGACTTCCTGGTCCTGGAGGTGCCGAGGCTCGACGGCGGGGGCGCTGCCGCCGGCCCGGACCTGGTGGCCTGGGGCGAGGACGCCGTGCCCCTCGGCGGCACGATCCCAGCGCGCGAGGGCCGCCCCGCGCGCGTCGTCGTCTACCGCCGCCCGGTCGAGATCCGCACCAAGGGACGCGACGAGCGCGCCGCACTCGTGCACGAGATCGTCGTCGAGCAGGTCGCCGAACTGCTGGGTCTCACCCCGGAGACGGTGGACCCGCGGTACGGGGAGGACTGACACGGCACGTCGGCCGCTGTCGGGGTGCTCACTTCTGCAGCACGGAGAGGTCCTGGTCCGTCGTCGGCACTGAGACCGTCCCCCGGTCGTCCGGGAGTGTCTGCACGGTGAACATCGGGATTCCGTCCTGCGGCAGTTCCAGCATCCGCGAGGCGTAGACGGGCCCGCCGGACACGGACTCCACCGTCAGCGCGTACGTCCCCTTCAAGCCGCTCGGCACCGGCGGCTGCAGCGCCGTCGTCGTACCGCCCTTGAGGGTGTACGTCTTCGTCACCGCCGTACCGCCCTCGCTGCCCGCCGATGCCGTGATCCTCACCTCGGCGGTCTTGCCCGGGGCGACCAGGGAGAGGGTCGAGCCCTTGGCGCGGTTGCCGGCGACCGTCGCGCGCGCGCCGACCGGGCGCGTCGCCGGTATGAACGCGGTCTCCTGCTTGCTGCCCTTGCCGCGGACGACCCGCAGGGCCGCCACGACCGGCGCCGAGTCCTCCGTGGGCGTCAGGACCAGCGAGCCCGCCTCGCCCTTCGTGACGTCGCCCAGGTCGACGGCGGCCGTCATGCCGGACTTGACGTGCAGTGTCTCGTGCCCGGCGGGGGTGATCAGACCGTCCGGGGACGCCAGCTGCACCTTCAGGTCGGCATCCTCGTCGCCGGTCGCGAAGGCGACCAGGCGCACGGCCGTGGCGTCCTTGGGGATGCCCGGCAGCACCAGGCTGCCGGCCGGATCGGTGGAGGCGGGCAGCCAGTCGGCGCCGAGCTTGTCGTCGGAGGCCTGCACGGCGGCGGCGACGCGGCCGCTGCGCACGGTCACATGCGCGGTCAGGTTGGTCTGCGGCGCGTCGGTGAGCGTGGACAGCAGCACCGGCACGCTGGAGTGCGGCTGGACCTGGATGCCCTCGGACACATCGGACTTGAGGGCGCCGTCCTTGCCGTAGAGCTCGATGTCGACGACGGCGGCCGAGTCGTCCGGGTTGGTCAGGTGGACGTAGTCGCTGCGATCCTCGGCGGTGCTGGCGCCCGGGAACCAGAAGTCCGTGTCGGGAGCGGTGCAGTTGACGCCCAGGACGCCCCTGGTGATGCCCGCCGGGATCTCCGTGGTCTGCTGGACGGTCCAGCCCGGCGCGAGGTTCCCCTCGGCGATGCCGACGAGCGCGGGGGACTCGGCACCCGAGGAGTCGCCCGTGACCGGCTTGCCGGGCTCCTTCGGCGACAGCACGGGCTTGTCGTCCTTGCCCTTGGTGCCGCCCTTCGACTCTTTGGTCGCGGCGGTCACTTCGGCCTTGCCGCTGCTGCCGGAGCCCTTCGTCTCGGGGGTGAAGGACGCGTACGAGGTCTCGGCGAGGTCCGAGGTGCTCGGTGCCGGGCAGAGCAGCGTGGAGCGCTCGACGGGCAGACGGGCGGCCGCCTTCGCCTCGCCGCCGCCCGCACCGTCCGGCGCGTTGAGAGAGGCGAATCCGGTGACGGCGGCGAGCGCGGTCACGGCGGCGATCAGGGACACGGTGGTGCGGTTCACTGGTGGCTCCCGTCGGGGCGCTCATGGTCGGTGCCGTGCGGCGGCTGCGTCGCCTGCTGCTCATACGGCCCGTCGTAGGCCGTCGGCGCCTCGTCGTAGGCGGTCTGGCCGGACTGGCCGGACTGGCCGTACGACGCGTCATACGCCTCATACGTCCCGCCGTACGCATACGGGTCGTACTGGCTCCCCTGATACGGGTCTGCCTGGTATCCCTGCTCGTACGAGCCCGTCTGGTCGTACGAACCCGCCTGCTCGTACGGGCCTGCCGGGTACTGGGCGGCTTCCTGCTGTTCGCCGTACGTCCCGTACTCGCCGCTCCCGTAGCCCGGCGCCTCCCACTCCCCGTACGACTGCTGCTGGGGAACGGATACCGGGGTCTCCCCCTCCGGAGGAGGCTGAACCGCGCCGCTCTCCTCGGGCTCCGCGGCCCCGCTCTCCTGGGCCGCCTCTTCGGCCTGCGCACGGAGCCGGCGTGCACGGCGCCCCTCCCCCGCCACCGGCTGGGCGGGCACGACCGGCTCGTCGGGCAGGTCGTCGTCGATGTCCCGGCGGCGGCCGGGCAGCGCGAGGACCACGAGGACGACGGCGAGCGCGCCCTGCGCCCACAGCCAGGCGGTGTGGGTGACCGGAGCGTCATAGGTGACGTCCAGACGTCCGCCGGACGCGGGCAGCTGGAAGCCCTGGGCCCAGCCGTCGACCGTGGTCGCGGTGAGCGGGCTGCCGTCGAGCGTGGCCGTCCAGCCGGCGTCGGCCGAGTCGGCGAGGCGCAGCACACGGCCCTCCTCGCCCTCCGGGATCGCGGTGTGCAGCTCGACGGGCCCGGAGGCGACGGGCAGCGGGTCGCCGGACTTCGGCACGATGGCGGCGCGCGAGACCTGCCGGTCCACGCGCCACAGCGAGCTGCCGTCCTGCTGGCTGAGACGGCTGAGGCCCGGCGTGGAGTCCAGGACGCGGCTCATCTCGCGGGGCGCCCCGCCGCGTACGAGCACATAGCGCACCGCGAAGCCGCCGAGCTGGTCGGCCTGGTCGGCGCCGGAGCCGGCGACGAGGTTGGCGACGACCTTGTCGAGCTTCGCGTTGCTGCCGCCCGCCTCGGTCAGTTCGGCGTCGCCGAGCCGGGCGCCGGAGCCGCGCACCAGCGTGTACGCGACCTCGGCTGCCGAGTCGCTGTCCAGCACGAGCGTGCGCGGCTGGTCGCGGGTGTCGGCCTCCTCGGCGACGAACGCGGGCACCTGCACGGGGTCGCGCCGCTCCAGGGGTCCGTCGGCACCGCGGATCATCCATCCGGCGCCGGAGATCAGCGGCCCGGCCACCGCGGCGAACGCGATGAGCGCGGCCACCGGCTGCCGCCAGCCGAAGCTCTGCTCGGCCACATGCGCGCGTGCCCCGTCGGCGCCGAGCACAGCGGCGCCCAGCAGGGCGATGCCGTAGACGAGGGTCGCGGGCCCGGCCCACGTCGATCCGTTCGAGAGAGCCGCGAAGACGAGGGCGACGAGCGCCACGGCCCAGGCGGTGTACACCCCCATCTGCCGTTCCCCGCGCAGCAGCGCGGCCAGCGCCGCGAGCACGATGCCGATGAGCATCAGCCCGGCGACGGTGCCGGGGCCGCCCGGCGATCCGCCGAGCAGGTCGAGGCCGGACGCCGAGCCCTTTCCGTACGCCAGACCGGCCTCCTTGAAGAAGCCGAACGGCAGCAGAGACAGCGACCAGGGCGCGAGGATCAGCAGCGGCGTGCCGAGAGCGGCCAGGAAGCGCAGCCCGTACGCGACGATGTCCGCTCTGCGGAGCACCAGCAGCCCGATGCCGGGGATCAGCGCGATCGGCCAGATGATCGGCGTGAAGGCCGTGGCGAGGGTGAGCAGCAGGGCGTACGCCCAGGTGGCGCGCCAGCTGCCGCGTGCGTCGCCCCGTGCGGTGAGGCCGCTCGCGGCGATGGCCGCACGCGCGGTCAGCGGGAGCAGCACGGCGAGTACCGCGGTGCCGATCCGGCCGCCCGCGAGCGCGCCCGTGACGGCGGGCAGGAAGGCGTAGGAGACGGCCGCCCAGGCGCGCAGCAGCCGGGATTCGACGAGCGGGCGCGACGCGAAGTAGGCGGCGAAACCGGCCAGCGGAACGGAGCACACCAGCAGCACCGTGACGGCCAGCCCGGTGGAGCCGAAGAGCACGGCGGCGAGCATCGCGACCAGCGCGAGATACGGCGGCGCGGACTGGGTGCCGCCGGCGCCGACCGGATGCCAGCCGCTCGCGTAGCGTTCCCACAGCCCGGAGACCTCCGCGGGCGCGGGCAGCAGCGCCCCGCCGGCGAGCGCTCCGCCGCCGAGCAGCTCACGGCACGCTATGAGCGAGAAGAACAGCAGGACCACGAAGAGCATCGGGCCCGGCTTGCGGGCGATGCGCTTGATGCGGGCGAACTGCTCGATCTCCAGGAAGTCCGCGTCGTCGCCGCCCGGTCCTGACTCGATGGCGCTGCCGTGCCGTCCCGCGCCGGTGGTGACCTCGGGGTCGGAGCGGCCCACGAGGTTGCCCGCGGCCTGCTCCACGGTGGCCCGTACGGTCGCGCCGGGTGGCGGGAACAGCGGCCGCAGTTCGGCCTTGTCGACCTGCGGTCTGCCGCGGCGGCGCCGGCCGGCGAGGATCCGCTCCGGCCTCAGCAGCACGGCGAACAGTCCGGCGACCTCGTCGAGCGCCTGGCCCGGCACCTTGCCGACGAGATACGCGAGTGTGCGCAGCAGCGTGCCGAACACCAGGCGCAGCAGCACCCAAGGGAGCACTGCCGTACGGGCGTTCACGAGCAGTGTGTAGACCGCGCCGGACTTGTCGACGCGGTGCGGGCTGGTCGCCGTGCGGCCGACGCAGTCGACGGAGCGCCGCTCGCGCGAGGCCGCCTCCGCGTGCCGGACGACGGCGTCGGGTGCGACAAGGACGCGGTGCCCCGCGGCGTGGGCACGCCAGCACAGGTCGACGTCGTCACGCATGAGCGGCAGCCGCCGGTCGAAGCCGCCGAGCTGCTCGAAGACGTCGCGCCGGATCAGCATGCCGGCGGTGGACACGGACAGCACGGGCCGTACGTGGTCGTGCTGGCCCTGGTCCTGTTCGCGCCGGTCGAGGCCGGTCCAGCGGCGGCCGCTGTTGGCGATGGTGACGCCGACCTCGAGCAGCTGCCGGCGGTCGTACCAGCCGCGGAGCTTCGGGCCGACGATCGCGACGTCCTTGCCGAGCTCGCGTTCGTTCTCCACGACGCGCAGCAGTTCGGCCAGCGCGTCCGGGTCGGGGGCGCAGTCGTCGTGCAGGAGCCAGAGCCACTGCTCGGGTTCGCCGTAGGGCAGGTCCGGCATGTCGTACGCGTCGTCG
Source organism: Streptomyces sp. NPDC002577 (assembly GCF_053594815.1). Classification (NCBI taxonomy): domain Bacteria; kingdom Bacillati; phylum Actinomycetota; class Actinomycetes; order Kitasatosporales; family Streptomycetaceae; genus Streptomyces; species Streptomyces sp. NPDC002577. Next base: position 19,773 of record NZ_JBSFWK010000068.1, on the reverse strand, counting down.
CGCCAGGTGCGGTTCACCGGGTCCCAGCCGCTGGGGCGCTTGAGATACGGCAGGTTGTCCGGGGTGAGGACGCCGGCGGTGCGGACGGCCTCGTCGACGGCGGCGCCGAAGCCGGTGCGGCGGGCGAGGTGCAGCACCTGGTCGGCGCCGAGCGCCTCGGTGACCAGCTGGGCGGAGTCGTCCGCGCTGCCCGTGTCGGCCGCGACGGCGTTCTGCACGGGGCGCTCCTGGCCGAGCAGCCCGGCGAGGACGTCGGGCAGCCAGCGGGCACCGTCGTGCGAGACGATCACCGCGGTGACGACATGCCGCGGGAACTCGGGGGGGCGTGTCGGGTCGGACAGCGCCGCCTGGCGAGTCTGGTCGAACACTGCGGAGGCAGCGTCGTACTGGGCTGCCGTATGACTGTGCACGGTCATCGAGGTGCGGGCCCCGGTTCGATGGACTGCGGTGGACGCCTGTGCCCGGCGGGGCGGGCGTCTCGGACGAGGGCCCACACTAACGGCTGACCAACACGACGGCCCGCCGCCTGTGGACAACCCACCGGCGACGGGCCGATATTACGTGAGCATGTGTACGGTTTCGTCGGCGTCATCTGCGCCGTTCGCCGGTTGTGTTCGTGCACGCGCGCGTGACGTGTTTCAGACCGCGGCCTTCTTGAGCCGGCGGCGTTCACGCTCGGACAGACCGCCCCAGATACCGAACCGCTCGTCGTTGGCCAGCGCGTACTCGAGGCACTCGGACCGGACCTCACAGGCGAGGCAGACCTTCTTGGCCTCGCGGGTGGAGCCGCCCTTCTCGGGAAAGAAGGACTCGGGGTCGGTCTGGGCGCACAGCGCGCGCTCCTGCCAGCCGAGCTCCTCGTCCGCGTCCTCGACCAGCAGTTGCTGGAACAGCTCGGTCATGTGCGCCCCTCGTCTGTCTTTGCGTCCCCGTGATGTTGCCGTTACCGATACCGGCCGAACGACACGAGTGAAATTACAAGTGCGCAGCTCCGGGCGAGTCAAGCCGAGATCTGCTATTGAGCCCCTTATTCACTCTGCGGAACCAAGCCCGTACAGAAAGTGTTCAAATCGGCATAAACCATGACACTTGCCAGTGGCCTGTACAGACTTTCTGATCCCTGCAGAGAAGGACGCTCCGAACTTTCATGCGGTTCAGTCGGGCACCTCGAAGCGAAACAGATCACATTCGGATCACAGGATCACAACGGCGTTTGGTGTGTCGACCTATGCGGCACGTGTCCCCGGCTCCGCATGCACAAACCTTTCGCCATGCAGAGCAACCGGATGAGGTGAAACATGTCCCACATACCGGGCATCAGGTTGACAGTCGAGGAATGAACCGGTGTCCTGGTGGGCATGCTCGTGAACTTGGCGCTTTCCGTGACCCGCCCCAGCGGGTTCCTCGGTGCTGCCCGCACGTGCTGTTGCTGTTGTTGTCCCAGCTGTTGAGCCGAACAACGCTCCGGCTGTCCCCCGCCCGCCCTTCCAGGGGCACCCTCCGCCCCGCACAGGGGCGACCACCCGCCCGGCCACGCCGGCCGTTCCACCGGTGATCACGGGCACCCCCCACGACATCCAGCACTCTTCCGCCGAGGAACCACCGCATCCATGAACAGCGACAGCGACCTCCAGATCGCCGGCGACATCCTCGAGGTCCGGCACCTGCTCCAGCCCGCCCGTCAACACCCCGTCACCGTCGCCGAGTTCGTCGGCCTCGCCCGCTCCATCGCCGCCGACCGCGGCCAGTGGGAGCACCTTGTCGAGTACGACGCCACCTCCCGCTGGTACCGCCGGCTGCGCACCGGGCCCGGCTACGAGATCTGGCTGCTCTCCTGGGTGCCCGGACAGGGCAGCGGGCTGCACGACCACGGCCCCTCGTCCGGCGTACTGACCGTGCTGGACGGGCAGTTGACGGAGCGCACCGACCGCGACACGCGCGCGTTGGGCGCGGGTGCGCAGCGGGTCTTCGCGCCCGGGTACATCCACGAGGTCGTCAACGACTCCCTCGAACCGGCCGTCAGCCTGCACATCTACTACCCCGGCCTGACCGAGATGCCGATGCACGCGGCGCGGTGCGCGTCCCGGCACACGGAGGACAGCGTCACGGCCTGACCGCGCCCGTGAGGAGCGGCACGAGCCGGAAGTCCGGCAAGGCCCGGTAACCGGCTCACGCGGTGTCATACCCGCCTGCGAGACTTACGGCATGCGCATTGTGGTTCTGGCAGGCGGCATCGGTGGTGCCCGGTTCCTGCGCGGTCTCAAGCAGGCCGTCCCGGACGCCGACATCACCGTCATCGGCAACACCGCGGACGACATCCATCTCTACGGCCTGAAGGTCTCCCCGGACCTCGACACGGTGATGTACACGCTCGGCGGCGGCATCAACGAGGAGCAGGGCTGGGGGCGTACGGACGAGACGTTCCACCTCAAGGAGGAGCTCGCGGCGTACGGCGTCGGGCCCGAGTGGTTCGGCCTCGGCGACCGCGACTTCGCCACCCACATCGTGCGGACGCAGATGCTGAGCGCCGGATATCCGCTCAGCGCCGTCACCGAGGCGCTGTGCGACCGGTGGAAGCCGGGCGTGCGGCTGCTGCCCATGTCGGACGACCGCGTCGAGACGCATGTCGCCGTCGAGCTGGATGGCGAGCGCAAGGCCATCCACTTCCAGGAGTACTGGGTGCGGCTGCGTGCGTCCGTGCCCGCCGAGGCGGTCGTACTGGTCGGTGCCGAGCAGGCCAAGCCCGCGCCCGGCGTGCTGGAGGCCATCGCCGGGGCGGACGTCGTCCTCTTCCCGCCGTCCAACCCCGTCGTGAGCATCGGCACGATCCTCTCCGTGCCGGGGATCCGCGAGGCGATCGCCGACGCGGGCGTCCCGGTCGTGGGCCTCTCGCCGATCGTCGGCGACGCGCCCGTGCGCGGCATGGCCGACAAGGTCCTCGCCGCAGTGGGCGTCGAGTCCACCGCCGCCGCGGTCGCCGAGCACTACGGCTCGGGGCTGCTGGACGGCTGGCTCGTGGACACCGTCGACGCGGGCTCCGTCGAGCGGGTCGAGGCCGCCGGCATCCGCTGCCGCGCGGTGCCGCTGATGATGACCGACGTCGACGCCGCCGCCCAGATGGCCCGCGAGGCGCTCGCGCTGGCGGAGGAGGTCCGCGGATGACGAGCGCGGGGGCCGGTGCGGCGGGCTTCCGGGTATGGGCTGTGCCCGGGATTCCCGAGGTCCGTGAGGGCGACGAGCTGGCCAAGCTGATCGCGGCCGCGGAACCCGGTCTCGCGGACGGCGACGTCGTCCTCGTCACGTCGAAGATCGTCTCCAAGGCGGAGGGCCGCATCATGGCGGCCGACTCGCGCGAGGCCGCCATCGACGCCGAGACGGTACGCGTCGTGGCGCGCCGCGGGACCCTTCGTATCGTCGAGAACAGGCAGGGCCTGGTGATGGCCGCGGCCGGGGTCGACGCCTCCAACACCCCCGCCGGGACGGTTCTGCTGCTGCCCGAGGACCCCGACGCGTCGGCGCGGGCGGTCCGTGACGGGCTGCGCGACGCGCTCGGAGTCGACGTGGGCGTGCTCGTCACCGACACCTTCGGGCGGCCCTGGCGCAACGGTCTGACGGATGTCGCCATCGGCGCCGCCGGGGTGCGCGTCCTCGACGATCTGCGCGGCGGCACGGACGCGTACGGCAATCCGCTGAGCGCCACCGTCGTCGCCACGGCGGACGAGCTGGCCGCCGCGGGGGATCTGGTGAAGGGCAAGGCCGAAGGGCTGCCCGTCGCGGTGGTCCGAGGCCTGCCCCACGTCGTGGCGGAGGAGGCCGAGGGCGCCCGCGCGATGGTCCGTGTCGCCCGCGACGACATGTTCCGGCTCGGCACGTCGGAGGCCGTGCGTGAGGCGGTGACCCAGCGGCGTACCGTCCGCGGCTTCACGGACGAGCCGGTGGACCCGGGCGCGGTCCGGCGCGCCGTCGCGGCCGCCGTGACCGCGCCTGCGCCGCACCACACGACGCCGTGGCGCTTCGTGCTGCTCGAGTCGCCCAAGTCGCGTACACGGCTGCTCGACGCGATGCGGGACGCCTGGATCGCCGATCTGCGACGCGACGGCAAGTCCGAGGAGTCCATCGCCAAGCGCGTCCGGCGCGGTGACGTGCTGCGCAACGCGCCCTACCTGGTGGTGCCCTGCCTCGTGACCGACGGCGCGCACACCTACGGCGATCCGCGCCGGGACGGCGCCGAGCGCGAGATGTTCGTCGTCGCGGCCGGCGCGGGCGTGCAGAACTTCCTGGTCGCGCTGGCCGGCGAGCGGCTCGGCTCCGCCTGGGTGTCGTCGACGATGTTCTGCCGCGAGGTCGTACGCGAGGTCCTCGAGCTGCCGGAGGGCTGGGACCCGATGGGAGCGGTGGCCGTGGGACACGCGGCGGAACCGCCGAAGGCGCGGCCCGCGCGTGCGGCGGCGGACTTCATAGCGGTGCGCTGAGCGCTCCGCTGGAAGTGCCGCGATGTGCCGTCGACCGTGTGCGGCACCATCGTGGCTGGTCGCGCCCACGCGGCGGAGCCGCATATCGACACAGCCCCGCGCCCCTTCAGGGCGTCAGAGTGCCGCGATGTCGCCGCGCGGCATGCGGGGCATCCTGCGCGGCGGGGCATGGCCGCTGAGCAGGATCAGCCGGGCCGCGCGGTGCCGCTGGCCCTGCTCGGCGTACGGCTCGAGCAGTTCCAGCATCCTCGCGTCGTCCGCGTCCCGCTCGCCGACCAGGGCGTAGCCGACGATGCCGGGGAGATGCAGGTCGCCGACGGTGACCGCGTCCGGGGCGCCGTTGCTTCGCTGCACGGTCTCGGCGGACGTCCAGGGGCCGATGCCGGGGATCAGTTCCAGGCGGGCCTGGGCCTTCGCGGGTTCCATGGCCGCCGCCTCCTCCAGCCGCCGGGCGACCCGGACCGCGCGCAGGATGGTCGAGGCGCGCTTGTTGTCGACGCCCGCGCGGTGCCACTCCCAGGACGGGATCAGCGCCCAGGTGCGCGGGTCCGGCATCACGTACATGCGTTCGGGGGCCGGGCCCGGAGCCGGTTCGCCGAACCTGCGTACCAGCAGCCGCCACGCGCGGTACGCCTCGTCCGTCGTGACCTTCTGCTCCAGGATCGACGGGATCAGGGACTCCATGACCAGGCCGGTACGGGTGAGGCGAAGGCCCTGCCGTCGGCGCTCGGTGAGGGCGAGGAGGCGGTGGCGGGGCGTGAAGGCCGACGGGTCGTCCGACTCACCCAGCATGCACGGGAGTTGATCCAGCAGCCATTCGGCGCCCGGGCCCCACGCCTCCCCTTCGGCCTCGGCCGTGTCCGGGTGCAGGGACACCCGGAGGGTTCCGGGGCCCTGCGGTGTGCGGCTCGCCCGCCAGATGGAGCCGTCGGGTGCGGGCCTGAAGGTCGGGTCGCCCGGGCCTCTGCGGAGGGGGCCCAGCACGAGGGCCAGATCCAGGGGGGCCGGTGGGGTCCAGCGGCGGGTTCGGGGGGCAGGCCTCTGATGCGGGAGCCCTGCGGGGGCGCTTCCTGCGGGGTTCAGGCCCCCGCGGGCTGGGGGCATGGCGGTGTCGCCGCCGCGCAGTGTTGTGCGGGTGACGGTAGGGCGGGGAGTGAAACGGCCTGCCACGGGTGTCCTCGGGGTTGTCCTGTGCCCTCTGAGGGTATGCGGTGTTTTCTCCCCCAGCCCGCCCCTTCCCGAGAACTGGGGCTTCGCCCCCCCCCGGCCCCGGGTCGCGGTCGGGTGCGGGCCGTGGGGCGTTTGTGCCCACCCTCCCCCAGCTGGCGCCGGGAGGTGCCCCCAGCCCTGCGGAACGCGGTACGAGACTTACTGGTCTGATGAGAAGCGGACTGCGGCGGGTGGGAGTTCTGCGTTGCACCACACCCGTACGCCCTCCCTCAGTTCGTTGTCGGCGCCGATGGTCGCGCCGTCGCCCACGACCACGCCCGAGAGGACCGTACGGGCGCCGATGCGGGCTCCGGCGCCGATGAGGGAGTCCGTGATGACCGCGCCCGGTTCGACGACGGCGCCTGCGTGGACCGTGCTGCCGGAGATCCGGGCACCCTCGCCGATCAGGGCGTTCTCACCGATCACCGTGCCCCCGGTCAGCTTGGCGTCGGACGCCACCCGGGCCGACGGCAGCACCAGCCGGTCGCCGCGGCGGCCCGGGACCGCCGGCGAGGGAGCCCGGCCGAGGACGAGGTCGGCGGAGCCGCGTACGAAGGCCTGGGGGGTGCCGAGGTCCAGCCAGTACGTGGAGTCGACCATGCCCTGGAGGTGCGCCCCTGAGGCCAGCAGGCCGGGGAACGTCTCGCGTTCCACCGAGACGGGACGGTCCGCGGGGATCGTGTCGATGACCGAGCGGCGGAAGACATACGCGCCCGCGTTGATCTGGTCGGTGACGATCTCCTCGGGCGTCTGCGGCTTCTCCAGGAAGGCGGTCACGCGCCCGGCGGCGTCGGTGGGGACGAGGCCGTACGCCCGAGGGTCCTCGACCCGCGTGAGGTGCAGGGAGACGTCCGCGCCCGAGGACTCGTGCACCGAGACCAGGGCGGGGATGTCCAGACCGGTCAGGATGTCGCCGTTGAAGATCAGCACCGGGTCGTCGGGGCCCGAGCGCAGGTGCGACGCGACGTTGCGGATCGCGCCGCCCGTGCCCAGCGGCTCGCGTTCGGTGACGTACTCCAGATGCAGTCCGAGCCGCGAGCCATCGCCGAAGTACGGCTCGAAGACCTCGGCCAGATATGAGGTCGCCAGGACGATGTGCTCGACGCCCGCGGCTCTTGCGCGAGCCAGTTGGTGGGTGAGGAACGGGACACCCGCCGCCGGGACCATCGGTTTCGGGGTGTTGACCGTGAGCGGACGCAGCCGTGTGCCCTTGCCGCCGACCAGGAGGATCGCTTCAGTCACCTGTCGTCTCTGCTTCCTGCTGGGGCCGGCCGAAATCTCTTTCGGCCGGCCAGTCTATGCAGCCCGTGCGGTCGGCCCGAGCACCTGTTCTGTTCGGGCGTCCCAGTTCAACGGCCCTGGTAGCGGGCCGAGGCCTGCCGGATCCGGTTGAGCTGACCGTAGAGGGCCGCACCCGGGCACTCGGTGAAGAAACCGTCCCGATGCCCTGAGATCACTCGGAATCTCACCTTCCTGCCCTTCTTGTACTTGTTGCTGCCGCCTGACGTGAGAACCGTCGTGCTCCGCGGATCGGCACCGAAAAGACCGAGCTTCCATGCGGTCAGCCTGGCCACGGCCGTGACGGCAGCGGCGGGCGGCTTCGATCTGGTGAAGGTCCCGAGGACGGCGATGCCCATGCTGTTGGTGTTGAAACCGAGCGTGTGTGCGCCCATGACGGGTTTGTCCACGCCCCCGGCGCGGCCCTCGTAGATGTTTCCGCACTTGTCGACGAGGAAGTTGTAGCCGATGTCACGCCAGCCGTTGCTCTTGACGTGGTAGCGATAAATACTGCGAATGACTGAAGGGGCTTGTGAGCAGCGGTAGTTGTTGCCGGTTGCGGTGTGGTGCACGAACGCCGCCCGCACGGTCTTCGTATAGAGGAACTTGCGCTCTCGGAGCTTCTCGTCCGCCCGCCAGCCCTTGCGCGTGATGATGCGCGGGCGGGGGCCGATGTAGGGATTCGCGCCTGCGGTGCCGGCCCTGCTCCGGGCGGCGACGAGTCCGTCCCGGGCCTGGTTTCCGCTGAGCGCCTGGATGACGTCGCCGCCGAGGGGGGCGAGGTCCGCGTTGGCGGCGGCGGACGCGGTCTGCTCGGGGGTGAGCGGTACGTGGCGCGTGGCGCCCCTGAAGGCCGCGGACGACTTGTCTGTGGACGCCGCGTCGCCGGGGTCGACGAGTTCGAGGTGCATGCCATCGGGGAGCTGTGTGCCGTGCTCCGCGTCAGGTCCTTCGGCCGGGGTCTCCGGGCTGACGCGGACCTCCACACCGTCCGAATCACCCACCCACAGCGGTGCGGTTGACCCGCGTACCCTCCGCGAATCCCGCTCGGCGCTCCCGTCGTCGGCGGCGTGCTCGGAGTTGTGGGTGTCCAGGTCCTGCCAGTCGGACCAGGTGGTGGTCCCGGTGGACCGGGTGCGCACCTGGACCCGGCCGTGCAGTTCGGTGTCCGGGTCGTCCCAGACGACGCCCACGAGCGAGAAGCGCCGGACAGTGCGCTCCGGCAGGCCCTGAGCGGCGGCCCGGATACCGAACGAACCGGCGGCGAAACCCAGGGAACGTGCACGCTGGCCGAAGGAGCGGGCGGAGGGCAGAGGCGCGAGCGGCAGTGACTGGGTGCTGCCCGGGATGGAGTCCTCGGGCGGGTCTTGGGCGCCGGCCGAAGGCGACCGGGCGGCCGGCGCACCCGCCGCCCCCCGGCCTCCGGGGACGGCAGCCGCTGGACCGAGGCCGGGAAGAGGCACAGCGGGACGGTCCGCCGCAGGACCGGACGACCCCTGTTCGGCGCCGCGAGCGGGAGACACGGGATCGGCCCCCAGCGGGAAGGCGATGACGGCCTGTACGCCGAAGGAGGGAAGAGCGAGAGGAAGGGCGAGAGCTGTCGCGCATGCGACACCGACGGAGGAGGCAAGGATTCCACGCATGCAGGTGATGTTGTACATAGCCAGATATGTCTGTCTATGTACAGCTGACGGCCCGTCGGCTGAAAATAATCAACCGCAGGACCCGCGATCCCCCGGCCGGGCGCACGGCCCCACCCTCGCGACGCGTAACCTTGCGGCGTGAACGCCACCGATCGCACCCCTGCCGACCTGCTGCGATCCGCGCTCGCCGCGGACCCGGCGCGCCCCTTGGTGACCTTCTACGACGACGCCACCGGCGAGCGCGTCGAATTGTCCGTCGCCACCTTCGCCAATTGGGTGGCGAAGACGGCCAATCTGCTGCAGGGCGACCTCGCGGCCGAGCCCGGCGACCGGCTCGCGCTGCTGCTGCCCGCGCACTGGCAGACGGCGGTGTGGCTGCTGGCCTGCTCGTCGGTGGGCGTCCTCGCGGATGTCGGCGGCGACCCGTCGGCCGCCGATCTCGTCGTCAGCGGTCCCGACTCACTCGACGCGGCACGTACCTGCTCCGGCGAGCGCGTCGCGCTGGCGCTGCGCCCGCTCGGCGGCCGGTTCCCGCAGCCGCCCGCAGGGTTCATGGACTACGCGGTAGAGGTACCGGGCCAGGGCGACCGCTTCGCACCGTACGCGCCGGTGTCCCCGGAGGACCCCGCGCTGATCGTCGCCGGGGCGGAGCTGTCGGGCGCCGAGGTGGTCGAGCGCGCGCTCGGCGACGCGGCCGGTCTCGGGCTGACAGGGCCCGGGTCGCGCCTGCTGTCCACGCTGCCGTACGACACGTGGGAGGGGCTGAGCGCCGGGCTGTACGCGCCGCTGGCGACGGGCGGCTCCGTCGTCCTGTGCCGGCACGTGGACCGGCTCGGCGCGGAGGGGCTCGAGAAGCGGATCGAGAGCGAGCGAGTGACCACGACGGCGCGCTGACGCCCGCCCCACGCCCCCGATCGCCCTTCGGGCTCCTCCTCAAACGCCGGACGGGCTGGTAGGGGCCCTCCGGACCGATGCGGACCCTCCGGACCCGTAACCCGTTCGGCCCAGTGGAAACCCTGATCCACAGGCCCCCACCGCCGCCCCGGGTCATGGTCGTAGAAGCACCACCTACGCCAGGGGACGCCACGAGGGGCGGAGGCAGTCGTGACCGACACCGCCGGCACGCCTTCCGGAGCTGATCAACCGGACGGCGAAACGCCTGGGTCGACGGGGTCGGCACAGCCCACGCCCGGCCCTGAGCGACACGCGGCCGCACGGCGGTCCACGCTGGGCCCGGGCGCAGGCGCGTCCGCCGCGGGCGGGCGGGCACGGCAGCGGCGGAAGCGGTGGCTGCGGCGCACCGCCTGGGGCACGGCCGCCTTCGTACTCGTCGCGGGCGGCACCGGATGGGCGGTGTACGAGAAGCTCGACGGCAACATCACCAAGGACATGCAGGCGGCCGAGGAGCTCAAGCGGTACGAGAAGGAGCGTCCGACGCAGTTGGTGCAGGGCGCGCAGAACATACTTGTGATCGGCTCCGACACTCGCGCGGGCCAGGGCAACAGCAAGTACGGCCGGGACTCGGGCACCGCGCGCTCCGACACCACGATCCTGCTGCACCTCTCCGCCGACCGGCAGAGCGCGACCGCCGTCTCCATACCGCGCGACCTGATGGTCGACGTGCCCAGCTGCCACAAGCCGGACGGCACCAGCACCGCCCCGGTGTTCGCGATGTTCAACTACGCCTTCGAAGCGGGCGGTTCGGCCTGCACGATCCGGACCGTCGAGAAGCTCACGGACATACGCATCGACCACCACATGGTCGTGGACTTCGGCGGCTTCACGAAGATGGTCGATGCGCTGGGCGGCGTGGACATGTGCCTCACGGAGCCGATCGACGACCCGGACGCCCAGGTGAAACTGGACGCGGGCCGGCACCGGCTGAGCGGCGAAGAGGCCCTCGGTTACGTACGCGCGCGAAAGAGCCTCGGCAACGGCAGCGACACCGACCGCATGGACCGCCAGCAGCAGTTTCTCGCCGCGGTCGTCAACAAGCTGCAGAGCAATGACGTGCTGCTCAATCCGGTGAAGCTCTATCCCGTGCTGGACGCGGCGACCTCGTCGCTGACGACGGATCCGGGTCTGGCAAGCCTGCGCGGTCTTTACGAGTTGGTACGCAGCATGCGCGACATCCCCACGGAACGCGTGCAGTTCCTTACGGTTCCCCGGGCACCCTACGCATACAACGTAAACCGGGACCAACTGATCGAACCTGCCGCAGAACACCTCTTCGAACAGCTCCGCAGGGACGAACCGGTGGCCGTTGCACCCCGGTCGGACAAGGAGGAAGCGGACGAAGGGGCCACGAACCCGCCCTCCACATTTCGTGGGAACACGGCAGCCGACGGCACCTGCGGGTAAAGCGCTCGCCAACCACGTGAAAATGTCTTCTTGGAATTGCACCGGATTGCCCGGTTGTAGGGACGTGGAATTTGTCACCGACGTCGCTCCACGCTGAACTGGGCGGATAGTGTGAGCGGTCCGGTGCATCAGGCCACGAGGTCGCGCACTGTTTCACCGACTGACCGAGCGCCTTTTTGAGGGGGGAAAGGCGCCGCGTGGCCCCGACGGAGGACTCAAGAAACCGTGGACGCGCAAGGCCGTTGGCGGGCGGACGACATCGACCCCGCAGACCAGTGGGTACTCAACCCCGACACCGGTGACTACGAACTGCGACTGAGCCCTTCCGCTGGGCAGTCGGCCGTCCCCGGCCCCCGCAGATCCGGCACCGCTCCCGGCTCCCAGGTCCGTTCCCCCGCAGGCGCCTCCACCGGCCGGCGAGGGCGTGGCGCGCCCGTCCGGGACGATCCGCCGGCTCCGGGCCCCGAGGTGCCGGGACCGCGCAGGCGGCGTGCGCCCGAGCCGGCCCCGAGCCGCCGCAAGGGCCGGCCGAAGAAGTCGAAGGCGAAGAAGGCGCTGATCTGGACCGGCGGCATCATGGCCTTCGTCCTCGTCGGCACCGTGGGGGCCGCGTACCTCTACTACCAGCACCTCAACAACAACATCACCGCCATCCCCGACGACGGCGCGGGCACCGGCGGTTTCAGCAAGGACCGGGCGATCAACGTCCTGCTGATCGGCACCGACAAGCGGACCGGCAAGGGCAACGAGGGCTACGGCGATGCCGGCAGCCTCGGCCACGCGGACACCACGATCCTGCTCCACGTCTCCAAGGACCGTACGAACGCGACCGCGTTGAGCATTCCGCGCGATCTGATCGTGGACATCCCCGACTGCCCGACCACGCAGAAGGACGGCACCACCAAGGACATCCCGGGCACCTCGCAGACCCGCTTCAACCAGAGCCTCGGCCAGGAGGGCCGCACTCCGAGCTGCACGGAGCGCACGGTCACCGAGATCACCGGCCTGAAGATCGACCACTTCATGGTGGCCGACTTCAACGCGGTGAAGACGCTGTCGAGCGCGGTCGGCGGCGTGGAGGTGTGTCTGGCCAAGGACATAAACGACCCGGACTCGCACCTCAAGCTCTCCAAGGGCAAGCACACCATCGAGGGCGACCAGGCGCTCGCCTTCGTCCGTACGCGCCATTCCGTGGGATTCGGCGGTGACCTGAGCCGTATCCAGCTGCAGCAGCAGTTCCTCAGCTCGCTGATGCGCAAGCTCAAGTCGAACGACACGCTCACGAGCCCGTCGAAGATGCTCAAACTCGCGGAGGCGGGCACCAAGGCGCTGACGGTCGACTCCAAGATCGCGGACATCAAGAAGCTCGCCGCTCTGGGCCAGGAGATCGGCAAGGTCAACACCAAGAACCTCACCTTCGCCACGGCGCCGGTCGTCGACAACAGCGACGGCGCGACGGTGTCGCTCATCGAGTCGAAGGCGAAGACTCTCTTCACCTATATGAAGGAAGACATCTCGCTCACCAAGGTGAAGAAGCAGGAGAAGGCGAAGGTGGCCGCCCGTCTCAAGGGCTCCCGCTCCGCCGCCTCCGAGGTCCGGGTCAACATCTACAACGGCGGGGCCGCCGCCGGTTCCGCCCAGGAAACCCTCACCTGGCTGCAGAACGACAAGGGCGTACTCAAGTCCAGCCAACTCGGCAACGCGGACGCGACGCAGAAGACGACGACGCTCGAGTACGCGCCCGACCAGGCCGACCAGGCCCGCAAGCTCGCCGACATCATGGGGCTGACCGCGTCCCAGCTGAAGCCGGGCAAGAGTGAGACGACCTCACAGGGCCTGCCGGCGATGAGGCTGGTACTCGGCAAGGACTACAAGGGTGCCGGCGTGACGGCCGACGATCCGTCGAAGGCGACGGAGGGTGTCCAGAACGTCCAGGCGGACAAAACCGTGTGCGCCAAGTGACCCGAAGCGGCCGTCCTGCGTCTAACAGGGCGGCCGCTGCACAAGGCACAGGGGTGCCGCACACGGCACAGGGGTGGGGAGGGCACGACATGAGGCAGGGCAGCGTACGCGGGGAGAGATCGCGACCGGGCATCCGGGACGCCGAGGCTCTCGGCTGGGACGAGACCCTTTACGAAGGCCGGGACCGGGGGGACGAGGATCCCGAGCCACGAGGGCACCGCAGGCACGGCCGCGGAGGCCGGCGGCGGGCGGGCGGATCGCGGCCGCCGCGCCGCAGACGCCGGATACTGCGCTGGTTCGCCGCGGTTCTGTCGGTGCTGATACTCGGCACCGCGGGTGCCGGTTATCTCTACTACGAGCACCTGAACAACAACATCAAGAAGGAAGACCTGAACCTCGGCGACGCGAAGGACAGGCCCGCCAAGGCGAAGGCGAACGCAGCGGGCCAGACCCCGCTGAACATCCTGATCATCGGGTCGGACGCACGGGACACCAAGGAGAACCAGAAACTCGGCGGTGCCAAGGACACCTTCGGCGGCACCCCCCGGGCGGACGTCCAGATGCTGGTGCACCTCTCCGCCGACCGCAGCAACATGTCGGTGATCAGCATGCCGCGCGACACCCTGCTGCAGATCCCCAAGTGCACCGACCCGAAGACCAAGCACGTGTATCCGGCGAGCACCTCGCTCACGATGACGAACGACTCGCTCGGCCGCGGCGGTCCCGGCTGCACGGTCGCCACCTGGGAGAAGCTGACCGACATCCATATCGACCACTTCGTGATGGTGGACTTCTCCGGTGTGGTGTCGATGGCGGACGCGGTCGGCGGGGTCCCGGTCTGCGTGGACGCCAACATCTACTCGAAGGACTCCCAGGGGCACGGCTCGGGCCTGAAGCTGAAGGAGGGCACGACCCCCATCAAGGGCAAGCAGGCCCTCGCGTGGCTGCGCACCCGCTACGGCTTCGAGGACGGCAGCGACATCGCACGTGCCAAGGCCCAGCACCAGTACATGAACTCGCTGGTCCGCCAGTTGCGCGCCAACGCGACCCTGAGCAACCCCGGCCAGCTGCGGGCCCTGGCCGAGACGGCCACCAAGGCGCTCACCGTGGACGAGGGCCTCGGCACCGTGAAGAAGCTCTACGACCTCGGCACACAGCTGAGGGAGGTGGCGCCGAAGCGGATCACGATGACCACGATGCCGTACGTGTACCAGGGCGCCCGCGTGATCCCGAAGCCCGGCGACGCCGACAAGCTGTTCCGCCTGGTGCGCGAGGACATCGCCCTGGACGGCAAGGACAAGAAGAAGTCGGACAAGGACCAGGTCTCGAAGGACCCGGCCGCCGCGGACGACGAGATCGGTGTGCAGGTCCAGAACGGCACGCGCACGGCCGCGCTCGCCCCGGTCAGCGGCCGCGCGAACACGGTGGCGCAACTGCTCGTCGGCAAGGGCTTCACCAAGGCTGCGGCCGACTCGTCGGTGCTGCTCACCGAGGACAAGACCATCGTGCGCTACCCGAGCGCCGACCTGGAGGGTGACGCCCAGGCGGTCGCCAAGGCCCTCGGAATTCCGCTGAGTTCGGTGGAGAAGTCGACCGACGTCTCCGGGGTCACGCTGGTCGTGGGCGCCGACTGGCGCTCAGGGGACACGTACAAGGCACCGGCGGACGACGACAAGACACCGGAGTCGGCTGACGCGCTCAACGGCGCGAAGAAGGCCTGCATGCACGTGAACCCCGACTACACCTGGTAGGGCACCGGGCAGGGCTCCGGCGGCTCTCGGCTGGAACCGAGGGCCGCCGGACGGCGGGCATGAGGCCGAGTCCGCCGGACGACCGGGATCAGGCCTCGCTGACGACCGCCGGCCGCCGCGACGCGATGACCTTCTTCGCCAGCGCCCGCGGGCTGGTCAGAAAGCCCCAGCCCCACGACATGTGCATCGTGGCGAGGGCCACGGGGATCTGCAGCCTGGCCTTCAGCGGCAGGCCCGTGCCCGCGGGCACGGACCCGGCCGCGATGGCGGCGAGATAGCCGCCGGGGATCACGAATCCCCACGGAGTGAGCGCGGCGCCCACCACGATGCCCGCGGCGATGGCGCACACGGCGGTCGGCGGCGCGAGGTAGCGCAGGTTGATCGAGCCCTGGTGGTAGCGCGCGACGACATGGCGCCAGCGGCCGTAGTCCTTGTACTGCTTGGCGAGGGCCTTCACCGACGGCCTCGGGCGGTAGGAGACCTTCAGCTCCGGCGAGAACCAGATGAGGCCGCCCGCCTCGCGGATACGGAAGTTCAGCTCCCAGTCCTGGGCGCGGATGAACTCCTCGTTGTAGCCGCCCTGCTGCTCCAGGGCCTCGCGGCGGAAGACGCCCAGGTACACGGTCTCGGCGGGGCTCGCCTCACCGCCCGTGTGGAAGGCCGCGTTGCCGACGCCGATCTTGGAGGTCATGGCGGCCGCGACCGCGTGCTCCCAGTCGTTCTCGCCCTCGGCGTGCATGAGGCCGCCCACGTTCTGCGCGCCCGTCTCCTCCAGGAGGCGGACGGCGGTCGCGATGTAGTTCGGCGAGAGCATGCCGTGACCGTCGACGCGCACCACGATCGGGTGCCGGGACGCCTTGATCGCCGCGTTCAGCGCGGCGGGGGTGCGGCCCGTGGGGTTCGGGACCGTGTGCACGCGGGGGTCCTCGCGTACCAGCTCGGCGGCGATCTCGTCGGTACGGTCCGCGGACGGGCCGAGCGCGATGACCACCTCCATCTCACCGTCGTACTCCTGCGCGAGGATGGCGTGGACGGCTCCGCGCAGATGCCGCTCCTCGTCGAGGACGGGCATGATCACGGATACGGCGGGAGGGAGGGTCATGTCTTCCTGCGTCACGTTGGGGGTACCGGCCTGGGTCCGGGGTCCGCGGCGGCAATCGCCGACGTCAGGGCCCCGGGATGTGCACATCGGAGGGCCACGTTACCGCGAACGGGGGACAGGGAGGCGCGCCGTCCGGCTCAATACCGCAGGCCGCATTTCGTATCGCCGTACCGTGCTCGGGATCACCCGGCCCGTCTCGGTCTCCGGACCGTACTGCGGAGGTACCACCTCGTGCCCACGCCGTCCAGCCCGCCCGCTCGTCCGCAGCGCCGTCCGCGGCCGCAGCCGCAGCCGTCGCGCACCAGGCGGCCCGCACCGGCACCCGAGCACCCGGAGACGGGGCGGCGCGGGCGGCGGCCGCGGTGGGCCATGCGGGCGGTGACCACGCTCTCGGTGGTGGTGCTGGCCTCGGCCGGGATCGGGCATGCGCTGGTCACCAGCGTGGACAAGGGAGTGATCGAGCGGGTCGACCCCTTCAAGGACATGAAGGACAGGCCCGCCCCGGGCCACGGCATGAACCTCCTGCTGGTCGGCACGGACGAGCGCGACAAGATCTCCTGGGAGGACAAGGCGAAGTACCGGCTGGGCGGCGCCCCCTGCCACTGCACGGACACGATCATGATCGTGCACATCTCGCAGGACCGGAAGCACGCCAGCGTCGTGAGCCTGCCGCGCGACTCGTACGCCGAGCTGCCTCCGCACATCGACGAGACCACCGGCATGAAGCACCACTCCCACCCGGTCAAGATCAACGCGGCGTACGCGGAGGGCGGTCCGCAGCTCACCGTCCGCACGGTGGAGAACATGACGCACCTCAAGATCGACCACTATCTCGAGGTCGACTTCACCAGCTTCATGAAGGCCGTGGACGCACTCGGCGGTGTGCAGATCTGCACGTCGAAACCGCTCGTCGATTCGCACACGGGGCTCGACCTCTCCCCCGGCACCCACACCCTGGACGGCGGCGAGGCCCTGCAGTACGTGCGCTCCCGGTACGTCGACGCGGGCTCCGACCTGAGCCGTATGCAGCGCCAGCAGCGCTTCCTGGTCGCGGTGATCGCCAAGGCCACCTCGACCGACGTCCTGCTGAACCCGGTGAAGTTCCGCGACGTCTCCCGGGCCGTGCTCGGCTCGATGCGTGCGGACAAGGGTTTCGGCGCGAACGAGATGCTCGCGCTGGGGAATGCGATGCGGAACTTCTCACCCAAGTCGTCGGAGTTCACGACGGTGCCGATCAGCGGGTACGAGCAGCTGAAGGACATCGGCCAGACCCTGAAGTGGGACACCGCCAAGGCCGACAAGATCTTCGAGGCACTGCGCGAGGACAAGCCGCTGACCGCACCCAGCACAAAACCGCGGGCGACGCTCGTCGATATCGCACCCCAGCAGATCCGGGTGCAGGTCGAGAACGGCACGGCCGTGCCGGGCCTGGGCCGCCGCGTCGACAGCGCCCTGCGCGCCGCCGGCTTCGTCACGACCAAGACGCCGGTGAACTCGAAGCACCGGACCGTGAAGCGCACGATCGTCACGTACGACCCGGGCTGGGACCGCTCGGCGAAGGCCCTCGCGACGGCGCTGCCCGGCAGCGTGCTGCGCCCCGTCAAGGGCCAGGGCTCGACGCTGACGGTGATCGCCGGAACGGACTTCAAGGAGGTCAGGCCGGTGCGCGCCGAGGAGGAGGAGCTGGAGCCGGACAAGCCTTCGACGGTCACCGGTGACCAGGTCGTATGCCCCTGATCACAGCCGTATGTCCACTGATCGCAGCCGTATGCCCCTGATCACACCGCCGGCCCGGCGACTCAGTCCTCGAAGCCCTCGGCGGCCCGCTGGTCGCGCAGCTCCTTGATGGCGCGGCGGCGCGCCAGCCGGTGTGTGCGCCGGATCTGCGCCTCCTGGTAGCGGCGCTTGTCGCGCTCGGTCTCGGGGATCACCGGCGGTACGACGCGGGGCTTGCCGTCGGCGTCGACGGCCGTGAAGACGAGATACGCGGAGCCGACCTGCTGGGCGGGGGCCGACTCGTTCCAGCGCTCGGCCATGATCCGGACGCCGACCTCCATCGAGGTCCGGCCGACCCAGTTGACCTGCGCCTTCACATGCACCAGATCGCCCACCCGGACCGGCTCCAGGAACGCCATCTCGTCCATCGACGCGGTGACCGCGGGCCCGCCGGAGTGCCGTCCGGCGACCGCGCCGGCGGCGTCGTCCACCAGTTTCATGATCACGCCACCGTGCACCGTGCCGAGGAGGTTGGTGTCGTTGTGGGTCATGATGTGGCTCAGTGTGGTGCGGGAGGCCGATGTCGGCTTGCCCGGAACAACGCCCGGAATTTCGGATTCCGGGGCGTGGGCCTGGTCTGTCATGGCCTCCACCTTATGCCGGACGTATATGTGTCAGCTCTGCAACAGCCCTGGTGTGATTTTCCACGTGACCTTGTGGGGCACACAGCCCGAGACTGCACACTTGGCGGCATGAGCGATTGGCCAGGCGGATGGACCGGCGACACCCGTGACAGCGGCGGCGACCGCTACGGACGCGGCAGCGCGAGCGCAGAACCCGAAAGCGCCCGCCGGATGCGTCATGTTCAGCGCGGCCAGGTCCCCGGCCCCCGGCCGTCGGCCCCGCCGCGCGGCGGAGTCCCGGCCCAGCCCGCGTACGGAGACGGCGAGCGGTACCAGGACGGGTACGGCGACGCCTACGACAGCGGCTACAACACGGGCCAGGTCTACGGCGGCTCGGGCGGCGGCCACCGGGGCGGCGGTGACGACGACGGATACGGCTACGGCACCACACGCCCCAGGCCGAACTGGCGGCGCCGAATAAAGGTCGGCTCGCTCACCCTCGTCGTGGTCCTGCTCGCGGTCTCGGTCGGCACGTACTTCTGGGCCGATTCCAAGCTCAAGCGGGACGTGGACCTGTCGAAGGTCATCGACCGGCCCGCGGCGGGCGAGGGCACGAACTACCTGATCGTCGGCTCCGACAGCCGCGAGGGCATGACCTCCGCGGAGAAGAAGGAGCTCCACACCGGCTCGGCCGCGGGCAAGCGCACGGACTCGATGATGATCCTGCACGTCGGTGACAACGGGAACACGCTGGTCTCGCTGCCCCGCGACTCGAACGTGGTGATCCCCACCTTCAAGGGCTCCGAGTCCGGCAAGGTCTACCAGGGCACCGGCCGCCAGGTGAAGCTGAACGCGGCGTACGCGGAGGACGGCCCCGAGCTGCTGGTCCGCACCGTCGAGTACAACACCGGCCTGCACATCGACCACTACGCGGAGATCGGCTTCGCCGGTTTCGCCAAGATCGTCGACGCGGTCGGCGGCGTCGAGATGGACATCCCGAAGGCGTTCAAGGACAAGAACTCCGGCGCCGACTTCAAGGCGGGCACGCAGACCCTCAATGGCGAGCAGGCCCTGGCCTTCGTCCGCACCCGGTACGCGTTCGCGGGCAGCGACCTGGACCGTACGAAGAACCAGCAGAAGTTCCTCGCGGCCCTCGCGAACCAGACGGCGACCCCGTCGACGGTCCTGAACCCCTTCAAGCTGTACCCGGTGATGGGCGCCGGCCTGGACACGCTGACCGTCGACAAGGACATGAGCCTGTTCGACCTGGCGTCCATGTTCTGGGCGATGAAGGGCGTCACGGGCGGCGACGGCAAGTCCATGAACATGCCGCTCTCCGGCAACACCGCCAACGGCAACCTCCAGTGGGACACGTCGAGGGTGAAGACGCTGGTGAACGAGTTGAAGAACGACGAGAAGGTGACGGTGTCGGGCGGCTACTGACCGCTCGCGCCGTACGCAGAAGCCGTACGCAGAAGCCGTACGCAGAAGCCGTACGCAGAAGCCGTACGCAGAAGGGGCCCCGCCGAGCCGGCGGGGCCCCTTCCCGTGTGCTGTGTCCTACGGCAGGTTGCGTGCCATGACGATGCGCTGGACCTGGTTGGTGCCCTCGTAGATCTGGGTGATCTTCGCGTCGCGCATCATGCGCTCCACCGG